>NTKX01000039.1 GCA_002457135.1 SAR116 cluster bacterium MED-G04
CGGAAATCACCAATACCGGCAATGGAAACATCACCGGGAACATCAATGCCCAGGCAGTTTGCGGCATAAACCATCCCCAGCGCGATAACGTCATTGCCGCAGATCACGGCACTTGGCGGGTCCCGGTTCAACATTGTCAGCCCCAGTTTCTTGGCCTCCCCCACATCATAACTGCATGACAGGATGCGGGCTTCGGTCACATGGATGGAATGGCTTTCCAGGGTTTGCCTGACGCTGGTGAGGCGATCACGCGCCCGGTCATTGTTCGTCACTTCAGGGAAGACAAGCGCGATATCCTGATGCCCCAGCGCGGCTATATGATCAGCGATCAGATGCCCGGCGTGAATATTGTCAGCACCGATGCAGGGCAGGGCCGCATCTTTCTGGTAATTCCAGATTGAGATCACCGGCACGTCACGCTGTTCAAGCATGTTGAGCGCGACACTGTTATGGTCAAACCCCACCAGCGCGATGCCGTCAATCCGGCGTTCTAGCAAGGACCGCACGATGGCGGTTTCAAGCGTCAGGTCATAGCCATGCGCCGCGATCAGCATGGTGCGGTCGCGTTCCTGCAGGCGGGTGGAAAAAGCCTCAATCAATTCGGCGAAAATCGCGTTGTCGATGGTTGGCACAATCAACCCGAAGGTTCCCGAAAATCGGTTGTGCATCGCCCCCGCCATGCGGTCACGAATGTAACCCAGATCAGAGGCGGCATCTTCTATCCGCCTTCGTGTCGGGCTGCGCACAACCTCAGGCGAATTGAAAAACCGCGACACGGTGGCGGGGGAAACATTGGCCCGTTTCGCGACATCAACAATGCCCGGTGCGCCCTTTCGTGATCGGGTTCTCTTGGTGGTCATGACAGCCAATTTAGCATGCAATTTTCAAAAATGAAAACGTTTGCATTTTTATTTTCATAAATTACCGTTGAAGTTGAGGGGGATCATGGATGGAATTCCTGGGCTACTTTGGCGGTGTTTTTGAACCGATATCATTCCTGCTCTTGCTGGGCGGGACGATAGGTGGCCTGATCCTTGGCGCAACCCCCGGCCTCTCCCCGACCATGGCGGTTGCCCTCCTCATCCCATTCACGTTCCATCTGCAACCGGCGCAGGGTCTTATCCTGCTTGGCGCGGCGTATACGTCGACTGTTGCGGGTGGGGCGGTCAGTGCCATTCTGCTGAAAATCCCGGGCGCGCCAGCCAATATCGCAACATCCCTTGATGGCAACGCCATGGCGAAGAGGGGTGAAGGCGCGCGGGCCTTGCACCTGTCCTTTCTTGCCTCGGGCGTGGGCGGTGTGATCGGCGTTCTGTTGCTGATTTTCATGACCCCGATCCTTGCCCAATGGGCGCTTGCCTTCAGCTATTCGCATCTGTTCTGGATGGCCATTCTGGGGGTCACGGTCATTGGCTCCCTCGATTCCAAATCCTTTGTCAAAGGCCTGCTGTCGGGCTGCATCGGATTATGGCTGTCAATGATCGGGTTTGATGACAATCTTGGCGCCCAGCGTTTCATTTTCGTTGATGCGCTGGCTGGCGGCATTCATATCATTCCTGCCCTGATCGGCCTGTTTGCCATCCCCCAGGTGATGGAGATGTTCTCCAAGGGCAGGGAAAACGCCGCTATTGAGGCACTGGATGTGCCGAAGCAATCGCTCATCGCCTCTATCCGGGAGCTGTCGAGGAGCATCCGTTCGCTTTCCATCGGCACTATTTTCGGCAGTATCATCGGGATTATTCCGGGTGTTGGCGGGCAGATAGCGGGGCTGGTCGCCTATGATCAGGCGCGCAAGTTTTCACCCCATAAGGACAAATTCGGCAAGGGTCACCCTGAGGGCATCATTGCCGCCGAATCCGCCAATAACGCCATGGTCGGCCCGTCACTCGTGCCGCTTCTCACCCTTTCCATCCCGGGCAGCCCGACAGCGGCGGTGTTGCTGGGCGGGCTGATCATCCACGGTATTTTCCCCGGCTCCGATTTGTTTGACAATCACCCGCGGGTTGCCTGGACCTTTATCAACTCCATGCTGATCGGGCAGATCCTGATGGTTGTTTTCGGCATCTACACCGCGACATGGGCGGCGCGAATTGCCCGGGCACCGGTGCCGATCATGGCGGCGGCGGTGATGGTTCTGGCCACCTTCGGTTCATACTCGGTGCAGCAATCCATGGGTGATGTTTACATCATGCTGGGGCTGGGTGTGGGCATGTTCTTTCTTGAAAAATTCGGCTTCTCTGCCGCGCCGCTGGTGCTTGGCCTGATCCTCGGCCCGATCGCCGAGTCGAACTTCACAACCGGATCACTGATTGCCCAGGCCCAGGATGGACCGCTGATCTATTTCATGACTGGGCCGCTGAACATGTTCCTGATCTTTCTGGTGCTGGCATCTATTGGCTACAGTTTCTGGTCGAACATGCTGCATAACAGGGCTGCGGGCAAAGCGGGGGCCGGGTCATGACCGCATCACGCCTCCAGCATGTTGTATCCTCTGGCGTTGTCCTCATGGTCGCGGCCCTGGTGGCGTGGATCAGTTTCACCCAGGAACCGGCTGATGCGTTTCTGTTTCCGAGGCTGATTGCCATCTTTTTCATCAGCCTTGCGGGGTGGAATTTCGTCCGGGCTGTGACCGGTCTGGCAAAGGTTGGTGAGGGGCTGGACGGGCCGGGTTTTGTCAATATCCTGCCTGGGCTTCTGGTGATGATCATCCATGTGTTTTTTGCAGCCAAGACACTGGGGTTCTATCTGGCATCGACCATCGCCTTTCTGATTATTTTCACGATTTATGATCCGGCACCGCTTTCGAACAGGAATGCGTGGATCAGGCGCATCATCATCACGGCCCTGTTCATGGCGGTGATGCATGCGTTGTTTGCCCTGGTTTTGAAGGTGCAGACACCAAGGGGAATTTGGTTTTGAACGCAACAATTATTCAACGGAGGAAAACATGAATAAACTGCTTAAAACAATGGTTATGGGTGTTGCCGGACTGGCAATGACTGCAACCGCCGCCCTCGCGGGCGAATACCCGGATCGCCCCATTGGCGTTGCGGTATCTTATGGTGCTGGCGGGGCTACCGATTTCCAGGCACGGATTGTGACAATGGTCGCCGGTAATGAGGATATCCTCGGCCAGCCGATCTACATCGTTAACAAGCCGGGGGCTGGCGGCCGTGTTGGCTGGAACTGGTTTGCAACCGAGGCTGATGCCGACGGTTACACACTGTCCGCCTATAACATCCCGCATTTTGTGGCCCAGTCCATCAAGGGCGGGGTGCAGTATTCGGCCGACAGTTTTGAGCCTATTGCAAACTGGGGTGCCGACCCTGCTGTTGTCGTTGTCGGCAAGGACAGCAAGTTCAGCACCATTCAGGATCTGGTCGACTATGCCAGGGACAATCCGGGCAAGGCTACATTGTCGGGGGCCGGTCTGTTTGTGGGGCATCATATCGCCGCCCTCCAGATTGAAAAGGCAACCGAGGCCAAATTCGCCTATATCCCGACAAAGGGTGGCGGTGCCGCTGCCATGAAGGCCGTCATCGCGGGTGATGTCGTGGCCGGTATCAACAACCTGTCTGATGCGTTCCGCGCCCGTGAGGCGGGTAACGTGAAAATTCTGGCTGTTGCCGACCTTGAGCGTAACGCCGAATTTCTGCCCGATGTGCCAACACTGCTGGAAGCCGGTTATGATGTGGACGATTCCTCGGTGAATTTCCGTGGCCTGATGGTCAAGAAAGGCACCCCGCAAGAGGTCATCGACACGCTGGCGGCAAAAGTCCCGGAAATGTTCGCGCATGCCCGGGTTGCCAAGCGCATGAAGGCCGGTGGCTCGCCCATGAAAATTATGACCCGTGCTGAGGTGCAGGCCATGTGGGCGGAACGCGAAAAGTTCCTGGCAGAGCTTTTAAAAGGGCTATAATCAACCAGGACAATACCAATCAGGCCGGGCGGGGTTTTTCTGCCCGGTCATCACCATCTCCCCCTTACCTTAATCACTTGCCAAGAGATTGAAAGACATGCCCGCTGACCCCCGATCAGATGAAATGGAAACCCGCCTGGTTGATGATCTTGTTGCCCGCGCCCGCAAGGCCCAGAAGGCTTATGAGCATGGCGCAACCCAGGATCGTTACGACAAGTCCGCGCTGGCCGCCGCATGGGCGCTGATGGAACCGGGGCGCAATCAAGAACTGGCCGGCATGGCGGTTGAAACAACCGGCCTCGGCAATGTTGCCGACAAGATCAGGAAAAATCACCGCAAGACCCTCGGCGTGTTGCGCGATATCAAAAATTCCAGAACCCATGGTGTCATCAGCGATGATCCCGCAACAGGCATTACCGAAATTGCCCGCCCTGTCGGTGTTGTCGGTGCTGTTGTGCCATCGACCAATCCGGTGGCGACACCAACCAACAATGTCGTCAATGCGCTCAAATGCGGCAATGCCATTATCCTGTCACCATCACCCGCTGGCGTGACGGTGTGTGAAAAGCTGCTGGGGTATATGCATGCCGAATTTGATAAAATCGGCCTTGATCATGATCTGGTGCAGATGATCCCGGCGCCTGTGTCCAAGGTCAAGGCACAGCGTCTCATGGAAAGCGTGGATATTCTGGTGGTGACGGGCAGTCAGAACAACGTTCACCGCGCCTATTCATCCGGCACACCGGCGATCGGTGTCGGTGCCGGCAATGTCACGGTCATTGTTGATGAGACCGCTGATCTGGCTGATGCAGCCGGGAAAATTACCGCCTCCAAGACGTTCGATAACGCCACCTCCTGTTCATCGGAAAACGTGATTATCGTCGTTGATGAAATCCGTGATGCGTTTCTGGGCGAACTCCACGCAGCCGGGGCCAGGCTGCTCGATGCCCCCAATTCAGCAAGGCTCAAGCAGGCCCTGTTTCAGCCGGGCGGGCTGAACAGGAACATGATCGCCCGTGATGTTGACCGGGTGATTGAGGTGGCGGGGGTGGATATTCCCGATCCGGGCAATGCCAGATTCCTGCTGATCGAAGGCGAAGGCATTGGATCGGATCATCCCGAATCGGGCGAAAAGCTGTCGCTTGTTGCAACGCTGTATCGCGCCAGTGATTTTGATGATGCAAAACGCATCGCGGCGGCTGTCCTGTCCCATCAGGGGGCCGGGCATTCGGTCGGGATCCACACGGCCATTGATGCCCGCGCCCTGGTGCTGGGTGAAGAAATCCCGGCCTGCCGGGTGATTGTCAATCAGGCGCATTGTTTTGCCACCGGCGGGTCATTCGACAATGGCATGCCGTTTTCGCTGTCCATGGGATGCGGGACCTGGGGGGGCAATTCGATTGATGACAATTTCAACCACCGGCATTTGCTGAACATCACCAAGGTGGTTCGCACCATCCCTTCCAATGAGCCGTCGCTTGAAGAGATTTTTGGTGGATACTGGAAACAGGCAGGGAAATGAACAACGCCTTTTCCAATGAAGCCATCGGCTGTTCAGTGCGTGATACCATTGACCGGCAGGCCGATGCCCATGGTAAAAAACCATACCTGATCGCAACCGGTCAGGACCGGTCCTATTCGTTTGCCGAATGCAGGCAGAGGATAAACGCGATTGTGTCATGCCTTGAGGCAGAAGGAGTCAGGCCGGGTGAGCCTGTCGGCTATGCCTTCTCCAACAGTATTGATGGTGCCTTGACCATCCTGGCCCTGCTCTATGGCGGCTATCTGGCAACGGCGATCAATCTCGTTGCCGGTGAAAGCACCATTGAATATGTCCTCGGCCATGCTGAGGCAGGGCATGTCATCGTTGATGGCGACAGCCGGGGGATGGTCACCGCCGCCCTTGGCGCCCGCGCGGGTGAGGTCAGCATGCTTGATCTGGATGCCCTCACATCGCATCACGGGGCAGATCATTTACCCGGCCTTTCATCGGCCCCCCCTGCCCTGGCATCAGCGGATGGATTGCTGATGTACACGTCCGGGACGACCGGCAGGCCCAAGGGCGTGGTGCATACCCATGAAAGCCTCTTGTGCGGGGGGCGGAACACCGCCATTGCCCATGGCCTGACTGATCTTGATCGCGGGCTTTGTGTTCTGCCGTTTTATCATATCAATGCTTTTTGCGTGTCGCTCATGGCCTCGCTGGTTTCGGGCAGCTCGCTGGTGATCCCGCCCAAATTTTCAGTCTCATCCTTCTGGGCCAGCATCCGGGACCACCAATGCACATGGTTTTCGGTCGTCCCCACGCAGATATCGTATCTGTTGCATCAGGCTGAAAATCAGGGTGGCAATGCATCGGGGTGCGAACACCTGCGGTTTGGCCGGTCGGCATCAGCGCCGTTATCGCCCGAAGTGCATGCAGCCTTTGAGAAGAGGTTCAATGTCCCGGTGATCGAAACCATGGGGTTGACCGAAACCGCCGCGCAGATACTGTCCAACCCGCAACCCCCCGGCATACGCAAAATCGGCTCCCCCGGGATTGCGTTTGGCAATGAGATTATCATCGGCGGCCAGGACCAGCAGGAAATGCCCCGTGGTGAGGAGGGCGAAATCCTCGTTCGGGGGCCGAATGTCCTTAAATGCTACCTCAAGAATGAGCAGGCAACCAGGGAAGCGGTCACACCCGATGGCTGGCTCAAGACAGGTGATCTGGGCCGCATGGATGAAGAAGGCTACGTTTTCGTCACCGGCAGGCTGAAAGAGCTGATCATCAAGGGCGGTGAAAACATTGCCCCGAGAGAGGTTGATGAGGCGCTTTACAGTCACCCTGATGTGATTGAGGCCGCGGCCTTTGGTGTCGCTTGTGAAAATTACGGCCAGCGTGTTGAGGCGGGCGTAAAATTAAGCGAGCATTCCGTGGTCAGGCCCGATGATCTGATGGCCCATTGCCGGAAACAGATCGGTCATTTCAAGGCCCCGGACCAGATCCATTTTCTGCCTGATCTGCCCAAGGGGCCTTCCGGGAAAATCCAGCGGAAAAAACTGGCTGAGCTGGTTCGTAAATAGAAACCGGCCCCTAATAATTCCCCCTAATACCGGGCGGTGTTACCGGATCATGCCGAACGCCTGTTTTCAGAACAAAAACACTGTTACAAAGGATCATAAGCCCCGTCTTTTCGTGGGCCGTCCTTTCGCACCCCGTCCTTTCATCCTTTGAAATCGAAGGTCAATGCGCTAAGGGTGAGGCAGTGCAGATGAATGAGGCCATTATGAAGAAACAGCATGCTCCCATCCTTGCCGTGGGCAACGCCATTGTCGATATTATCGCCCTCACCGATGATGACTTCCTTCAAAAAGAGGGCATGAACAAGGGCGGCATGCAGCTGCTTGAAGATGCTGCCGATGCTGCCCGGCTCTATGAACGGATCGGCCCGGCCACCGAAATTTCAGGCGGCTCTGCCGCCAACACCGTGGTGGGGATTGTGTCCTGCGGGGGGCAGGCGGGTTTTATCGGCAAGCTTGGCCATGATGATGTGGGGGCGATTTTCGCAAAAGACATCACCGCCGCCGGGGTGGAATATGTTCCCTGTTATGATCCTGAGGAACGCACCGGCAACTGCATCATTCTGGTTACCCCTGATGCCCAGCGCACCATGAACACGCATCTGGGGGCGACACGGCATCTCTTGCCTGAGGATATCGACCCTGAACGTGTTGCCGCCGCCGACTGGGTTTACCTTGAGGGCTATTCCTATGATGCCCCGTCGGGACCGGCGTGTTTCAGCCATGTTGCCGATCTCATCAAGGGAACCGATACCAGGCTGGCGTTTTCGCTTTCTGATGCGTGGTGCGTTGAACGCCATCATGATGAGCTGCTGGCCTTCATTGATGATCATATTGACCTTCTGTTTGGCAACCAGATTGAAATTGAGGCCCTCACCGGCCTTAAGGGTGAGGCCATGCTGGATGCTGTCGCTGGCATGGCGAGTGAGGTTGCGGTGACCTTTGGCGAAGAGGGATCGGTGGTGGTCTCAGGCACTGAGAGGATCCGGGTTGATGCGAAAAAGGGGATCAGCGTGGTGGATACCACCGGTGCCGGTGATCTCTTTGCTGCCGGCTACCTCCATGCCCGTCAGCTTGGCGGCAGTCTTGAGGACGCGGCCATGAACGGCACCGCCGCTGCGGCCGAAATCATCAGCCATGTCGGGGCGCGCCCCGAACAGCCGCTGTCATCGCTTGTCCCGTTCCGCGGGCGGTAAATCGGAGAACACGAATTTGGAAGGCCCCGATACAGCCATGACCAGCCCTGAGGATGCATCGATCATCACCCGCTTTCCTGCACTGGATGCCAGCGGCGTTACCCCGATGATGGCGCAATACCTTACGGTCAAGGAAGATCACCCCGATTGCCTGTTGTTTTATCGCATGGGGGATTTCTATGAGATGTTCTTTCAGGATGCGGTGGATGCATCGGCGGCGCTGGATATCACCCTGACGCGCCGTGGCAAGATCAATGATGCTGAAGTGCCGATGTGCGGGGTGCCTTTCCATGCTGCTGAAACCTATCTTGCGCGGCTGATCCGGCAGGGTTTCCGTGTCGCGATCTGTGAGCAGGCCGAGGACCCCGAAACCGCCAGAAAACGCGGAAACAAAGGCCCGCTTAAACGTGAGGTTGTCCGCATCGTCACCCCCGGCACGCTGGTCGAGGATGATTTTCTGCCCCCGCGTGAGAACAATTTTCTGGTTGCGCTGGGCGAATCCGGCGGTGATCAGGCGCTGGCCTGGGTTGATCTCAGCACCGGCGTTCTGATGACCCAGGCCATTGCCGCCGACCGGCTGGAGGAAACCCTGGCGAGGTTGAGCCCGGCTGAAATGATCGCCAGCAATCACCCCAACGCGGCGCATCCCTTCACCGATGGTGATACCGGCGGGCTGGCGGGCAGTTTCGCGCTTCGCCCCGCCGCCGATTTTGACAGCAGCCGGGGTGAACGCAGGCTGAAAGAGCTTTATGGCGTGAAAACGCTGGATGGCATGGCCAGCCTTAATCGCGCCGAGCTGGCCTCAATCAGCGGCTTGCTGATCTATCTGGACCAGACCCAGAAGGGCCGTGATCTGCACCTCAAGCCGGTGCAGCAGATCAGCCCGGGCGGCATCATGGAAATCGACCCGGCCAGCCGCCGTTCGCTTGAATTGACCCGCACGCTGTCGGGCAAACCCAATGGCAGCCTGTTGTCGGTCATTGATCTGACCTGCACCGGTGCCGGGGGGCGGCTTCTGGCCAACCGGCTGTCGGCACCGCTGACCGATACCGCCGCCATCAATGACCGGCTTGATCTGGCCGCAGTGCTGATTGAAAACCCACGCCTGATGGAAAGCCTGGAACAGGCACTGAAACGGATGCCTGATCTGGAACGCGCCCTGTCGAGGCTTGGGCTTGATCATGGCGGCCCGCGTGACCTGGAGGCGGTGATGCGCGCACTGGATGCGGCACTGGCCATGGCCCGTGCCATCCAGACCAGCCATGACAGCCTGCTTGCCCAGCAGACGCTTGAGACCATGGCCGAAACGCTGAAAGCACCGTCACGACTGATCGAGCATCTGTCGGGCATGCTTGGCGAAACCCTGCCGCTGCTGGCGCGTGATGGTGGGTTTGTCCGCAAGGGGGCTGACCCCGCGCTCGATGAGCTGCGTAACCTGCGTGATGACTGCCGCCGCCATATCGCGGGCTTGCAGTCGGATTACGCGGAACGTTCGGGGGTGGCCTCGCTCAAGATCAAGCATAATAACGTGCTGGGCTATCATATTGAGGTGCGGAGCAATCACGCCGCGTCCATGACCGAACATGAGATGTTCATTCATCGCCAGACAACAGCCCAGACTGTGCGGTTTTCCACCACCGAACTGGGCGAGCTGGAACAGAAGATCAGCTCCGCCGGGGATCGTGCCACCGCCCTTGAAATAGATCATTTCAACCGGCTCCGTGATGATGTGTTGGCTGAAAGTACGGCCCTTGCCCGTGTTGCCGAGGATGCGGCCCGGCTCGATGTCGCCTATGCCACGGCGGTGATGGCGATCCGCCGCAATTACTGCCGCCCCGGCCTCAGCGATGATGAAAGTTTCAGCATCACGGCGGGCCGTCATCCGGTGGTGGAACAGATGCTGGAACGCGATGGTGACAGCCCCTTTGTCGGCAATGGCTGCGCGCTCAACCGTGATGACCGGATCTGGCTGCTGACCGGGCCGAACATGGCCGGTAAATCAACCTTTCTGCGCCAGAATGCCCTGATTGCCATCATGGCCCAGACCGGGCTTTATGTTCCGGCTGATGCCGCCAGTATCGGTGTGGTGGACCGTCTGTTCTGCCGTGTCGGGGCCTCTGATGACCTCGCCACCGGGCGATCGACTTTCATGGTTGAGATGGTGGAAACCGCTGCCATCCTCAACCGTTCAGGCGAAAAGGCCCTGGTCATTCTCGATGAAATCGGTCGCGGTACCGCAACCTATGACGGGCTGTCCCTGGCCTGGGCGGTGGTCGAATACCTCCATGAAGTGAACCGGTGCCGGGCGCTGTTCGCCACCCACTATCATGAGCTTGGCGCCCTGACCCGGCGGCTGGATGCGCTGTCGGCGCATGCCATGAAAGTCCGTGAATGGCAGGGTGAGATTATCTTCCTGCATGAAGTGGTGGAAGGGTCCGCCGACCGGTCCTACGGTATCCATGTGGCGCGGCTTGCGGGGATACCGGCCGAGGTTCTGGCCCGGGCCGAGGATGTCCTTAACAGCCTGGTGGAGGAAAATACCCCCCTCAATGCATCGGCGGTGGATGGATTGCCTCTCTTTAACATGGATATGCCGCCACCTGTCACGCAGCCAGTCCGGGGCAAATCCCGCCTTGATGAGGCCATGGATGCGATCCTGCCTGACACCATGACCCCGCTCGAAGCGCTTGAGGCCCTGTATCGGCTTAAAGCCCTTTCTGATGACGATTAAATCCATACCACTGGCAGTATCACCACGCTTACGATATGATGCCGGGTGCCGTTTCAGGAAACCAGAGGATGGACGCCTCCATGCCAAGCAAGAGAAGCGGGGACAATAATGCCGCCCCGTCATGGCTTCAGTCCCTCAAGCCCAGCCAGTATGCAAAATCATGGTTTGATGAAACCGGTTTTGCCCAAAAGGCCGAAGCCGCCATTGCCTCAACCCGCCTGAAGAAGGGGGAGGAAAAGGAAAGGCTGCTGCCCGTGGCGCGCGCTCTCCTGGCTGAGGGCCGTGAAGCCATCAAGGCCCGTTTTTCCGAGGATAACGATGGTGCGATCTATGTTGGCGGCTATGCGCTGATCATGGACAGTATTGTTTCCAGCCTGTTTCGCCGTATCGCCAGTGATGCACCCAGCGGCTTTACCCTGATGGCCACCGGCGGTTACGGCCGGGGGGAGCTGTCACCGGCATCCGATATTGACCTGATGTTCCTGACGGCGGTTCAGCCCGACCGCAAGACCACCGGGCTGATTGAAACCCTGCTCTATATTCTGTGGGACATGGGGCTGACCGTCGGTCACGCCAGCCGGAGCCTGCGCCAACAGCTGAAAGCCGTGAAAGATGACCTGACCATCCGCACCGCGCTGCTGGAGGCCCGCTACCTCGCCGGTGATAACGCGCTTTTCGATGAGCTGATGGGCAAGTTCCATGATGATGTTGTCTCATCTACTGCCGCTGAATTTATCACCAGCAAGCTGCGCGAACGCGATACCCGCCATGCCCGCAACGGCAATCACCGGTATGTTGTTGAACCCAATATCAAGGATGGCAAGGGCGGATTGAGGGATTTGCACACGCTGTTCTGGATTGCCCGATACGCCTATCGGGTGGAATCCATTGACGCGATGATTGATCACGGCGTTCTCAGCAAGAGTGAGGCGAGGGAATTTGCCAACGCCCAGCGGTTTCTGTGGACCGTGCGTTGCCATCTGCATCTGCGCGCCGGGCGTGAGGATGATCGCCTCACCTTTGATGCCCAGATGGATATCGCCCCTGAACTCGGGTTTCAGAAACGCCGGGGCATGAACGGGGTTGAACGGTTCATGCGGCGCTATTACCTCGCCGCCAAGGCGGTGGGCAACCTGACGCGGATATTCTGTGCTGCCTTTGCGGCCGATATCACCCCCACCACACGCCCGCTTCTGATGCAGCTTTTCACCAATCGTGCGCCGAAACCGTTCAGCGTGGATAATGCCCGCCTGACCCTGCCTGCGGATTTCCGTTTCAGGGAACAGCCGTTGCTGATGATGAGGATGTTCGAAATCGCCCAGGAATCGGATTTTGATATCCACCCTGATACGCTCCGCAAACTGCACAGCAGCCTCAGGCTGGTGGATGCAGCCTTTCGTGAAGACCCTGAGGTCAATGCATCATTCCTCAATATCCTGTCGTCACGGCGCAGCCCTGAACGTGTTCTGAGGCTGATGAACGAAAGCGGGTTTATCGGCAAATTCATGCCTGATTTCGGGCGTATCGTGGCGATGATGCAGTTCGATATGTACCACAGCTATACCGTGGATGAGCATACCATCCACGCTTTCGGGATTCTCAACGGCATCGAAACCGGCGGGCTGGCGGAAATCGCGCCGGTGGCAACCGCCGCCATCAAGGAAATCAACCTGCGGCGGGAGCTTTATGTCGCCATGCTGCTCCATGATATCGCCAAGGGCAGGGGCGGTGATCATTCGATCCTGGGGGCCGAGGTTGCGCGGCAGGTCTGCCCCCGTTTCGGGCTCAGCGATGCTGCCACCGAAACCATCGCCTGGCTGGTGCGGTATCACCTGCTGATGAGCGAGACAGCCTTCCGCTATGACCTGAACGACCCGTCAACGATCATGAATTTCGCCAAAGAGGTACAGTCACCCGAACGGCTCAACCTGTTGCTGGTGCTGACGGTGGCTGATATCCGGGCGGTTGGCCCCAATGTCTGGAACGGCTGGAAGGCAGCCCTGATGCGGACCCTTTATACGCGGACCATGGCGGTGTTGAGGGGTGAGAATGCGGATGACGAAATCCGCCATATTGAGGCCGAGGCCAAGTTACGCCTGCACAAGGCACTGGAAGACACCTGGTCCGAAGAGGAAATCTACGATCATGTCGGGATGTTCTATTCGTCCTATTGGACAGGGTTTGAGCTGGAAAGCCACCGTCGCCATGCCGCCATGTTCCGTGACCACATGAAAAAGGACTCCCTGCTCAGCATCAGCCTGACCCCTGACCTGCACCGCAACGCCACCGAAATTATCATCATCACGGCGGATGATGCGGGGTTGTTTTCCCGCATCGCTGGCGGGGTTGCCTCCCTCGGGGCCAATATTGTCGATGCCAGGATCACGACGCGAAAGGACGGGCTGGCCCTTGATGCGTTCTGGGTTCAGAATCAGGACAGGCAGGCGATCACCGACCCTGCCAGACTTGATGCCCTGCGCGATAGGCTGGAACAGGCCCTGACCGGAATGCTGGATATCACCGAGGCAACCGACCGCCGCCGCAGCCAGACACCGTCACGGATACGCCAGATTGCCGCCCCCGCGAGGGTGCTGGTCAGCAATCAGGCCTCCACCAACCACACGGTAATCGAAATCAACGGCAAGGACGGGCCGGGCCTGCTCCATAAACTGACCAGCAAGATGGTTGAACTGGGGCTGCAAATCCAGATGGCCAGTGTATCGACCTATGGTGACCGGGTTGTTGATGTGTTTTACGTCAAGGATGGCTTCGGGCTTAAAATCACCAGTGAGACGCGGCTGGATAAAATCCGTCAGGAACTGCTCAGGGTATTGCAGGAAAGCGACCCCGCCAATGAGGTAGCGGCCTGATGCCAGCGTTGCGCAATGCCATCAGCAGCATGGTTGCCGGCAAGGGTTTTTTTGGTGCTGTCGGCCAGATCAGCGGGCTTACCGCCATCAGCCGTGTGCTGGGGTTTATCCGTGATATCCTGATCGCTGTTTTCATTGGTGCCGGTCCCGTGGCGGATGCTTTTTTTGTCGCCTTCAAACTGCCCAACCTGTTCCGGCGCATCACGGCCGAGGGCGCGATGACCAATGCCTTCATGCCAGCCTATTCAAGGGCCAGGCAGGAAAGCGATGAGGCCGCCGCATCCATGGCCTCCGAAATCCAGATCACCCTCTTATGGGGGCTGGTGATGCTCACCATCGTGATGGAAATCGCCATGCCCGTGGTCATCAGCCTGATTGCCCCGGGGTTTGAGCAAGGCAGCGCCCGGCATAGTGATGCCATCGAATTTGCCCGCCTGACCATGCCGTTTCTGCCCATGATTTCCATGGTTGCACTCTGGGCTGCGATCACCAATGCCCATGATCATTTCTGGGGCGGGGCGGCGGCGCCCATCATCCTCAATCTCTGCCTGATTATCGGGGCGGTGGCTTGCGGGTTAGGGGCCTGGGTCAAGGCGTTTCCGCTGGCCGTGGCCATCCCTCTTTCGGGGGTCTTCCAGCTGATTTTGCTGCATCGGATGCTGCTCAGGGTTGACCGCAAACCGCGCTGGATGATCTGGCCGCGTATCGGCCGGCACAGCCGCACCATGTGGCGATCGTTTTTCCCGGCTGCCCTTGGTGCGGGGGGGATGCAGATCAACCTGCTGGTCGATACGATCCTGGCCTCGCTGTTGCCGGTGGGGGCGATCTCGGCGCTCTATTTTGCTGACCGGATAGCGCAACTGCCGCTCGGCATCATCGGGATTGCGCTTGGCACCGCCCTGTTGCCTCGCCTGTCGCGTCTGGAGGCCGAGGGTAATCACAGCGCGGTCGGTGATGCGCTGGCCAAGGGTTGCCAGCTCGGGCTTTTTTTCGGGATACCGGCGATGGCAGGATCGATCATTCTGGCTGAGGCGATCATCGGCGGGCTTTTTGCCTATGGTGCGTTTGATGCCTCACGCATTGAACCCGTGGCCATGGTGCTGGTCGCCTACAGTATCGGCATTCCTGCGTTCATTCTGGTCAAGGTGCTGCAACCTGCCTTTTTCGCGGCCGGTGATACACGGACCCCGATGCTGATTTCATTTGCCACCATCATCATAAATATCGGGTTGAGCCTGATGCTGATGCGGCATTTTGGTGCGGCGGGGCTGGCCCTTGCGACAGCGCTTGCCAGCTGGGTGTCGGTGCTGATATTGGCCGTCATGCTGGTGAAGCGGGACCGGATCAGCCTGGTGATGATGAAGTTGTTTATCCCGACATTGCTGCTGACGGCGGTGATGGCGGCGGTGATCCTGCTGGTTCAATACGGGCTGGCCCGATACCCTCTCCCGCTATCGGCCGGGCAAAGGGCGGCGGAACTGGTGGTGATGGTATCGGCAGGGCTGGTTGCCTATTTTGGTCTGGCTTGGCGTTTCAGGGCCTGGCCGCGTGATCGCCAGCCATCCCATCCCCTAACGGGATAAAGCAGGACTTGACCAATCGTGACCGGTGGTTAAAAAGACAACGGTAACAGGATTTAAGGGGCTTCAGGCCATGAAACGTATCTTTTCCGGGGTTCAGCCCACCGGTAATCTGCATCTGGGCAATTACCTAGGCGCGATCCGAAACTGGGTCAGGCTCCAGCAGGAATTTGAATGCATTTACTGCGTTGTTGATCTGCATGCCATCACGGTGCCTCAGGACCCGGCCGAGCTGACCGCCAGCACGCGGGAGGTTGCCGCCTCGCTCATGGCATCGGGGATTGATCCTGACCAGTCCATCCTTTTCAACCAGTCCTGCGTGCCGCAACACGCCGAGCTGGCCTGGGTGTTCAACTGTGTTGCCCGTCTTGGCTGGCTCAACCGAATGACCCAGTTCAAGGAAAAAGCAGGCAAGAACCGTGAAAACGCCACCGTGGGGCTTTATTCCTACCCGACGCTGATGGCATCGGACATTCTGGTCTATAAGGCAACGCATGTTCCCGTGGGTGAGGACCAGAAACAGCATCTGGAGCTGACACGCGATATTGCCCAGGCGTTCAACGCCATGGTTGGTGAGGATTTCTTCCCCCTGCCCGAACCCCAGATACTGGGTCAGGCCACCCGGGTGATGAGCCTGCGTGACGGCAGCGCCAAGATGAGCAAATCCGATGCCTCGGATTTCTCCCGCATCACCCTCACCGATGATGCTGATGCCATCATGTCCAAGATCAAGAAGGCCAAAACCGACCCTGAACCCCTTCCGTCTGAGGTTGAAGGGCTGGAAGACCGGCCAGAGGCCCGCAATCTTGTGTCGATCTTCGCGGCCCTTGCCGACAGGGATGAGGCCGGTGTGCTGGCTGATTTCGGGGGTCAGGGTTTTGGTGTTTTCAAGCCTGCACTGGCGGAACTCGCCATTGAAAAGCTGTCCCCGATCACGGGTGAAATGAACCGCCTGATGGCTGATCCCGGCTATCTTGACCAGATTCTGGCTACCGGCGCGAACAAGGCTTATGCCCTTGCCCGGCCTATCATGGCTGAGGTTCGGCAACGTGTCGGTTTCCTCGGCAGCAGTGCCGGATGATTATTTTTGGGCCTTGCGGTTGTGGTGCAGGGTCAGAAGACCTATAATAGAATTATTACACATGAGAGGTTTGTGATGTTTATCCAGACTGAAGACACGCCTAACCCGGCCACCCTTAAATTCATCCCTGGTGTTGAAGTCCTCGGCACAGGGTCGTTGCAATGCTCATCGATTGATGATGCCGCGCATTCACCGCTTGCCCGCCGATTGTTCGGGGTTGACGGTGTTTCCAGCGTTTTTCTTGGCAGCGACTTTGTTTCCATCACCAAGGGTGAAAGCCGCGAATGGTTCACCATCAAGCCCGGTGTACTGGCGGCGATCATGGAACATTTCGCCAGCGGCATGCCGGTGGTTGAAACCGGCCAGAACATGGATGAAGATGACAGTGACGATGACGATACCGTTCGTCACATCAAGCACCTGCTGGATACAAGGGTTCGCCCTGCTGTTGCCATGGATGGTGGCGATATTGTTTTCAAATCCTTTGAAGAAGGCGTTGTGACGCTGTTCATGCGTGGTGCCTGTCAGGGATGCCCCAGCTCAACGGCGACGTTGAAAATGGGTATTGAAAACATGCTTCGCCATTACATTCCGGAAGTACAGGAAGTTCGCGCCGACGAAAGCTGATAATAGGCTTTACTGGACGAACGCTGATTTATCGGGGAAATCATGCCATCTTCAACATCAACCGTGTCCAGCCGGTATCTTGTTATTGGCGGGGTTGCCATGGTGGTGATCCAGTTCGGGCTGGTTGCCCTGCTGGGTTTCAAGCCGCCGCAATTCAAGGCCGGTTATCACATCGAAGAGGCCCCCAGCGTCACCAAGGCAACGCCGCCGTCACTGTCACAGGATCGCTTGCGTAACCTTGAGGCGATTCTGTCCCCCAAACCCGTGTTGGCCTGGTCCCAGAAAGCCGAAGTCCCGACCCTGCCAGAAGGGATACTGGACCCGTCGGTCATCCTCGCCTTCACTGTCCCGTCCAAAGACAGCATCACCAAAGCCCCGGAAAGCAAAGTTCCGGGCATCAAGGCCGAACCGGACCCGCAACCGGACCCTGCTGCAGAA
>NTKX01000004.1 GCA_002457135.1 SAR116 cluster bacterium MED-G04
GAGTGGTGGCAACAAGCCAAGCAGCGCTAGCGTGCCTTGCAAACAACGCTGGCGTGACTTGATCCAAACAGCGCAAGCGCCTTTGATCAATAGGCCCTATTCAACACCCTCATCACGGGTGTTGTCGACATCCAGATTGACGGCGACTGTCGGCATGATCGTGGAAATGGCATGCTTGTAAACAAGCTGCACATGCTGATCACGCTTTAACAGCAGGCAAAAATTATCAAACCATGTGATAATACCCTGCAATTTCACACCGTTAATGAGAAATACCGTTACTGATATATGATCTTTACGGATTGAATTAAGAAAAATTTCCTGCAAATTGTGGCTCTTCTCTGTAGCCATTGCACTATCCCCCGATATGTTTAATTAACTTTTAAACAAAATTAGGGATTTGTAAATTACCAGATTTGGATCAGGTGATTGAAAGCGTTTATTCCGCTGCATTTTTTCCGACATGATCGAAATAGGCATGACGCAGGGCCATGGCGACCGGTCCGGCCTCACCATCAGCAACGGGGCTGTCATTGATCAGGCCGATAGGCGTGACAATGGATGATGCGCTGGTCATGAAGGCCTCGGCGCCGGCAATAGCCTCTTCAGGGGTGAAGGCCCGTTCGACAATCTTCAGGTTGCGTTCGGCTGCTATGGCCATCACGGTCTTGCGGGTAATCCCGCTCAGAATATCGTAGGTGGTGGGGCGAGTGATCAGCTCCCCCTCTTTCGTGACAATCCAGGCGTTTGAGCTCGACCCCTCGGTAACGTAGCCGTCATCATCCACCATCCATGCCTCATAGGCCCCGGCCTCAACCGCTTTCGTTTTGGCGAGGCAGTTTGGCAGCAACTGTGTGGTCTTGATATCACGGCGGCGCCAGCGTTGATCAGGCACGGTGATAACCTTGACGGGCCTGGCGCTGTCAGGGCCGGGGAATTTCATCGTCTTGGCGGTCATCACCAGTTGCGGTTTCATCAGCGCCGGAAAGGCATGGTCACGCCGCATGACCCCGCGGGTAACCTGAAAATAGATCAGCCCGGTGCTGATCCCGTTCATGCGGATAATATTGCGGATAACGATCTTGAGCGCGGCCCGCGACATCGGCATCGGGATAACCAGCTCACCCAGTGAGAACTCCAGCCTGTCGAGATGCCAGTCTTCATCAGCCATCCGGCCATTGATGATGGTGACGACTTCATAAACGCCATCACCGAACTGGTAGCCGCGATCATCAATACTGACACCGGCCTGATGCTGCGGAATATAACGGCCGTTAACATAAGCAATACGTGACATTTAAAACTCCCTTACAGCAATCTAGAAGAAGTCAGGACGAACGGACAACAGTTTTTCCACTTCACCGATGGCTTCACGGGAAGCAAACAGGATCACCATGTCACCAGGTTCAATGATGGTGGACCCACGCGGGGCGATAAACTCATCATCCCTGATGATGGCACCCACGGCAATATGCTTGGGCAGGTTGGCTTTCCTCAGCGGCAGGCCGACCAGCGGGGATGACGGCATCGCCTCAACCTCGATAAACTCGCCCTTATCCTCAACAATGGTGTGGATATCCCGGATACGGCCACGCCGGATATGCTTCAGGATTGACGATACGGTAATGGCAGGCGGGTTGATCACCGCATCAACCCCGAGGGTGGAGATCAGCGGCACAAAGCTGGCCATGTTCACCAGCGATACCGTATGCGCCGCCCCGTATCGCTTTGACAGCAGCGATGACAGGACGTTGACCTCATCATCATTGGTCAGGGCAACAAAGGTATCAGCGTCACCAACCCCGCTTTCCTCAAGGATTTCGGGTTCCAGCGCATCACCGTTGATGATGGTGATACCGGCCAGGTCATGCGCGGCCTCATGGGCGGTGTTCTTGTCAAATTCGATGATGGTGCAGCGTGAATTTTCAATCTGGGCCAGAACATCAGCCGCAACCATCCGGCCGATTGTCCCGCCACCCGCGATCAGCACGTTGCGACTGGCGGGTTCTTCATGCCCGAAGGATGCCATGGCCCTTGCCATGTGTTCTTCATCACAGACGAAATAGACCCGGTCGCCCTCCTCCATCTTGAGGGTACCATCACGCGGAACTATCACGTCATTACCGCGCAGGATAGCCACCACCGTGATGTTCAGCCCTTTGAAAAGATCAGTCAGGTAACGCAACGGGGAATTGATGATGGGGCAATTTTCAAGGCAGCGGACCCCGACAATGCGGCCTTTCTGATTGCTCATGCTGACCACATCAAAGGCACCGGGGACCAGCAGGCGGCGGCTGACCGCAGCGGATACCTCCGATTCAGGTGAGATGATATGGTCAATCGGCAGGTTTTCCGGGCTGAAGAGATCACCCACCAGCGGGTTGAGGTATGATCGTGACCGGATACGGGCGATTTTCAGCGGTGTGTTGAAAATCGAATGCGCAACCTGACAGGCAACCATGTTGATCTCATCGCTCTCAGTCACAGCGATGATCATATCGGCATCCTTGGCCCCGGCCTGTTCCATGATATCGGGATGCGATGGCACCCCGATAACGCCGCGCACATCAAAGGTTTCGGTGGTGCGCTGAACCCGTTCGGCTTTCGAATCGACGACAGTGACATCATTATCCATCGCCATGTGGCCAGCGATAGAGGAGCCAACCTGGCCCGTCCCGCAGATGATGATATTCATCCCGCTTTCCCCTTAATCACTTTTATCCGGGTTGATATTGAGGCTCTTGAGCTTGCGATGCAGCGCGGATCGCTCCATCCCGACGAATTCGGCTGTTTTCGATACATTGCCGTCAAACCGGGTCAGCTGTGAAATCAGGTACTGGGTTTCGAAATGCTCCCTTGCTGCCTTCAGCGGCAGGCCGACAACGGTTTCAAACCCCTGCCCCGTCCCCTCAGCGGCGGTGCCGGAAATTTCAGGGGGCAGGTCATCAGCCATGATCAGCCCCTCGGACTCAGGGTTGGCCATGATCGTCAGCCAGTCAATGACATTCAGCAACTGGGTAACGTTGCCCGGCCATTCGTACATTTGCAGCATGGCTATGGCCTCATCGGACAGGGCCAGCTTCTTGCCTGAACCGGTGTTGGCCTGATCCAGATAGAAACGCGACAATTCGGGGATATCTTCCTTGCGGGCGTTGAGCGGCGGCAGGATGATCGGCACCACGCTGAGCCTGTAGAACAGGTCTTCGCGCAGGTTGCCGTTTTCAACCTCTTCGTTCAGGTTCAGTTTCGACCCGCTGATGACCCGGACATCGACTGTAACCTCCGCGGTGCCGCCGACACGCCTAAACCGCTGATCCTGAACAGCGCGAACCAGCTTGCCCTGGGTTTCAAGCGGCAGATCACCGATTTCATCAAAATAGAGCGTACCACCATGGGCCTGCTCAAAGAGGCCGACAATGCGGTGACCTGAGGGATTGGCCTCGGTCCCGAACAACTCGGCGGTGACACTTTCGGGGGAGAGCATGGCGCAGTTCGCCACCACGAAACGGCCCGAATTGCGCTCGGACAGCTGATGGATACGCCGTGCCGCCAGCTCCTTGCCGCTGCCTGAAGGCCCGGTGATCATCACGCGGCTGTTGGAATGGGCGACTTTTTCAATCGATTGCCTGAGCGCCTTGATAGAGGGCGCTTCGCCGATCAGCTCAGACTGGACAGAGGCTGTTTTGCGAAGCTCGTTGTTTTCAGCCTCAAGCATGGCGGCTTTCAGCGCACGCTCGACAAGGATCAGCAATCGGTCGGATTTGAACGGCTTTTCAATGAAATCATAGGCACCGTCTTTCATCGCCTGAACAGCGGTTTCGATATTGCCATGCCCGGAAATCATGATCGCCGGAACATCGGGATAGAGCCTCCTGATCCATTGCTGCAAGACCAGCCCGTCCATGTCCGAATTATTCATCCAGATATCGAGGATCACCAGCGAGGGCAGGAATTCCTGCACCGATTGCCTCGCCTCTTCGGCATTGGCGGCGGTTCGGCAGGTATAGCCCTCATCCTCCAGCAACTCGGCCAGCATGGATCGGATATCCTGTTCATCATCAACTATAAGAATTTCAGGCTTCATCGTTCTGCTTTTGCGTTTTTATTCTGGTGGGGCAGGATGATGGTCACGGCAGCACCCTTGTAATCCTGATGACCTGAATGCGCAAGCACGATGCTGCCATCATGATCCTCAACGATTTTGCGGACAATGGCCAGCCCAAGCCCGGTTCCCTGCTCACGGAAAGTGATATAGGGCGCGGTCAGGTCAACGCCCTTTTCATCAGGCAGACCGGGGCCATTATCAATAAACAGTATCCGCACCGCGTTATCGGTTTCCTCAATTTCGACCAGCATGCGGCAATCCTCTTCGCCTGCCTCGGTCATGGCATCAACCGCGTTCTGGAGCAGGTTGGTCACAACCTGACGCATCATGCTGTCATCACAGGACAGGATGATTTCATCATCGCCACTGTTGTCAAATTCAAAGCGCACCGAATTTGTGCTGGCCTCAAAGAGATTGATCTGCCCCTGCACCATCGACACCAGATTATGCATCTGCATTTCAGGGGCAGGCATCCGGGCGAATGATGAAAATTCGTTGACGAGCCGGCCGATATCCTCAACCTGACGGCTGATCGTTTCAATGTAGCTGGCGAAACTCGCCCTGCTCTTTTCATCCTTGGGGGTGTATTTGGCCCCCAGCCGTTCAGCGGCAAGCTGGATCGGGGTCAGCGGGTTCTTGATTTCATGGGCGATCCGGCGCGCGACATCGGCCCAGGCAGCCTTGCGCTGGGCATCGAGCAGATCAGAGACATTTTCAAACGTCACAACGTAACCGACAATCCGGTTATCCACGGTTTCGGTCGTAATCCTGGCCAGCAGATTCAGTATGCTCTTGCCCTGCTTGATTTCGATATTCTGTTCCTGATTGCGGCGGCCGGGCTTGCTCGCGGTATCGAGCAGGCTGGCGAATTCCGGCACCAGGGTATCCAGCCGCTGGCCGATGGCATCCATCTTGTTGATCCCCAGCATGGTCAGCGCAGCCGCGTTCGGCAGGGTGACAAAACGTTTTTCATCAATGCCGATCACCCCGGATGATACCCCGCCCAGCACGGCCTCGGTAAACTCACGCCTCTTGTCCAGCTGGCGGTTAGCCTCCACCAGCTCTTCCCTGTTCTTGTTGATATCATCCAGCATGCGGTTGAACGACAGGCCCAGCCTTGCGACCTCATCATTGCGGTCAGTCATCGTCACGCGAGAGGCCAGATTGCCCGACCGGACCTGTTCTGCCACCATGATCACGGATCCGAGCGGTTCAACAATGGCGGTGGCGAAATTGAGCCCGACCCAGATCGACCCCAGCAACAGCAACAGGGCCACCATCCCGAACAACAGGGCAAAGCTGACCTTGAGATCAAGCTGGCGGATATCAATCACCTGATATTCGGATGCCGCGGTCTGGGTCTGGTCCACGGCGGCGGAAACCTTGGGGTCAATAAACCGGCCAACCAGCAGATACGCATCAACAAACTGGTTCAGCCTGACCCCGGCGCGGATACGGTTGGTGATATCAATGGTGGTGATCGCCACCTCACCGTTTCGGGCCTTGCTGAAAAAGTCATCATCATCGAGGCTGGAAAACGTCACGGCATAGGCAAACCGCGAATTGGCAATCACCCGGCCGGTGGAATCGATGACAATCGCCTCGGAAAGGTTTCGCACACCGGCCTGATTGGTGAGGTAGGCATCAAACCGGCGGCGATTGCCCGAAAGTGACCCCGCCTCACGGTTGATGTCATTGGCCATAGCGAGAATCTGGCCCTCAACGGACTGGATATGCTCCTCCAGATAGGCGTTGGCAACGGTGACGCTCTCATTGATGGCGGTGGAAATACGGTCCGAAAACCAGCCCCGAAGCGAGAAATCGAGGACAAAGAACGAAAACGCCACAATGATGATGGCCGGGAAAACCGTGATCACCCCGAACAGCGTCACCAGCCGGAGGTGGAGCTGATAGCCCGCCAGCCTTCTCCGGCGTTCCCTGATGAGGCGGTAGACCTGCCGGCCAACAAAGATCAGCAACACCCCGAGCGTGGTGATATCAACCATCAGCAGGATGGCGACCAGATCGCTTTCATCGGACAGGAAGGTTTCGCTGGATAGCAGCGCAAAGGTCAGGCAGCCCAGCACCAGCGCCACAAACAGCGCGATATAGGCCAGCACACGTTCGGAAAAAGCATGACGAAGACGGATGAGCATACCGGATGTTTCTGTTTCCATTCCGGTCAGGCTGGTGTCATGTGATGCGTTGCTCATGACCTGATCATACCCAAAATAGCCCTGCCATACCAGTTCACCCTCTGATCACGCGCCGCCGGATGGACCCGCTGTCGATCCCCAACTGCTTGATCTTCTTGCGCAGGGTGTTGCGGTTTACCCCCAGCATGTCGGCGGCCCGCAACTGATTGCCGCCAGTATAGCGGAGCGATATCTCAATCAGGGGTTTTTCAACCTCAGCCATGATGCGATCGTGAATGCCTGTGGGCATGGCATCGCTGGCATGGGCATCAAGGAAACGTTCAATGTGAAAATGCGCCGACTGCCCCAGGGTCGCCGACTGCCCCGGGGTCAGGGTGTCATCATCCACGCCCGCCTGCCCCCTCACGTCAATGAGCATGGGGCCGAGATGGTTTGCCTCAATCACCGGATCATCGACCAGCACCGCCAGCCGCCAGATCAGGTTTTCCAGCTCCCGGATATTGCCGGGCCAGTGCCATGCCATGAGCGCGTCCATGGCATCGGCTGAAAACTTTTTGGTGGGGAACCCATCCTTGACGGTGCGCAGGATGAAATGCTGGCACAGATCAGGGATATCGTTATTCCGCTCCCGCAACGGCGGCAGGTTGAGCGGCACCACATTGAGCCGGTAATAAAGGTCTTCACGAAAATTGCCCTCGGCAATCAGGTCAGGAAGGTTTTTATGGGTGGCGGCGATAATCCGGACATTGCTGCGCAACAACCGGTTGCCGCCAACGCGGGTATAGGTCCCGTCCTGCAACACCCGCAACAGCCGGGTCTGGGCCTCAGCCGGCATGTCACCGATTTCATCGAGAAACAGCGTCCCGCCACTGGCCTGGGCAAAACGCCCGTCATGAACACGATCAGCCCCGGTGAAAGCGCCTTTTTCATGGCCGAAGAGTTCGCTTTCGATCAGCTCCCTCGGGATCGCGGCCATGTTGATGGCAACAAAGGGTTGCTTGCGGCGTTCACCCAGATCATGCAGGGCGCGGGCGACGACTTCCTTGCCGGTGCCGCTTTCGCCCGTGATCATCACCGACAGGTTGGTATGCACCAGCCGCGCCATGGACCGGAAAATATCCTGCATCGCCGGGGAACGGCCGATCAGCGGGCTTTGATCAGGGGATATATCAGCCTCGGGCGTGCCAGCCTCAATAGAGGTTTTCAGCCCTTCAACCGCTGAAACAAGATCATCCAGCGGGAACGGTTTGGGCAGATAGGCGGCAACCCCCCTTTCCTGCGCCTTGACGGCTGTCAGGAGGGTAGAGCGCGCGCTCATCAGGATAATCGGCAGATCAGGCCGCCTCGATTTGATTTCAGGCAACAGATCAAGCGCATCACCGTCAGGGAAGGCAACATCGGTCACCAGAACCTGAAACTCGGGGTTGACGATAACCTCCATCAGGCTGGAAATTCTATCCACCGAATGGACCCTGAACCCCGCCTTTTCAAGCGCTTTCTGGGCCACCAGACGAATGGCGCGGTCATCATCAGCCAGGAGGACGTAAGGCGTGGTCATGCTGCTTCCTCCGATACCGGCAGGCCGACCCTGAATGATGTCAGCCCGGGGCGCGATTCAACATCAATCGTCCCGCCATGACTGGCCACCGTGCTGGCCACCAGCGCAAGCCCCAGACCCGTGCCATTGGATTTCCCGGTGATGAACGGATCAAAGATATGATCACGCAGATTATCCGGTATACCCTCACCCTGATCGATGATCTCAACCACCAGCGGGCAGGCCGCACCGGCCGATCCGCCAGCAAAACGCGCACCCAGGTTAAAGGACGATTTTATCTTTATATTTTGTTTATCATCAGAGGCTTCACAGGCGTTCTTTAACAGGTTTATAAAGCACTGGATCAGCAGATCACGATCCCCCAATGCAGGCGGCAGCGATGGGTCAAACGCGGTGATCAGGTTGCACCCCCGGCCGAAACTGTTTTCGGCCAGCTGGATGCAGTGGTTCAGCACTTCATGGATATTGACCGACCCCAGCTCTGGCGGGCGGTCACCGACCAGGGTTTCAACCCGCGTCAACAGTGAGGCAATCCGGTCCGCTTCGGACATGATCAGCCCGGTCATCGGGCCGATATCACCCCCGGGATCATCGGCAATCAGCTCGGCCGCGCCGCGAATACCCGCCAGCGGGTTCTTGATCTCATGGGCGAGGAGCGCGGATAGCAACGCCATGGACCGCGCCGCCCCCCGGAATTGCTGCTGACCCCGCAGGCGTTCGGCGAGCTGGCGTTCCTGGATCACCAGCACCAGCGTGTTGTTGGTATCCTGCAACGGTGAGACCTGAATATTGATGCGTTTCAGGCCAAGCCGGGGTGAATTGACATCAATCCCCTGATCACTCACCGAATTGCCGCTCAGCCGCGCCCGTTCCAGCATCGTCAGGATAACGCCATCAAAGAAATCGTTGACGCTGTATTCCTTCAGCGTGGCGGCACTGGAACGAAAAAATTCCTCAGCCGCCGGGTTGGCAAAAAGAAAGCGGTTGCTGCTATCCAGCGCGGCAACAGGGTTGCGGATACCGGCCAGCATCATTTCAGGCAGGGTGTTCATGCTGCCCTGACTTTCACAGGAGTATCCCCCGCTTTGGTATCCCCATCCTCGTTACGGGCGATGGCATCTTCGAAAAACCGGTTGATGGTATCGAAAACAGAGGCCGCATCCGCCGAATTGTTGGCGATCTGGCGCATCAGGGCAGAACCGCCCATGCCGCTGGTATAGGCGGCAATATGCTTGCGGGCCAGTCGCATGGCCTCGGCACCGTAATGATCCATCATCAGCTCAAGGTGGCGTTTCATGATAGCGTGTCGCTGGCTCAGGCTCGGCTCCGGGTCAACGGGCTGGCCAAGGAGATGCTGTCCGGCCTGCCGGATAAACCACGGCCTGCCCATGGCGGCACGCCCGATCATCACGCCATCAGCACCGGAAAGCGCAATGGCCCTGTCAATATCAGCCAGACTGTTGATATCCCCGTTGACCAGCAGGGGCAGGCTGATCGCCTCACGAACAGGGGCTATCGCCGCCCAGTCCGCCTCACCCTTATAGAACTGGCACCGGGTCCGGCCATGCACCGCCACCATGGCAAAACCCTCAGCCTCAGCCATGGCGGCAATCGTGGCGGCGTTGTGGCTGTGTTCATCCCAGCCCAGCCGCATCTTGACGGTCACGGGA
Source organism: SAR116 cluster bacterium MED-G04 (assembly GCA_002457135.1). Taxonomy (GTDB): domain Bacteria; phylum Pseudomonadota; class Alphaproteobacteria; order Puniceispirillales; family UBA1172; genus UBA1172. Next base: position 9,490 of record NTKX01000004.1, read on the forward strand.
ATGGAAACCGCGCCCCGGACCGCCCTGAAAATACGCCCGACCAGGGCTTCATCCTGCATCAGGGCTGATCCGGCCAGCTTGCCGGTGACCTTGCGGGCGGGGCAGCCCAGGTTGATATCGATCATGGCGGCGCCCATGCCCTCACCGATACGGGCAGCCTCAGCCATCATGGCCTCATCCCAGCCTGCGAGTTGCAGGGAATAGGGGAATTCGGCACGGGCATCACCGGAGAGTTTGCGCATCTCCGACCGGACACCGTGCAGGATCGCCGCACTCGCCACCATTTCGGATACAACCAGCTCACCGCCCTCTTCCCGCACAACACGGCGAAACGGCCAGTCGGTCACCCCCGACATGGGGGCAAGAACGACCGGCTGACGGAGCGAGATGCCGCCGATGGAAAGGGGAGCTGTCATGCAAAACAATCCTGTTGCCTATTTTTTAGGCAAATACCGAAAACTGGCCGAAAACGCAAGGATTATCAATGCTCGGGCATGGTCAATATCCCAAAAGCATCGTATAAGGAGGCCATGGATGATGCGGCAATCATGGTGGTTCTTCTTTGCGCCGGGCAGAGCAGCAGGCTGGGCGGTGCCATCGCCAAGCCCTGGCTGATGCTGGAGGGCAAACCCGTGATGCGCCATGCCATCGATGCGTTTGCGGGTCATCCCCGGATCAGTGGCGGGGTTGTGGTGGTGGCTGAGGGTGCTGAAGATCACGCCCGGGCCAACCTGCCTCACGATGGGGGAAACTGGCTTATCACCACCGGCGGTTCTGAACGCAGCCAATCGGTCCGGTACGGGCTTGAGCGGCTCAGCGATGTGGCCCCGCAATGGGTGCTGATCCATGATGCCGCCCGCCCGTTTGTGCCTCACACTGTGCTTGACCGGCTGATTGCCGCCCTTGATGAGGGCGCGGAGGCGGTGATCCCGACCCTGCCCCCGGCAGACAGCCTCAAGAAAGTGTCGGGCGGCGTGGTGACTGAGCGTATTCCGCGGGACGGGATTGAACGGGTGCAGACACCGCAGGCGTTTTCCTGGCCCGTGATCCTCAGGCTGCATCAGGCCAATAGTGACCCCCGCATCACCGATGATGCCGCCCTGGCCGAGGATGCCGGTATTCCTGTCCTTGCCGTGGAGGGTGACCCCGTGCTGGCCAAAATCACCAACAGCGCTGATCTGGCCATGGCGGAGCGGATTGCCTTTGCCCTCCGTGAAGGGGATACTGCACCCATGATGAAAACATCCAGCCCTGATATCAGAATGGCCACCGGCTATGATGTTCACCGGTTCAACACCGATCCGGGGCCGATCATGCTTGGCGGCATTGAGATTGCCCATGATCACGGGTTTGATGCGCATTCCGATGGTGACGTAGCGCTCCACGCCCTCACCGATGCGATTTTCGGGGTTATGGCGGATGGTGATATCGGCGCGCATTTCCCGCCATCCGATGATCAGTGGAAAGGCATGGACAGCGCATTTTTCCTTGAAAAAGCCGCCGCTCAACTGGCGGAACAGGGTGGCGTGATCACGCTGGCTGACCTGACCATCATCGCCGAGGCCCCCAAAATCACCCCCCACCGTGATGCCATGCGGGCGCGGATTGCTGGCCTCCTCGGTCTTGCGGTTGATCGCGTTTCGGTGAAGGCGACAACATCCGAAGGCCTGGGGTTCACCGGCCGCAAGGAAGGCATTGCCGTCCAGGCGGCAGTGACCGCCGTATTCGGTCCGAACAATGCCTGATCGCCTGCTCGCCCTGATCGCCACCATCGGCCCGGTCGGGAAACTGCCCGCACCCGGTACCGCCGGATCACTGGCCGCGCTCATCGCCGGTGTGCTGATCCTTGCCAGCTTCGGGCATGGCGGGCTGGTGCTGGCCCTGATCCTCGCCACGATTGTTGCCTTCCCTGCCATTGCCGGTCATTACCGGCTGACGGGCAGTCATGATGCCAGCGAAGTGGTGATTGATGAAGTGGTGGGCCAGTGGCTGGCCATGCTGATCCTGCCAGCCTATGGCGCAGAGGGGTTCTGGGTTGGCGTGATCGCCGTTTTCGCGCTGTTCCGGTTGTTTGATATCCTGAAACCCGGACCCATTGGCAAGGCTGAGGCTATCCCCGGTGCATCCGGTGTGGTTGCTGATGATGCCTTTGCCGGGGTTATCGCCGGGGCCATGACGGCAATCCTGCTGTGGTTCTGGCTATCAGGCGGGGGTACGGCATGAACCCGATTGCAGCCATGATCATTGAGCAGGCCACGGCAAGCGGGGTCATGATCGCCGCCGCCGAGAGCTGCACCGGCGGCATGGTGGCGGCTGCCCTCACCGATATTCCGGGGTCATCCATGGTGCTTGATCGCGGCTTTGTTACCTATTCCAACACCGCCAAGGCTGAAATGCTGGGGGTTGATCCTGCCATCATCAGCCATCACGGCGCGGTCAGTGAAGAGGTTGTGAGGGCGATGGCAGCAGGGGCGCTGAACAGCATCGCGCATAGCGGCAGCAAGCTGGCTGTATCGGTCAGCGGGGTGGCGGGACCAGGCGGAGGAAGTGATGAGAAACCCGTCGGGTTGGTCTGGTTCGGCATCGCGGGTCAGGCAGGCAATCGCCTGTCGCTTGAGGCCGAGCAGGTTATCTTCCCCGGCGACCGTGGCCAGATTCGCCAGAAAGCCGCTGATCACGCGCTTCAGTTACTGCTTGATCGGCTATAGTGAGGCTATCAATCAGGTTTTTTGGATACGGTTTTTTCGATACGGGGGTAGAGCGCATCGGCCCGGGTTTCAAACGCATAGACCATGCGCCGCACCGCCTCGGAAAAGAGGGTCTCGATCACGGACTGAAACAGCCGGGACTGAAATTCGAAATCAACGTAGAAATCAATTTCACAGCCGTTTTCATGGGGCAGGAATTTCCATGAATTTTGCAGATACTTGAACGGTCCATCTGCATATTTAACTTCTATTTCAAGCGTTTCCTGGTTCATATTGACGTATGATGTGAAACGCTCCCGATAGAGCCTGAACCCGATCATCAGGTCCGCCACCATCTTTTCTTCATTTTCTTCACGGACCCTTGCGGCCAGGCACCAGGGCAGGAATACAGGATAGGACCTGACATCGGTGACGAGGGCATAGAGGTCCTCAGGCCGATGCGGGATCACGCGCTTTTCCTTATGAACCGTCATGCGCCCTGCTCGGCCTGACGCGCAGACTTGAGGGCGGCAAAATCCTCATCAGCGTGGTACGATGACCGGGTCAACGGGGTCGATGAGATCAAAAGAAACCCCTTGGCTGTTCCCAGTTCCTGCAAGCCCCTGAATTCATCGGGGGTCCAGAACCGTTCAAGGGGATAATGTTTTGGTGTGGGCTGGAGGTATTGGCCGATAGTCATGAAATCAACACTCGCCGAGCGCATGTCATCCATGACCTGAACAACCTCTTCCCGCTCTTCACCCAGCCCGACCATGATCCCGGATTTGGTGAAAATCGTCGGGTCCATCGCCTTGGCATCCGCCAGCAGCTTGAGGGAGGCGAAATACCGCGCCCCGGGCCGGACAGAGGGATAGAGCCGGGGGATCGTTTCAAGATTATGGTTGAAAACGTCGGGCCGTGCCGCCACCACCACTTCAAGCGCACCGTCTTTCTTGAGGAAATCGGGGGTCAGCACCTCAACCGTTGTATCGGGGGAGGCAGCGCGAATGGCGTTGATCGTGCGGGCAAAATGCCCGGCCCCGCCATCAGCGAGATCATCACGGTCAACCGAGGTAATCACAACATGGGACAGGGCCAGTTTGGCCACCGCATCAGCAACACGCTGGGGTTCATCATCATCGAGCCGGTCAGGCCTGCCGGTGGCGACATTGCAGAAAGCGCAGGCACGGGTGCAAACCGACCCGAGGATCATCATGGTGGCGTGCTTTTTCTGCCAGCATTCGCCGATATTGGGGCAGGATGCCTCCTCACAGACGGTGACCAGCCTGTTTTCACGGATGATGGCGGCGGTTTCCCTGTAGCCTTCGGAAACAGGCGCTTTTACCCTCAGCCAGTCCGGCCGGGCGGGCTGGGGCTTTGGGGTATTGCGTGCTTTTTCGGGGTGGCGGGCATCACCTTTCAGGCCTTGCCCGCGAAACACCACTGCGGTTCCGTTATCCGTTGTCATCACCTGATCCTTTAGGCCTAGAAATGAATGGCCTTGTCGAAAGCGTCAAGCACGGATTCGTGCATGGCTTCAGAAAGTGTCGGATGCGGGAACACCGTCTGCATCAATTCTTCCTCGGTGGTTTCCAGCGTGCGGGCAATTACGAAGCCCTGAATAAGCTCGGTCACCTCAGGCCCGATCATGTGCGCACCGAGCAAAGCCCCTGTTTCAGCATCGAAAATCGTCTTGATCAGCCCTTCATCATCACCCAGCGCAATCGCCTTGCCATTGGCCAGCATGGGGAACCGCCCGACCCGAACGGTATGGCCAGCCTCTTCAGCGGCTTTTTCGGTCAGCCCGACACTGGCGATCTGGGGGCGGCAATAGGTGCAGCCGGGGATCGCATCACGCTTCAGACCGTGGCCGCTTGACTGGCCGGCAATATGCTCAGCCGCGATAATACCTTCATGACTGGCTTTATGGGCAAGCCATGGTGCGCCCGTCATATCGCCAATGGCGTAGATACCATCCTCAGCCGTGCGCATGACGCTATCGGTGACAACATGGCCTCGGTCCAGCTCAATCGCTGTTTCCTCCAGCCCCAGGCCTTCGGTGTTGGCGGTGATGCCGACGGCGAGGATCATCCGGTCTGCCTCCAGCACGGTATCACCGATGCTGGCATGAACGCGGCCATCCCTCACCTCAACCCCGGTGAGCTGAACGCCTTTATGGATGGTGATGCCGCGGCGGCTGAAAATGGTTTCTGCCATGGCCGAGATTTCTTCATCCTCGGCAGGCAGGATACGATCCACCGCCTCCAGCACCGTGACCTCAACCCCCATATCCCGGTAGAATGAGGCAAACTCGATCCCGATGGCACCGGAGCCGACCACAATCAGGCTTTGCGGCATGGTTTCAGGCATCATCGCCTCACGATAGGTGACGATATGCTGGCCATCGGGTTCAATCCCCGGCAGGGACCGCGCCCTCGCGCCCGTGGCGAGAATAATCGAACGCCCGGTGATGGCCTCACCATTATCGAGCGTGATGGTGCGGGCATTGTCACCGCCCGGATTCTCAACAACAGGGCCAAGGCTGGCGGTTGCGCTGATGACGGTGATGCCGTTCTTTTTCATGAGATGGGAAACACCGGCCGACAGCCGGGAGGCAACCGAGCGTGACCGCTCAACCACCTTTTTGATATCAAAGGTGATGCCGCTGATCTCCAACCCGAAATCGGCCGCGTTTTCAGCCAGATGCTTGACCTCGGCCGAGCGCAGCAGGGCCTTGGTCGGGATACAGCCCCAGTTCAGGCAGATACCGCCCATGTTTTCGCGTTCAATGACAGCGGCCTTCAGCCCGAGCTGGCTGGCCCTGATCGCGGCAACGTATCCGCCGGGACCACCACCAATGACGACAAGATCGAAAATTGTTTCAGCCATTGATGCCCCCTAGCCCAGCGCAAGCACAGGGTTTTCGATGAAACGCCGGAATGAGGCGAGCCATTCCGCGCCCTCCGCCCCGTTGATGACCCGATGATCACAGGCCAGGGTGGCCGACATCATGGTGGCGATGGTGATTTCACCGTCACGCACCACCGGTTTTTCCACCCCTGCCCCGATGGCAAGGATCGCGCTATGCGGCGGGTTGATAATCGCGGTGAATGATGACACCCCGAACATCCCCAGGTTGGAGATGGTGAAACTGCCGCCACTGTATTCATGGGGGCTGAGCCCGCCCTTGCGGCCACGGGTTGCCAGCTCCCCTACCTCGGATGAAATGGCGTAAACGCCCTTGGCTTCGGCGTCACGGATGATCGGTGTGATCAGCCCTTCTTCCATCGCAACGGCAACGGCGATATCGGCGTGATGGTGCTGGCGGGTATGCTCACCTTCCCAGCTGGCATTGATGCGCGGATGCTTCATCAGCGTCAGGGCAGCGGCCTTGATGATCATGTCATTGACCGAAACCTTGACCCCATCGGGGGCCGCCTCATTGAGGGATTTACGGGCCGACAGCAATGGATCAAGGCAGATTTCCATATCAAGGAAGAAATGCGGGGCCTGCTGCCAGGATTGTTGTAGGCGTTCAGCGATCACCATCCGCATGGATGAATTGGCGTTTAGGCTGGACCGTTCGCCTGTATCCGGTGCCATATTCCCGGCCGGTTGCCGTTGAGGGGCAGAGGCGGCCATGATGCTGGCGGCAGAGGTTGCGGCATCAACATCAGCACGGATGATCCTGCCCTTTGGCCCGGTTCCCTTGATTAGGCTGAGGTCTACGCCTTTCTGCGATGCAATCCGGCGGGCCAGCGGGCTGGCAAAAATACGCTCACCGCCATGCGCTTTATGGGCAGTCGGGGCCGATACAGCAGGAACAACAGGGGCCGGAACAACAGGGGCCGGTGTTGGCGTGGCTACCGGGGCTGGAGAAGCTACTGGTGTTGGAGTTGGAGAAGCCGTTGGGGTTGGGGCTGGGGCTGATGTCGGGGCTGGAACAGCGGCCGGGGCTGGTGCCTGGCCGATGGTGCTATCCTCACCGTCAGCAAGAATTTCAGCAATAGCGGTGCCGACCTGCACGCCCTCGGTGCCTTCAGCGACAGCGATGGTGGTGACCTTGCCATCATCGAGCGCCTCAACCTCCATCACGGCCTTGTCGGTTTCGATTTCAGCGATCACATCACCGGAACGGACTTCATCGCCTTCCTTGACGATCCAGCGGGAAAGTTTGCCCTCGGTCATGGTGGGCGACAATGCGGGCATGGTTACGATAGCCATGATCAGCTCCCCTCACGCCAGGTGGTCGCCTTTACTGCCGCGACGATATCGGCGGCTTGCGGCAGGGCCAGTTCTTCCAGATTGGCGGCATAGGGCATCGGCACATCCTTGCCCGTCACCCGTGCCACCGGCGCATCGAGGTAATCAAAGGCCTGCTCATTGATCAGCGCGATCAGCTCAGCCCCGATCCCGGCAAAGGGGAAACCCTCTTCACAGGAAACCATGCGGCTGGTTTTCCTGACCGAGGCAATGATGGTTTCGGTATCAAGCGGGCGCAGGGTCCGCAGGTCGATGACCTCAGCGTCAATCCCGGCGGCGGCCAGTTCCTCCGCAGCCTCAAGTGCCTTGCCGACCATGATCGAAAAGGCGGTGATGGTCACATCCTTGCCCGGACGCACGATATTGGCCTTGCCGATGGGGACAGTGTGATCGTCATCATCAGGCAGATCAAAGCTCTGGCCATAGAGGATTTCATTTTCAAGGAAGATCACCGGATTCGGGTCCCTGATCGCGGATTTAAGGAGTCCCTTGGCATCAGCGGCGGACCAGGGGGAGACGACCTTAAGCCCCGGGCAATGCGCAAACCAGCTGGCGAGGCACTGGGAATGCTGGGCAGCAACCCGGGCGGCGGCCCCGTTCGGGCCCCTGAACACGATGGGGCATCCCATCTGGCCACCCGACATATAGAGCGTCTTGGCGGCCGAATTGATGATCTGGTCAATCGCCTGCATGGCAAAGTTGAAGGTCATGAACTCGACAACCGGCCGCAGATCGGCAAAGGCGGCACCGACACCAAGCCCGGCAAAACCCATTTCCGTGATCGGGGTATCAATGACGCGGCGGTGGCCGAACTCATCCAGCAGGCCTTGCGTAACCTTATACGCGCCCTGGTATTCCGCGACCTCTTCACCCATCACGAAAACACGGTCATCACGCCGCATTTCCTCGGCCATGGCATCGCGCAACGCCTCACGCATAGTCAGGTTGATAACGCCCGCTGCAGGGACGGATGCCTCAGCCTGAACAACAGGGGCCGGAGTTGCTACTGGTTGGGGGGCCGGAGTTGGGGTTGGTGCCGGAGCTGATGCTGGCGCGACTGGCGCGGGGGTTGAGGCATCACTGTCCCCGTTACTGATTTCAGCAATGGTGGTGCCGACCTTGACCCCTTCGGTGCCTTCGGCAACATGGATGGCTGACATGGAGCCGTCTTCGAGCGCCTCAACCTCCATCACCGCCTTGTCGGTTTCGATTTCAGCGATCACATCACCGGAGCGGACTTCATCGCCTTGCTTCACGAGCCAGCGGGAAAGTTTGCCCTCGGTCATGGTGGGCGACAGCGCGGGCATGGTTACAGCATGGGTCATCAGGCGGCCCCCTTCTCGGTTGGGGTATGGGATGAATTTTCAATGATGATATCGGTCCAGAGTTCGGAAGGATCAGGTTCAGGGCTGCTGAGGGCGAAATCAGCGGCATCACTGACCACAGCCTTGACCTTGGAATCGATTTCCCTGAACGCCTCATCGCTGACACCCTGATCAACCATGATTTCCTTCAGCTGGTCGAGGGGGTCATGCTGTTTGCGCATGGTATCAACCTCTTCCCTGGTGCGGTATTTCGCCGGGTCTGACATTGAATGGCCACGGTAACGATAGGTCTGCATCTCAAGGATATAGGGGCCTTTGCCAGCGCGGCAGTGGGCAATCGCCTCAGCCGCCGCCGCACGAACCGCCAGCACATCCATGCCATCAACCTGCATGCCGGGGATACCATACGCCTTGCCACGATCAGCCAGTGCGCGGCCAGCGGCGGCACGGTTAACCGAGGTTCCCATCCCGTACTGATTGTTTTCAATGACAAAAATCACCGGCAGCTGCCAGAGCGCCGCCATATTGAAGCTCTCATAAACCTGACCCTGGTTGATGGCGCCATCACCGAAATACGTCATCGACACAGCATCAGACCCGCGATACCGGTGGGCGAAACCGAGACCAAGACCGATCGGCACCTGCGCGCCGACAATGCCATGCCCGCCAAAGAAATTCTTCTCCCGGCTGAACATGTGCATGGAACCGCCCTTGCCTTTGGAATAGCCGCCTTCACGCCCGGTCAGCTCCGCCATGACACCGCGGGCTTCCATCCCGCAGGCCAGCATGTGGCCGTGATCACGATAAGACGTCACCACCGTGTCATCAGGCCGAGCCATTGACTGCATGCCGACCACCACGGCCTCCTGCCCGATATAAAGATGGCAGAACCCGCCGATCTGACCCATGCCATAGAGCTGGCCTGCCTTTTCTTCGAAACGCCGGATCAGCAGCATCTGCTCATAAAGGCGATGCAACTCATCCTGATCGGGAACATCAGGGACAGCGTTCTTGGCCGGACGACCGGGGCTGCGCTTTATGGGTTTCGGGGCGTTCGCACTCTTGGCAGAGGCCTTGCGGGGACTTCGAGCCATTACGGTCTCCTCCAGGAATAATCCATTCCCAAGAATTGACCATTTTCAAAAAATATACAATTTATTTTATTTGTATTAAATCAGTAACTTAATTAATATTAACCAGAATCAGTTAATATTGATAATAATTTCATCGGCAGCATAAAGGCCTCCGTTGTTGCGGGCCAGCTCACCCAGCAGGTCAGCATCCACCCTGTCTTCGGAAACAAGGTTGACGCGGTGGTTGAGCCAGTCACGATATTCGGTCAGTTCAGCCAGCTGTTCTTCAGCCTGGGCAATCTCGCCATCAATCTGCTCAAGGCTGAAATACCCATGCTCACCGCCAAGCCCGAGGGCATGGAGGACAAAGTATCCGGATAGGAAGAAGGTGAAGCTCCACATCAGCACTGTGCCAATGATCGAATTGGTTTTACGCCCCATGGCAGCCTCCTGCCAGGTGACCCCGGCATCAGAATTTGATATTGCGAATCGCCTGAAAACAACGATTCGTAAATCGTGGCCCATTGAATCAAATTGTGATTCCCGGGTCAAGCCCAAAGGCAAACTAAAAAAAGTCAGAAGGCGGAATGCCGTATCAGCCCCGGAACGGACCCTGATAAAGCGCGTTATCGCCAAGTTCCTGCTCAATCCTGAGCAACTGGTTGTATTTCGCCAGGCGGTCCGAACGGCACAGCGAGCCTGTCTTGATCTGGCCTGCATTGGTGGCAACCGCCAGATCAGCGATGAAATTATCCTCGGTCTCCCCCGAACGGTGAGAGATGACAACACCGAACCCGGCCTGCTTGGCCATGGATATAGCATCCAGCGTTTCGGTCAGGGTACCGATCTGGTTGACCTTGATCAGGATGGCGTTACCCGCCCGTTCGTCAATTCCGCGCTTGAGCCGGGCCGGATTGGTGACGAAGAGGTCATCACCCACCAGCTGCACGTCCTGCCCCATGGCCTCGGTCAGGCTGGCAAACCCGGCAAAGCTGTCTTCATCCAGCGGGTCTTCGATCGACACAATCGGGTAACGCCCGACCATATCCTGCCAGAAGGCGATCATCTCATCCTCGGACAGTGTCCTGCCCTCACCCGCCAGACTGTAATTGCCCTTGTCATGGAATTCACTGGCCGCTGCATCCAGGGCGAGCACAACATCATCACCCGGCGTGCGGCCCGTCTGTTCGATTGCCTTGAGGATGAAATCCATGGCCTCGGTGGTGGAACCGATGGCCGGGGCAAACCCGCCCTCATCACCAACCGAGGTGGAAAGGCCCGCATCATTGAGCAACCCCTTTAGGGCGTGGAAAATCTCAACCCCGGCGCGCATCGCCTCCGTGAAACTGTCTGCGCCGACGGGCATCACCATGACTTCCTGAATATCGAGGGCGTTATCAGCATGGGCGCCGCCGTTGAGGATGTTCATCATCGGGGTCGGCAGCACATGGGCATGAACACCGCCCATGTATCGCCAGAGCGGCTGGCCCGTCGCCTCAGCCGCAGCACGGGCCACAGCCAGGCTGACACCGAGGATGGCATTAGCGCCCAGGCGCGATTTGTTGTCGGTCCCGTCCAGGCTGATCAGGTCACGGTCAATGCCTTTCTGGTCGAGGGCATCACGCCCGGAAAGGATGGCAAAAATCTCGGTATTGACGCTCTCAATCGCGGCGCTGACACCCTTGCCGTTCCAGCCTGTCCCGCCATCACGGCGTTCCACCGCCTCATAAGCCCCTGTTGACGCGCCCGAAGGAACAGCGGCACGGCCAAACGATCCGTCTTCCAGCATCACATCCACCTCAACCGTGGGGTTACCCCGGGAATCAAGGATCTGCCGTCCGATTACGTCAACGATTTCAGCCATATTCAAACCTTTCCGTGATGGTGCCTATTCACCCGTTCTTGATGACGCTGTCAAGGGCAATCATCTGTTCCAGCATGCCCCGCATCTGATCAAGGGGAACCATATTGGGTCCATCGGAGGGCGCTTTTTCAGGGTCCTGATGGGTTTCAACGAAAAGCCCGGCAACACCGACAGCAACCGCCGCCCGCGCCAGAACAGGAACAAACTCACGCTGGCCACCCGAGGTGCCGCCAAGCCCGCCCGGCTGCTGAACCGAATGCGTGGCATCATAGATCACGGGATAACCCGAGGCCGCCAGTTGTGGCAGGGACCGCATATCCGACACCAGCGTGTTGTAGCCAAAACTGGTCCCCCGCTCAGTCAGCATGATCCGGTCGCTGCCAGCGGAGACTACCTTCTGGACCACATGCTGCATATCCCAGGGGGCGAGAAACTGGGCTTTCTTGACATTGACGACAGCATCGGTTTTCGCCGCCGCTACCAAGAGATCAGTCTGCCGGCACAGGAACGCCGGTATCTGGAGAACATCAACAACACTGGCGGCATCGGCGCATTGTTCGGGCAGGTGAACATCGGTCAGGACCGGCACCTTGAGGCCGGATTTCACCGCCTCAAGCACTTTCAGCCCGGCATCGAGGCCTGGCCCCCTGAATGAGGACAGCGACGTGCGGTTGGCCTTATCGAAGGACGATTTGTAAACGAACCCTATCCCAAGGGCTGAGGTAATTTCCTGGAGCGCACCCGCCATATCAAGGGCGTGATCCGTGCTTTCAATGGCGCAAGGTCCGGCTATCAGCATCAGGGGCAGGGTGTTGCTGCATTCAACTGTACTGCCCGTATCTCCGCCGCTGGTATTTCCGCCAATGGTGATGGTGTTCTGCATCGGTCAGACCAGCCTGGAACGGTCGCGTGCCGCATGGACAAACCCGCTGAACAACGGATGCGGGTCAAACGGCTTGGATTTCAGTTCAGGGTGAAACTGGACACCAATGAAAAACGGATGATCCTTGAGCTCAACGATTTCTGGCAGACTGCCATCAGGGGAAAGCCCGCTGAAATGCAGCCCGTGCTGTTCCAGCGCATCACGGTAATTGATGTTGACCTCATAGCGGTGGCGATGGCGTTCACCGATTATCGGCTGATCATAGAGCTGGCCGGCCAGTGAGCCTTCGGCCAGCACGCAATCGTAGGAACCAAGGCGCATGGTACCGCCCAGATCACCGTTTTTGCTGCGCTGCTGAATTTCGTTGCCTTTGGTCCATTCGGTCATGATCCCCACCAGCGGGTCTTTAGCCGGGCCAAACTCGGTTGAGCTGGCCTCACTGATCCCGGCGAGGTTCCTTGCGGCTTCGATTACCGCCATCTGCATCCCGAAACAGATGCCGAGGAACGGCAGTTTCTTTTCCCTGGCAATCCGGATCGCCCTGATCTTGCCCTCGGAACCGCGCTGGCCGAAACCGCCCGGCACCAGAATGGCATCAGCGTGTTCCAGCAACAGGCCGGGGTTGCTTGCCTCTTCCAGCTTTTCGCTATCGACCCAGTCCAGGTTGACCTTGACCCGGTTGGCGATACCGCCATGCACCAGGGCTTCGGCCAGGGATTTATAGCTGTCGAGCAGGCTGGTGTATTTCCCCACCACCGCGATTGTAACCTCGCCTTCGGGGTTTTTGATGATGCTGGTGATCTCATTCCAGGTGGTCAGATCAGGCGCATTCAGCGGCAGATCAAAATAGCGGCAGATTTCCATGTCCAGCCCTTCACGATGATAGGCCATGGGGACATGGTAGATAGTCTCGGCATCCCGTGCATTGATCACCGCCTCAGGACGGACGTTACAGAAGAGGCCGATTTTCTCCCTCTGCTCACTCGGGATATCCAGCGGGGTGCGGCACAGCAGGATATCAGGCTGGATACCAACCGATTGCAGCTCTTTCACCGAATGCTGGGTCGGTTTTGTCTTCAGCTCACCCGCAACCGAGATATAGGGCAGCAGCGTCACATGCATATAACAGGTCTTGTTGCGGCCAAGATCATTGCCGAGCTGGCGAATAGCCTCAAGAAAGGGGAGCGATTCTATATCACCCACTGTGCCGCCGATTTCACACAAGACGAAATCTTCATCCGTCAGATCGGAAACCACGAATTCCTTGATGGCGTTGGTGACATGCGGGATGACCTGAATGGTTGCGCCGAGATAATCACCCCGGCGTTCCCGCGCCAGCACATCAGAATAAATCCGGCCGGTTGTCACGTTATCCGTCTTGCGGGCATGAACGCCGGTAAAACGTTCATAATGGCCGAGGTCGAGATCGGTTTCAGCGCCGTCATCGGTCACGAAAACCTCACCATGCTGGGTCGGTGACATGGTGCCGGGATCAACGTTCAGGTAGGGGTCAAGTTTGCGCAGCCGAACCTTATAGCCGCGCGCTTGCAGGAGCGCACCCAGAGCGGCGGATGCAAGTCCTTTTCCGAGAGAGGAAACCACACCACCAGTGATAAATATAAAACGAGGCATGGGTATTCTCTATACCAGACGATCCGCCCTGAGGGGAACGAAAAATAGCTTAATTTTACTGATCGGCCGGAACGCTTGGAACTGCGGGGATAACGGGGGCGTTCTGGGCATCATTCACGACTTCATCAAGCACCGATGGCGCGTTGGTGTTGTTGCTGGCAAGAATCGCAAGAATGATCGAGGTGGTGAAAAAAGCCGCCGCCAGCACCGTAGTGATCCGGGTCAGCACGTTGGCGGTACCGCGAGCAGTCATGAAACCGCCGCCCTGACCGCCGCCGCCAATACCGAGACCGCCACCTTCACTGCGTTGCAGCAGGACAACCGCCACCAGGGCAACGGCAATCATGATGTGAATGGTCAGAACGATGGTGGTCATGCGTTTTCTCCGTCAATAGCGGGGTTTATAGCCAATGCAGCCAGACCTTACCAGTAAAAAATAGGCCTCTGGCCATAATGCCGATCCCCCCCTGCCCTCAGGCGCGGGACCGGGCAGACCGGATAATGGACAGGAACTGATCAGCATCAAGGCTGGCCCCGCCAACGAGGGCCCCGTCAACATGCTGCTGATCGAAAATATCCCCGGCGTTACCCGGTTTGACCGAACCGCCATAGAGAATGGGGACACCGGCATGATCAGCATTGATGGAGGTCAGAACAGACCTGATATGACCATGCATTTGAGCGATATCATCAGACCCTGCCGTTTTGCCGGTGCCGATAGCCCAGATCGGCTCATAGGCAATCGCGAAACACGCGCCGGGTTCTACCCCGGTCAGGCTGTCACGCAGTTGATGTTCCACCACATCCCCGGCCCGGCCGGATTGACGGTCATCGAGCGACTCCCCCACACAGATCATCGGCGCCAGATCATGGGCAATGGCCTGAACAGCCTTGGCGGCCACCATCGCGCTCGTCTCACCGTGATCAGCGCGGCGTTCGGAATGGCCGAGCAGCACCCAGGTGCATCCCGCCTCTCTCAGCATGGGGGCCGCGATATCACCGGTATGCGGGCCTGAGGCGGCGGCGTGGCTATCCTGCCCGCCAAGGGCAATGCCTTCCCCGCCATTCCCGTTACCGGAGGCAAGATGATCACGCACCGTGTCGATCAGGATTGACGGGGGGAAAAGGATGATGCCGAGGTTATCCGATGCAGCCGGAATGACAGCCGTGGTCAGTGCCACGGCCTCCTGCCTCGTCAAATTCATCTTCCAGTTTCCGGCGATGATCATGCTTGCGAACCTGTTTCCGAACCCGTTGCTAGGTATGGTTGTTTTGAAGACATACCAAATCAGGGCGAGCATTGCCAAACAGTATTGCATTCTGGTGCCGTTACCGGGCTGGATACATCGCGGTTTCATGCCCCTTCCCGCGTGACTTGCATTAATGTCCGTGCTAGGAAATATTGCTTTATAGCCAATACTGAACTGACTTGTGGAATTGAGAAATCATGCTGAGATCACTGAGGGATGGGGCCAAATCAACCCCGATGCGGATTTTCCTGGTCGCACTCGCTGTCGGCTTTGCGCTCTGGGGTATTGACGATGTGTTCCGGGCGGTTGGCTCCAACGACAAGGCCGTGCAGGTTGGCAAGGTCAATGTCACAGCGCTTGAGGCTGCACAGGAATTTGACCGGACCCGTCGCCGCTACCTGCCGTCATCGAGCAGCAGTGAAGCGGTTGCGGCTGGCCTCCTGAACAGCGTCATGACCGGGCTGGTGCAGCAGTCTCTGTTCATCGCCGAGGCCGAACGAATGGACCTCACCGTTACCCGCCGGATGGAAAAACAGACCATCGCCAATGAACCCGCATTCCGGGATGATGCCGGGCGGTTCAGCACCATCCGTTTCAATGATGCCCTCGCCCGGACCGGGCTGAACGAAGAAAGCTATCTTGAGTTCATGGGCAGGCTATTGATGCGCCGCCAAATCATGGATGCGATCAATGGCGGGCTCGATTATCCTGAGGCAACAGCCATGGCAATAGCCAGCTGGAGACTGGAAAAGCGCATCATCAATCATGCCTCCATCAAGGTTGATCAGGGTGCTGTCCCCACCCCCGATGATGCCGCGGTGCGTGCATGGTACAGTGAGAACAGCACCACGTTTGACAGCCCCGACCTCCGCTTCGTGACCTATGTGCTGGCGGAACCCGATGCCTTTCTCGATCAGGTTGAAATCAGTGATGATGATGTTGCCGCTGCCTATGATGCGCGGGTTGACCTCTACCAGACACCCGAAAGCCGGACCATCAGCCAGATGATTTTCCCCGATGCCGATACCGCTGCCGAGGCGATCAGCAGGCTCAATGCCGGTGAGGATTTCGCCGCTGTTGCCATGGATATGCTGGGGCTGACAGGGGATGATACCCTGCTCGGTGATCTGTCGCGTGACGACCTGACCGATGATCTGGCCAATGCAGCCTTTGGGCTTGCGGCTGAAGGCATTGCCGGTCCGGTTCAAACCCCGCTCGGCCATCATGTCCTCAGCATTGTCGGCATTATCCCGGCCAATGTCATCCCGCTTGAGGATGCCCGGAAAGGCCTGACCGATGATCTGAGGCGTGAGGGGGCAACCGATCTGGTCTATGAGCGCATCAATGATATTGAGGATGCCCTGGCCAGTGGCCAGACGATTGAAGAGGCCGCCCGCAACACCGGGGCCAGGCTGGTCACCATCAACGGAATGGATCGCAACGGTCTTGACCGTGATGGCAACGCTATTGAAGGCATCGCCACTGATACCGATTTCCGTGAAATCGTCTGGACCGCGCCCATCGGTGAGGCTGGCATGGTTGAGGAAATTGATACTGACAGTTTCATCATCGCCCGTGTTGACCGTGAAGAGACGGCCACACCGCGTGAGCTGGCTGAGGTCGAAAGCCGTGTCATTGATGCCATGAAACGGGAACAGGCGATCACGAACGCAAGGGAAATCGCCGCTGAAATCGCCGGGGCTTCGGACCCGGTTGCAACAGCATCGAAAAACGGCATTTCCTTTTCCGAGGATATTTCAATGCGCCGTGATGGTGTCGGTCTGGATCATCAGGCCGCCCGCCTGATTGCCAATGAGGCGTTCAACCTGGAGAGCGGCAACACCGGCTATATCGAAACCGGCGAGGAAGCGATTGTCGTCACCACCAAGGCGATTACCGATGCTGATGCCGATGCAGTGAAAAACGAAGGCAATCTGTTCCGGCAAAGGCTGGCGGGTGAGATGACACAATCCACCGAAATCGCCATGCTGCAAAACCTTGAGAAACGCTTTGATATCAACGTTAACCCGGCCGTTGTTCAACAACTCCTTTTCGGGGCCGGCAATTGATGCAACTCACCCCGTCCCAGGATCAGATTGGCGCTGAGCTATCCTCATCCGAAAGGGGTATTCTGCTCTACACCCGGCTCGTGGCAGATCTTGAAACGCCTGTTTCGGCGATGATCAAGCTGGGGTCGGATCGCCCCTATTCCTGCCTGCTTGAAAGCGTTGAAGGCGGCAATGTGCGGGGCCGGTTTTCGGTAATTGCGCTCGATCCTGACCTGCTCTGGACCGCTGATGACAGGGAGGCGTGGACGACAACACCCGATGGCGTGAAAATGGGTGAGGCCAGTGGCGATATTTTCGGCTCACTCAAGGATCTGATTGCCGACAGCCAGATTGATATTCCCGATGATCTGCCGCCAATGTGCGCCGGGTTGTTCGGCTATTTCGGCTATGAAATGGTCCACCAGATGGAAACGTTGCCCAACAGCAACCCTGATCTGCTGGATGCGCCAAACGCCATCCTGATGCGGCCACAGATCGTCATCATCTTTGACCGCCTCAAGGATGAAATGATTGTCTGCACCCCGGTCCGAAAACAGCCTGACACCTCGGCTGAACAGCTCTGGCAGGAAGGCCATGACAGGCTGGAAAAAGCCGTGGCGGCACTCAACAACCCGATTGCGCATGAAAGCAGTACCGGAAGCACCGCCCCGATGCCTGAATTTACCTCTAACATGTCGAAGGGTGATTTCCTCGGCATGGTCAAAAAGGCGGTGGAATACATCAAGGCCGGGGATATTTTTCAGGTTGTGCTATCCCAGCGGTTCACCATTCCCTTTACCCTGCCTGCCATCAATCTCTATCGTGCGTTGAGGCGGCTGAACCCCTCGCCTTTCCTGATCTATTTCAATTTTGGTCCCATGGCCCTTGTCGGCTCCAGCCCTGAAATCCTCGTCCGTCTGCGTGACAGCAAGGTGACCATCCGCCCCATCGCCGGAACCCGGCCAAGGGGAAGCACGCCGGAAGAGGATCAGGCCATGGCCGATGATCTGATCCGTGATGTCAAGGAACGCGCTGAACACCTGATGCTGCTCGACCTTGGCCGCAACGATACCGGCCGTGTTTCAAAGGCAGGATCGGTGAAGGTGGTGGAAAGTTTCACCATCGAACGCTACAGCCATGTGATGCATATCGCATCAGAGGTTGAGGGCCAGATCAGGGACGGGCTGGATTCAGTCGATGCGATCAAGGCAGGGTTCCCCGCCGGAACCGTATCAGGTGCGCCAAAGATCAGGGCAATGGAAATCATTGATGAGCTGGAACCCTGCCGGCGTGGTCCCTATGCCGGGGCGGCAGGCTATATTTCCGCTGATGGCGATATGGACACCTGCATCATCCTGCGAACCGCTATCCTGAAGGACGGCATGATGCATGCCCAGGCGGGTGCCGGTGTGGTCTATGACAGTGTTCCTGATCTGGAATTCAAGGAAACCGAAAACAAGGCCATGGCCCTGATCCGCGCCGCCGCCGAGGCCATCAACCTTGATCGCCGGGGCCGCAACCAGTAATCGGCTGATCCATAACACCCCAGAAATATTACATTAAGATAATGGAAACCATTCGTTGGATGGAATAAAGTATATTAATGGCGTATCGGTTCGTTATATCAGTGGTTGCGTTGTTGATCGCCTGGCCAGCTCTCCCCCAGGACCAGTCGCTTGCCTTTGAGCAGCTCAATGAACAGAGCCTGATCATGGAGCAATCGGCGATTTGTTCAGCCTATGCCCGGGTCATGGAATATTCGGGCCTGCTGGATAAAAAGCAGGGGGAGCTGTGGCAGGAAAGGCG
Source organism: SAR116 cluster bacterium MED-G04 (assembly GCA_002457135.1). Classification (GTDB taxonomy): domain Bacteria; phylum Pseudomonadota; class Alphaproteobacteria; order Puniceispirillales; family UBA1172; genus UBA1172. Next base: position 28,321 of record NTKX01000004.1, read on the forward strand.
GTTTTTTGCGGGCGCTATCCTCCGCAAGAATATGGCTGTCACGACCGGCGAAGCACCCACCGATGAACGCATTGATGAGATTATCAGGCAGTATTCGGGCTGGATCATCGGGCTTTTCACCGCCAATACAACCAATCTGCCATCCGATGACACGCAGGAACGCGACAAGCTGGAAAGCTATATCACCAATTTCTGTGCCTCGCTGTTTGACAGTGCCGACAAGGCGATTTCAAGGGTCAGGCCTGATCTGTTTGCCGATGCTATCCAGCAGAAAAGCGGCAAGCGTATTGACGAGCTGGAGGATGAAAACCGGAAACTGAAGGATATGGTCGCCTCCCTCGAACAGATGCTGATTGAGGAAGCCCGCAGCAAGGAATTGGCCGCCATCCCTGATCAACCCGCCCCCGCAAAAGAGGGTGCTGAGAAGGCTGAGGCGGCTGAGGATAATTCTGATATTACCGCCAACGCGCCGGGATTAACCCAAATCCAGCTCGCCGCCTATTCCGATGCAGAAAAGGCACAGCGTGGCCAGATGGTGCTGATCAACAAGATGCCGGATGATTACGGCGATGTTGAACTGGAAATCATGAAAGTCACGCTGGCATCAGGCCGGGATGTGTACCGCGTTATCAGTGAGCCGATCAGGCTGGATGCAGCGCGGTCCATCTGCACGCATTTCTGGTCCATCCAGTATGGCTGTATCATCAAGCTGCATAATTAGGATGACCCGGGGCGATTAACTCGGCTATCATAAATTCGTTCCGACCTTGAAAGACCAAGTCATGCTTGAAACCTGGGTGGTAGTGACCATCATTGCGGCTACGGCCCAGACCCTCCGCAGTGCATTTCAGAAAAAGATGAAGCCGGTGCTGGGCAATTATGGCGCCAGCTATATCCGGTTTTCCTATGCTGTTCCCTTTGCCTGGCTCTGGGTTTTTGGCTATCAGGCCTATGCAGGGCTTGATCTGCCGGTGATGAACACAGCCTTCTGGGTATGGGTCAGTCTGGCCAGCCTGATGCAGGTGCTGTTCACTGTCCTGCTGCTGAAACTCTTTTCCCACCGCAGTTTCGCCGCTGGAACAGCCTTTTCCAAAACCGAGGTACTGCAAGCCGCGATTTATGAGGCTGCCCTCCTCGGCGTGATGACCAGTGTTTTGACCGGCAGTGCCATTGTGCTGGGGGCCGTGGCCGTGGTCATGCTGTCACTGGCCAAGGCCGACCTGAAGGAAAAGGGCATCAAGGCAACGCTGTTTTCAATGCAGACCCTGATCGGGCTGGCCAGCGGCAGTTGCCTTGGCCTTGCCACGGTATTCTTCAAGGCAGCGATTGTTGAGCTGGAGGGCGGTGATTTTCTGCTGTCAGCCGGGTTCACCGGCGGTATCGCTGTGCTGATCCAGACCATTGCCATGGGCGGCTGGATGCTGATGAAGGCACCGGGGGAATTAAAGGACAGTTTCATCCACTGGAAGGCCTCAACATGGGCGGGATTTTTCGGGGCGCTGGCAACCCTCGCCTGGTTCACCGCCTTTACACTCAATGCTGTTGCCCCGGTGCGGGCGGTCGGCCAGGTCGAATTGCTGATCACCATGGGTGTATCGGTGCTTTATTTCAGGGAAAAGATCACCCGGCTTGAGGGATTATCAATCCTGCTCCTGACCGTGTCGATTATCATGGTCCTCCTCGGATGATGGAGATGCTCAGATCCATCCGGTTCTGGCTGTTGCTGGCGGCATGGATCTGCGCTTTCGTTCAGGTTGTTACCTTTGCCCGGGTGGAGGCTATCGGCAATATCGGTTTCGCCATCTTTGCCCTCTACCTGCTGCTGACCCTGCCCTTTTTGAGGCGCGATTCGATCCTGATTGTCGGGTTCATCGTCATGCTGGGGCTATTTTTCATCCGTGCTGTGCCTGATATGGAAACGATCATGGGGGCGGGCCGGTTTGTGCTGATCTTTGCAGGGCTGGTGCCGACCATGGCGCTGGTCAAATCAACGGCCCTGACAATGCCATCGGTGCGCCTGTCACAGAACGCACTGGCCAACCTGCCGCCTGAGGCCTCCTCCGCCGGGCTGCAACTGGCGGGGCATGCCTTTGGCGGGGTGATCAACACCGGCACGTTTGCCATGCTTTCCGCCGCCCTGCCCCAGGACAGCAGTTTTGAACGCCGCAAGCTGGCCGCCATGGCCGCGCTGAGGGGGATGAACGGGTCCGCCATGTGGTCGCCCTTCTTTGTCGCCTTCGCCATCGGGCAGAGCTTTAATGGCGCCGGGGCGGCATGGTCGGCCATTGGCTATGGTATCCTCGTTGCGCTGCTGTTTACGGCCATCAGCCTGCCTGTCTTCACCCCGGGGCTAACGCTATCCATTGTTAAAACCTCGCTGAACTGCCTCCGCCCGGTGATGTTCCGCCTGCTGGTGGTACTGTTTTCTGTTCTAGGGGTTGCCCTTGCCTTTGGGCTGACGGCGCTTTCTGCAGTGGTGGCGACGATGCCGGTTCTGGTGCTGATCCAGATTATCCGGCGTTCCCAGTTTACCGGCACGATCCTGTCGGATACCAGACAGTCGATGCGATCAATGGCGGATGATCTGGTGGTGATCTCGGCCGCGATGATACTAGGCTGGCTGGTGACACGGACAGGCGCGATTTCCATTATCCTTGAGTTTCTGCCTGCTGAAACCTTTCCCGGGTGGTTTGCCCTTATCTCCACGCCCGTGGTCATGATGCTGGGGTCGGTGGTGGGAATCCACCCTGTGATTACCGCCACTGTATTGCTTTCTCTGTTCAGCGGTTCGGGGTCCAGTTCCAACCCGTCACTGCTGATGTCGAGCCATCTGATTGGCTGGGCGGCTGGCACGATGTCATCCATCGCCTCGCTTTCTGTGATCACCTGCACCACGCTCTATCGGGTTCCCGGGCGTGATCTGGCCTTGGGGGTGAATATGGTGACGGCACTGCTGCTGGCCCTGGGTGGTGGCAGCCTCTTGGCCGTGATCAACGCCGCGTTCTATTAACTAAAAAGGCTGACCACGGGGAGTGATCAGCCTTTTGATAATCTTATTAATGGCGCATCAGCCGCCGAGGAATAACCGCCCTACATCAGGGTTTTTGAGCAATTTGGTGCCTTCATCAGCGATGGCGGTTTCACCTGAAACGAGAACATAGCCAAGATCAGCAAACTCCAGCCCCTTCTTGGCGTTCTGTTCCACCATGACGATGGTCTTGCCATCCCGGCGCTGAAGATCATCCAGGATTTCAAAAACCATATCGATGAAACGCGGCTCAAGGCCGATTGACGGCTCATCCACCAGCAGAACCGACGGGTCCATCACCAGGGCGCGTGAGATTTCAAGCAGGCGGCGTTCACCCCCCGACAGAACCCCGGCGGGCTTGTCACGGCGATCAGCAAGGCGGGTGTATTTGTCAAAAACGCGCTCAGCCGCAATCTTGGCCTCGGCAGGCTTGTTCTTGAGGAAGCCGCCCATGAGCAGGTTTTCTTCCACCGTCATGCCAGGGAAAACCGACTTGTCCTGTAAAATATAGGCAATCCCGGCCTCAGACAGTTTCTGTGACGGGGTCAGGTTGGTGACATCCTTGCCATTAATGCTGATCGAGCCTGAAAAAATGTTGGTGAAACCAAAGATCGAGTGCAGCACCGTCGATTTACCGGCCCCGTTCGGGCCAATCAGGCAAAGCGACTGGCCGGAGCCGACCTTGAGCGTGAAATCATGCAGGATTTCCATCTTGCCGTAACCGGCACGCAGGTTATCAATCGTCAGGAACGCATCATTCTTTGCCAGTTTATCCAGTTCAGGGACCGTCGGGGCGGATGCCGCGATGGATGCCGCCTCCTTGGCGACCTGATCAACGGACATGACGATATCGACACTGCCCATGCCGTAACCACTGGTGTTCTTTTTCGATGCCCCCTTGGGTGCCGCGGATTTCTTCGTCACAGCTTTCTTGGCCGATGCCTTTTTGGATGCCACTTTTTGGGCTACAGCCTTCTTGGCGGAAACTTTTTGGGCACTTGCTTTTTTGGCGGTTGCTTGTTTGGCTACCTTTTTTGCCTTTGGATTTTCCTCAGCCATCTAGTGGCCTCCCAGGTAAGCATCAATAACACGCTGATCGTTCTGCAATTCTTCCGGCTTGCCGTTAGCCAGCATGTGGCCGTTGGAAAGACAGTAGATATGCTCGGCAAGGTTCATTATCACCCGCATGTTATGCTCGATAACACAGAGTGTGATGCCGAGTTCCTCATTGGCGCGGCGCAAGCGGTCAATCAGGCCATTGATTAGCGTTGGATTAATGCCTGCCGTTGGCTCATCCAGAAGCAGTGTTTTAGGCTCATTCATTAGCGCCATGGCAAATTCCAGCAGCTTTTGCTGACCAAAGGACAGATCGCCTGAGATAAGGTTGCGCTTGGAATAAAGCCCAGCAAACTCGAGAAGATGCTCGGCGCGTTCGCGAATCTCGCCCTTACGGCTGACAAACATCGATGATTTTGATTCCGCCCGGTGCGAGACCGAGATCTGCATGTTGTCGACGCAGTTCATTTTACTGTAAATACGGGTCTGCTGGAAGGTTCGCAACATGCCGAGGCGGGCGATGTCACCGACGAGCAGATGCGAGATTTCCTTACCTTCGAACTTTATCGAACCCTTGTCGATCGGGTGATAGCCCACGATCGAGTTGAACAAGGTGGTCTTGCCACATCCGTTTGGGCCGATGATGCCCGTAATCGAGCCTCGCTTGACCTGAAGCGAGATATCAACATTGGCCTTCACGCCACCATAGGATTTGGAAACGTCGTCCACCTGGATAATTGCCTCACTCATCGCGCCACCTCCTTTTCATCGTCATCGGCAATGTTCGATGTATCGACGACGATGCCGAACAGCTCGGGATATTTGGTCTTCAGCCAGCCCATGATCCCCTGCTGGAAATACACAATATTGATGATTAGGATCAACCCGAGCGCTACCCACTGAAGGTTCAACAGATAAGTCCATGTGGCTTCCTTGACGACGTGGAATATGATCGCTCCCAGCACTGGACCCCAAAGGGTGCCCTTGCCGCCGAGAAGGGCCATGGCGACCATAAAGATTCCGAAAGTTGGGATCGGATAGGCTACTTCCTTGTCGATGAAGCCAGCCATATTACCGGCGACCGCACCTATACAGCCCATGAAGAAGGCGGCAATGGCCCAGCCGATACGCTTATAGGCGAGCGTCGGAATGCCCATCGCCTCGGCCTTGTCCTCGTCGTCGCGGATGGCGTTGGCCGCCAGGCCGAACTGGGTCGAGTAGAGCCATCGCAGCAGGAAGTGCGACACGATCGTGAAGGCAAAACACAGAATATAGAAGAAGGTCGACCGGAACTCGATATCACCTGGGAACAGCGGCATCGAGATGCCAGAAGCCCCACCGACATAGTCAATGGTTATGGTAACTTCTGCGACGGCAATAGCGAGGCCGAGTGATCCTATCGCGAAGTAAGGTCCGCGCAGTCCGAACATGAACGAACTGAAGACCAGTGACAGCGCCAGTCCGACGATGCCTGCCGCCAAAATACCAAGGCCGAGCCCCCAGAAATATTCGGCTGCCGTAAACTCAGGTTTGATCGAACCCATCGCTGAGGTATACTCGCCAACGCCGCCGTCATAGAAAAAGGAGATCTGCACGATCGCCGAGACATACATCCCAACTCCAAAGAAGGTAATATTGCCAAGGGAGTTGTATCCCATCTGGCCACCGAGCGTGTCCCAGGTCGAGGCCATCAGCACCATCATCCACAGATAGGCGATGGACAGCGTATATTGCGGGAATAGCATCGGCCCGAGGATGCCGAACAACGCAAGTCCGCCATAGGTGAACATTGTCTTTTTATTCATGCTCATCGAACCACCTGCCGGTTACGCCGCATCTGGAACTGGCGATAGATGAGCACTAGCAGCAGAATGGTGACAGGCGCCGCTACTTCATACGCGGTGCCAAGGATCGTCCCGGTATATTTCTCAAAAAGGCCAATACCAAAACCGGCCCCAATCACCGCCGGCAGATTGCCGAGGCCGGCAGCTGTCACGATGGCGAAAGAGCGCACCGAGTAGGTGATGCCGTAGAAAGGCTGGATCACCCAGATGATCGAGACGAGAACGCCGGCGGCACCGCAAAGCGCTGCGTTGAATGCGAAGGTGAAGGCATAGACCCGGTCTATATCGATGCCGAGTACACGAGCTGCCCGCGGATCCTGCGCCGTAGCACGGATCGCCTGACCAGCGCGAGAGCGCTTCATGAAGACCACCACCGCGACCGCGATCAAAGCTGCGAGGACGAGCGTAATGATCTTTGATGAAGGTACTGTGACCATGTTGTCAAAGGCGTCATAGACCGGCATTTCCATGTCAATCGTCTGCACCTCGGGCCCGAAGATCAGGTTGATCACCTGCTGCAGAAGCAGCGAGAGGCCGAAGGTTGCAAGAAGCGAGACGAACATGTCCTGATCTAAAATTCGGCGGATCATCACAATATAAATGATCCACCCAAAGATGAACATCAGTGGCATGACAATCAGCAGGATCAGTACTAGCGGCACTTGCAATTGATGCAAGGCAAAGGCAAGGTATCCGCCCATTATAACGAAGTCGCCCTGTGCCAGGTTCTTGATGTTCATAACGCCCCATACAAGGGCCAGACCGTAGGCGCTGAGCGCAAACACCGCACCAACGAATATTCCGTCCAGAATGATCTGCACATTGATGATGGGCGCCCACACAAACAGCAACTGTAAATTATCCCACATATAATCTTCCTCGATGGAGACGCTGCGTTTTTATCAATTGGGTGAATTGATGAAGGAAAAGGGGAAGCGGAACACTTCCCCTTAATTTTAAAGGCCGATTAATAAGCCACTTTCCGCGGATACGCCATATCGTCAGCCTTTTCGACCAGGTTGTAGGTACCGCTAGCATCAATCTGACGCATGAACATCGGCTTCGCAATGTTATTACCCTGCGCTGAGAACTTGATGTCACCATAGAAGGTTTCCATCTCGACTGCCGAAATTGCATCACGTAACTTGTCCTTATCGAAGCTGTTTGCTGCCTCAAATGCCTTCTTGAAAACATAAACGGCTGCGGACGCCTGGGCGGACTGGTAAGGCACCGAAGTGTAGGATGGATAATCTTCCTTAAATCCAGCATTCCACTCGGCGGCCGAACCGAACATCGGGTCTGACTTAGACAGGGTCTCAACCCACTGTGTTGGGCACAGGAAGCCGTTAGAGGTTTTTGGAAACTTTTCCTGTACCTTAGCAGCCTCACAGTGTGTCATAGCGATCATCGGAACGTTGACTTTCATCTCGTCGATCTGACGGGCTGCAGTAGCCGCACCCTTCGAGTGGCCGGAGATGATCAGGGCGTCGGGCTTAAGCGCCTTTACTTTGGTCAGCGTGGTCGACATGTCGGACAGGTCGGCAGGCAGCTGGTCGTCAATAATGACCTTCATGCCATATTCATTGATCTTGTCCATCACACCGGCACGAACATCCATCGAGAACGGATCGCCCTCGAAGGCTAGGGCGATCTTCACGCTCTTCGGGTCGGGAGACTTTTCAGCAGCAAAGTCAATTGCTGTGGCGAGATACTGCTCAGATGTAGACAGCACTGCGAAAAGATACTTGTAGCCTTGTGTGAAGAGCGAGCGCGAAGCGCCCTCAGCCTCAACCATCGGGACACCAAACTTTTCCGACACAGGCGCGATAGCCTTAGTCATGCCCGAGCTGTACGGCCCAAGCATATATTCGACGCCGTCCTGCTGAATAAGGCGCTCGGCAAGCTGCGCGCCACGTGCAGGAGTGGATTCATCATCATAATACTTTACGGCGAGTTTGTAGCTCTTACCACTGACTTTCACGCCACCAGCCTCGTTGATCACCTTAACGGCATAGTCATAGCCGCGCTGGGTGTGAAGACCGTTGGTGGCATATTTGCCGGTCAGCGAGATCGAAGAGCCGAGGGTGATGGTGTCACCATCGACTCGTGCCATTGCTGCACCGGTTACGCCCATGGAAACAACAACCGCAGCGGATGCAATTGTGGCTTTCAGTGAGAAGTGTTTCATTTTTTCCTCCAGAATATATTCTTACACTATAAACACTTTAGCTGTATTTGTGAACATGTCCATAGCAACAGTTCAAAAATCAGTAACCTGAAGCATGACCGTCCTTGCGCGGATCGGAACCCGCCACCAGAACACCATTTGCGGCATCCCTGATGATCGCCTGACCACCCCCGATTGGGGATGACGGAAAATCAACCTCATGCCCCAGGCCTGAAAGAATGCCAGCCATTTCAGCACCATGGCTGTCTTCCAGTTGCAGCACCCCGGCATGGGCAAAGGATCGTGGTGCATCCAGGGCCTGTTGCGGGTTCATCCCAAGGTTGAACATATTGCTCAGCAGCATGGCATGGCCGACAGCCTGATACTGGCCGCCCATGACCCCAAACGGACCCACCAGCCTGTCATCCTGGCTCAACATGCCGGGGATAATGGTATGCAGTGGGCGTTTGCCGCCCTCAATGGCATTGGGGTGATCGGCTTCAAGCCGGAAAGCCTTGCCACGGGAATGGAACAGAACACCGTATTCAGGGGTTGAAATCCCGGAACCGAAATCATCAAAAATCGAATTGATCAGCGATACCGCCATGCCGTCTTCATCAACAGCGGCGAGGTACACTGTATGCGGGTGATCAGGGAAATCGGAGGGGGCGTATTCGGTCGCCTTGTCTCGACTGATCATGGCAACAAAACCGTCAACCTGCTCATCCGCCAGCAACCATTCCACCGGCACCGGGCTGAAGGATGGGTCAGCAAGGTAGGTATCACGCAGGTGATAGGCCAGTTTGGCGGCCTCAGCCAGTACATGGATCCGATCACGGTCGGAAAGGGTTTCCAGATCAAACCGTTCCATCATGCGCAGCAGCAACAGTGCTGTTACGCCCTGACCGTTCGGCGGGCATTCCCACACTGTATGGCCCCGGTAATCGGCACGGATAGGGTCAACAAAGCTGGCCTCGGTATCGGTGAAATCCTTTTCCTGATGGAACCCGCCCACGGATTGCAACTTGGCCACCATGTCTTCCATCACCGGCCCCTGATAGAAACCGTCACGGCCATGTTGCTGGATAATGCGCATGGTTTCGGCCAATTTGGGATGACAAAAAACCTCACCCGCCTGATAGGCCTTGCCGCTATTCAGGTACTGGGCCGCAGCATCGGGATCATCGGTGACATTCTCAACACTCCGCCCCCAGTCGCGGGCCACACGGTCATGCACGGCGATTCCATCGCTGGCGTAATCCACCGCCGGTTGCATCAGCCTGTCCCAGTCAAGCCGGCCATACCGCTGATGCAATCGCCACCAGCCATCAACGGCACCGGGTACCGTGATCGCATGCGGGCCATAGCGGGGGATTTCAGTCATCCCCTGATCCGTCAGGGCAGCAGCGGAAATGCCCTGGGGCGCACGCCCCGATGCATTCATCGCCTTGATATCAGCGGACCCGTCAGGGGAGATCAGCGCAAAGCAATCCCCGCCAATGCCGGTCATATGGGGTTCGGCCATGGTCTGGACCGCCACCGCCGTAATAGCCGCATCCACGGCGCTGCCGCCCTCGGTCAATACCTTCAGCCCCGCGGCCGTGGCCATGGGATGGGACGTGGTGATCATGGCGTTCCGGGCGCGAACAGCAGAACGGCCGGGATAAGAAAAATTACGCATCGTTTCTGTTTCCCTTGGTTAAATGACGCTGAAAATGGCAAAACAAACTGGTGCGGATGGAGGGACTTGAACCCCCACGCCTTGCGGCACCAGAACCTAAATCTGGCGTGTCTACCAATTTCACCACATCCGCGATCAGGCCGTTATAGCAGGGAAGACCGATCAGGCAAATGATTAAGCCGACGGATCAGGGGTGAAGGGCGGGATCGTCTCAGGGAAGACATGCTGGCCATTATCCCCCAGGGGTATGGCCACCGCCCACAGCACCTGATCCATCCCCAGCGAGGCGTAAAGATGGGGGAACATTACGCCTCCCCTCGCCTCCTCCCATGTGAGCGCGACTTTATCGGTTGCCACCGCCACCAGCATCAGCCCCTCAACACCATTGAAATGGAGCCAGGCGGTTTCGGCCACCTGATCGGATGTTGAGAAATGGATATACCCGTCCTCAAGATCAATGCCGGAGCCGTGAAATGCCCCTTCTTTCTCAGCCTCACGCCAGATGGTTTCAGGGCAGATTTTAAAGACAAGTGCAGGCGGGTGAATAGTCATCGGAATCCTTCTGTTTGGCGTTGCGATACGCTATCATAATGGGTAAACAGGTGGCAGAATTAATCGGGAGATAAAAATGCCACTTACGCTTGAAAAAGCAAACACTATCATTTCGGCTGCGCTTGAACACGCACGCCAGGAAAACCTCAAACCGCTGAGCGTGATCATCCTCGATGACCGCGCTGCCCTGGTGGCGGCACAGTCCGAGGACGGTGTCAGCATCATGCGATCCAAAATTGCCTTTGGCAAGGCCAACGGGGCCATCCAGCTGGGCATGGGGTCACGCGCCCTGATGGCGCGCGCAGAACAGCAGGCTTATTTTGTTTCCGCCATCAACGGTACCGCTGGTGGTGATCTTGTTCCCGTACCCGGCGGCGTTCTGATCGAAGACAATGGCAAGGTGGTTGGCGTAATCGGAATTTCCGGTGACGTTTCCGACAACGATGAAGCCGCTGCTATTGCCGGCATCACCGCTGCGGGTTTCAGCGCGATTACCGGATGAACGGATCGCGGCCACCCATGATGGCAAGCCTGCTCGGCTGGGGCGGGGTTATCCCCTTTGCCGCGGCCGCGCTGGCCTGGCTTTATGGTGAGCCGATCCACCGGATTTATGCGCTCCAGCTCGGCACCATCTATGCCGGGACGATCATCGTTTTTCTGGGGGCCGTGCATTGGGGGCTTGCCATCAGTAACGAGGGCAAGCGTAACGCCTGGCTGGTCTGGTCAATCCTGCCGTCACTGGCGGTAACGCTGGTGCTTTTCCTGCCAGCCCCGGTGAGGCCGCTCCCCATGCTGGCCGGATTGCTGATCTGCTGGGGGGTTGACCGGTTTGCCCTCGCTCTGGGGCTGATCCCGGGCTGGTACATGCGGCTGCGCCACGGGCTGACGATTGCGGCCGGCCTTTCCATGGCGACACTGGCCTTTACCTGAATAAACAGGCTGACCTAGCGGCGGAGAATCAGCACGTTTCCGCCCGCTACAAGGGCAATCCCGAGGATGGATAACAGCGTCCATTCATACCCCTCAAGGGCTGATGAAATCAGCAGGGCGAAAACCGGGAACACCACGGTGGCATAGCCTGCCCGGCCCGGGCCGATCCGGCCAACCAGCAGCAGGTAGGATGAAAACGTTGCCACCGATGATATGATGGCAAGCCAGAATAATCCGCCCAGATACGGCACCGTCCATTCAACGGTAAAGGTATTGCCCTGATAAAAGTTCCAGGCAAAGAGATAGACCGCGCCATACATCATCCCCCAGGCATTCATGGTCATGACCGAAAACCCCTGACGCTGGCTGGATGCGGAAATCACACTGCCAACCGAAAAACTGAGCGTACCGATCAGGCACAGCACAAAGCTGGTCATGGCCCCGGCTCCCAACGCCAAATTCAGTTCGGAAAAATCAATTTCGGGGGCATAGAGAATGCCAACACCGATAAAGCCGATGAGGGCAGCACCCAGATGCGAAAGCCTCGGCATCCGCCTGGTGAGGCCAGCATCAAGCAGCATGATCACCGATGATGCGAGCGCAAAGGCAACCGCCAGCAGCCCGGATGTCACCCACAGGCCAGCGTTGTAATAGAGCGAGAAATTGAGCGAAAAGATAAACAGTCCCAGCGCGGCCGGCCTGATATGTTCACGGGGTGACAGCATCAGCGGCGCACGGCTGATCGAGGCGATCACAACCATCACCATCCCGGCAATCAGAAACCGCCAGAAAACCGATACTTCAGGATCGACAACGCCGAGTTGCCATTTCAGCCCGATCCAGCTGGTTGACCAGCCGAACAGCGTCACGCCATAGAGAAAATAGTCAAATGGCTTCATGCAAAGGCCTGAAAATGTTGGGGATTTGGTGAGAATGGTCGGAGTGGCGGGATTTGAACCCACGACCCCCACACCCCCAGTATGGTGCGCTACCAGGCTGCGCTACACTCCGACTGACTTCTTATAGCGAAGCCGGATCAACTTGAGAAGAAAAATCAGTGAGGGGATTAAAGCCGGGGTGCCAGAGACGGAAGCCTAAAGCCTGGCGAGACGATCATTTGCCTGATGCAAGAGCGACAAGGCACGGGCGGTATCAGGGACAGGTGCCGTGGCGGCTGGTGCTGCACCCGCTGAACGTTCCTTCAACACCTGCTGGGCGCCCTTGATGGTATAGCCCTCATCATAAAGGAGAGAGCGTATCCGTTTCAGGAGCGTAATATCATCGGGTCGGTAATAACGGCGACCGCCACTGCGTTTGATCGGCTTGATCTGATTGAACCGCGTTTCCCAGAACCGCAGGACATGCGCCGGTATGCCCAACAGGGACGAAACCTCAGAGATATTGCGGAATGCTTCAGGTGCCTTTTCAACCATGGCGGCCCCCCCGGTTAGTCGTCGTTCAGGCGATCACGGAGAATATGGGATGGTCGAAACGAAAGAACACGGCGGGGAGTGATCGGCACTTCCTGGCCTGTTTTGGGGTTGCGGCCAATCCGTTCAGACTTGCTGCGAACAGAAAAGCTGCCGAACGAGGAGATTTTCACGGTCTCCCCTTTTTCGAGGGAAAGCGAAACCTCTTCCAGAATTGTAGCGACAATATCAGCGGATTCGCTGCGGGACAGCCCAATCTGCTGGTAAATTGATTCCGCTAAATCTGCTCTGATAACTGACTTTCCCATAGCGTCACCTTAACAAAAAAGAGGGTACCGTCAAATACTAATATTGAAATATTGAGGATTAATCCCGCCAAAAACAGCAGAAATCAGGGCTTGCCGAAACGTGCCAGCGCCGCCCCCCAGCTCAACCCGCCCCCGATAGCCTCAAACGCGATGACGTGGCCGGGCTTGATCCGGCCGTCCGCTACCGCCGTATCAAGCGCCAGCGGTATCGATGCGGCTGATGTGTTGGCGTGTTCGTGAACGGTGCGAACAACCTTGTTCTCATCCAGATTGAGCTTCTTCTGCATGCTGTCGATGATGCGCAGGTTGGCCTGATGCGGCACCAGCCAGTCAACATCCGATGCCTCAAGCCCTGAAATCTTCAGCGCGGCTTCCATGGAGGATGACAGCTTTTCAACAGCGTGGCGAAACACTTCCCTGCCCTTCATGCGGACATGGCCGACCGTGCCAGTGCTGGAAACACCGCCATCGACATAGAGGATATCCTTGAACCGGCCATCGGTATAAAGCGTTGAGGACAGAATGCCCCAGCCGTCATGGTCTTCCGATGCCTCAAGCACCACGGCCCCTGCCCCGTCACCGAACAGCACCGCGGTTGAGCGATCCTCCCAGTCCAGAATGCGGGTGAAACTCTCCGCCCCGATGACCAGCGCCTTGTTGGCCTTGCCGCATTTGACCATGCTGTCGCCGACATCCAGCCCATAGACAAAACCGGCACAGACGGCCTGAACATCAAAGGCAAAGGCATTGCTGGCCCCAAGCCCGGCCTGAACCGTGGCCGCTGTTGCCGGAAAGGTATCATCAGGGGTGGTGGTGGCGATAATGATGCAGTCAAGATCAGTGGCATTGAGGCCAGCGTGTTCAAGCGCCTTTTCACCGGCGGCAATGGCAAGGTCCGATGTTTTCTGCCCCTCGGCAACCATGTGACGCTGGCCTATGCCTGTGCGCTGGCGAATCCATTCATCGCTGGTGTCCATGCGGGCGGCCAGATCATCGTTGGTGATAATGCGTTCTGGAAGATACGACCCTGTTCCGGTAATCAAAGTTTGACGCATGCTGATCAGTCCTCATCCTTCTGAAGCGTTTCAATCGCCATCACGGACCGTTCAACCGATTGTTTCAGATCACTCATAAAATCCTGCCTGATCATGGTGACAGCGGCACCGATCGCATTGGCAAAGCCCTTGGCATCCGCGCTGCCATGCGATTTTACGACAATGCCGTTCAGGCCAAGCAGCACCGCACCGTTATAGGTCTGGGGGTTGAGCTTGCGGCGAAGCTCTTTCAGGGATTGCCGCGCCAGCAGGTATCCAAGCCTCGACAGGAGGGAGGATTTGAAACTGCGGCGCATCATCGTTGTCACGAATTTGGCCGTGCCTTCAGCGGTCTTGAGCGCGATATTGCCTGAAAACCCGTCAGTGACGATCACGTCAACCGTCCCCCGGGTGAAATCATCGCCTTCAACAAAACCGGCGTAATTCAGCTTGACCTCGGGGTTGGAAAGAATGGTGGCGGCATCGCGTACTTTGGTGCTGCCTTTCTGTTCTTCCTCACCGACATTGAGCAGGCCAATGCTGGGTGACGGCCGACCGCTGGTGACACGGGCAAAGGCATCCCCCATGATGGCAAACTGGACCAGGTGGCGGGTTGAGCAATCAATATTCGCCCCGAGATCGAGAATACAGCAGGGTTTTTCCTCGGTAGGGACATAGGCGGCCAGGGCCGGGCGATCAATCCCTTCCATGGTGCGCAATCCCATCAGGGCCATGACCATCAAGGCCCCGGAGTTGCCAGCCGAGACAACGGCATCAGCCTCCCCCGCGCCGACCATATCAATCGCCAGCCGCATGGAGGTGTTCTTGCCGTTGCGCAGGGCCTGTGACGGTTTCTCATCAGCGGCAACAGCATCGGTTGTATGGACAATACGGGTTCCGGCCAGGTTGGGATGCTTTTCAATCAGCGGGCTGATCAGATCACGATCACCGACCAGTATAGGATCGATATCCGGGTTCGTACGCATGGCATTGGACAGCCCGTTGATAACAACACGGGGGGCCTGATCGCCACCCATGGCATCAATGGCAATACGCAAAGATTTTGGTGAAGTGTTAGCGATTGTATCCGGCCTCTGCTCGTTAGCGTCTTTTTTAGAGTTTTTTCTTCCATTCGGCAAGAGAGGCAAAGGGATGCGTCGGATCATCGAGGCGATCCGCGGTCACAAACCCCTCGGCTTCGGGGTCACGAGGCCATGCCGAAGCCTCCAGCCCGACCAGCTGGGCGATCATCTCCCCAACAGGAATAACGCCATTTTCAATAACCTCAACCGAAACCGCCATAGGGTCGATTTCAGCCTCCCCGTCATCATCCGCAAGGCTGGCAAACCGTTCGTGAACATCAATGGCAATGGATTCGGGTACCGGATTGCCTGTAACCCGGCAGCGCTGGATAATCGCGCCTTCGATCCGGCCCCTGATATCATAGGCCCGGTCTGCTATTGATTTTGCCTTCAATTCGGCTGTCAGGCTGCAAACATCGACCCAGCCAAATCGTTCGGCCAGGGTGGTGCAATCCACCCGCTCGGCGTTGATGCTGAGTTTATGGGGTTTTCCCTGATCAAGGGTTTCCACCCTCAAGACGATATCCAGCATTTCTGCCTCCCCTTACCCGTCAACCCTGGGGGACGACAGGTGAGACAGGGCTTCCCCCACCGTGGCAGCATCAAGATCAGCATCGGCAATACCGGAAAGGGCCTGATCAGCAGCCAGAACAGCATCAACCAGCCCGTTTTCAAGGGCGTTTTCACCATTATCACGATAGAGATTGCGTTCAAGCGCAAGGGCGAGGGCAGCGCGATCATTGGCGGCAATGCTGGTATCATAGGCGGTCATGCGGCCGAGATAGGCCTTGGCCATGGTCTTGACCTTGTTGCCGACCTTGTTTTCGCTGACCCCGATTTCATGCAGGCCGAGGTCAAGATCAGCAAACATGGTATCAATCAGGCCCTGGGCGCGCTCCTCCCCCGCATTATCGGGGATGGCGGATAAACGCCGGACCACCAGCACCGCGTTGAGGGTCAGGGTATCAAATCGGCCATCGAGGCCGTCATCAACCGAGAACCGTTGATAAAAATCACCATTCCGCGCCGCGGTGGCGACGGTCTGATACAGGGCAAAGGACGCATCATTCGCCGGACGCGCCCATTGCTCCACCTTGTTGCTTAGCCAGTTAAACATCGCCAAATCTGAATTAAATCAATTGACCCGCCATAAGAAAGACGGCATGACATCAGCAACAAACTGATGCTAATGTTGAATACCATGAACACGACATATCCCAAAAGAATTTTCGCTTATGGACTGACAGCAATTGCACTTACTGCCCTTGTTTCGGGCGGGTGCAGCAGCCGCGTTTATAATCATGGAAATCAGCTTGATCCGCTTTCCCTTTCCAAGGTCGAGCCGGGCAAGACCCGCCTGATCGAGGTTGAGGCCCTGTTTGGCAAACCATCGGCCACGGGTGCCTTTGACAGCGGCAAGGTTTACTACATCACCCAGATCATGGAAGAAAAGCCGGGGGCGCGGAAAGAAACCATCAACCGCACCATTGTTGCCTTCTCCTACAATGACACCGGCCTCATCACCGCCATTGATATCACCGATGAGCAGACCGGCCGGACGATCTTTCACCGTGATGAAAAAACCCCGACACCCGGCAATACCTACGGCATCCTGGAACAGATGTTCAGGAATGTTCAGCGCGGCGGTTTGAGCCAGTAATCCTGTTACCCGGCAATAAAAAAGGCCCTTGCTGAGAAGGGCCTTTTTCATGAGTGAACATTCTTCCTGATCAGTGGGCGCCTGATCAGTGGGCGATTGCCGCCAGCATCAGGATAGCAACAATGTTGATGATCTTGATCATCGGGTTAACGGCGGGGCCAGCGGTATCCTTGTAGGGATCGCCGACCGTATCACCGGTAACAGCGGCTTTGTGGGCTTCGGAACCCTTGCCGCCATGGTTGCCGTCTTCAATGTATTTCTTGGCGTTATCCCAGGCACCACCACCGGCGGTCATGGAGATAGCAACAAAGAGACCCGTCACAATCGTGCCAAGCAGCATGGCACCAACCGCCGTCAGGGCAGCAGCCTGATCAACGGTCACAACCATCACGCCGTAGAGGATCACCGGGGCCAGCACTGGCAGCAGCGAAGGAATGATCATTTCCTTGATGGCAGAGCGGGTCAAAAGATCAACCGCACGGCTGTAATCAGGCTTGGCTGTGCCTTCCATGATACCCTCGATTTCGCGGAACTGGCGGCGCACTTCCTGCACCACAGCACCACCGGCACGGCCAACAGCCTGCATGCCAAGCGAACCAAACAGGTAAGGCAGCATACCGCCGATGATCAGGCCGACAACAACATAAGGATCCTTGAGGTTGAAGTCGATCTGGCCTTGCAGCTCAGGGAAATAGTGGTTGAGGTCCTCGGTATAGGCCGCAAACAGGACAAGGGCAGCCAGACCGGCGGAACCGATGGCGTAACCCTTGGTCACGGCTTTCGTGGTGTTACCGACAGCGTCAAGCGCATCAGTCACGTTACGGACACTTTCATCCAGTTCGGACATCTCGGCGATACCGCCGGCGTTATCCGTCACCGGACCGTAGGCATCAAGGGCAACAACCATCCCGGCCAGGGCAAGCATGGTGGTGGCGGCAATGCCGATCCCGTAAATACCAGCCAGCTGGAACGCGGCAATGATACCGGCAGCAATGATGATGGCGGGTACGGCGCAGGCTTCCATGGACATGGCGAGACCGGAGATCACGTTGGTGCCGTGACCGGTTTCAGAGGCCTTGGCCACCGTGCGCACCGGGCGATATTCGGTTGAAGTGTAGTATTCCGTGATCCAGACAAGCGCACCTGTTACCAGGAGGCCAACAATGGAGCACCAGAAATACGGCATCATCATCGCGTCACCGGCGAACATCTGCTGGGTCAGGAAATAAATCGCGGCAGCGGAAAGAACCGCGGTTGCAATGAAACCCTTGTAAAGAGCAGCCATAATGTTCTGTGAGGCCCCGAGGCGAACAAAGAACGTGCCGATCACCGAGGTGATGATACAGACAGCGCCAATGGCCATCGGGAATGTCAGGGCAGCCTCACCCAGGCCGTAGATAGCGGCCAGCAGCATGGTGGCCACCAGCGTCACAGCGTAGGTTTCAAACAGGTCAGCGGCCATCCCGGCGCAGTCACCAACGTTATCACCGACGTTATCGGCGATCACGGCAGGGTTGCGGGGGTCATCCTCAGGGATACCGGCCTCAACCTTGCCGACGAGGTCAGCACCCACGTCAGCGCCCTTGGTGAAGATACCGCCACCAAGACGGGCGAAGATCGAAATCAGCGAGGCACCAAACGAAAGCGCGACCAGGGCTTCGATCACCTGGCGTTCGCTCAGCTCAAGGCCAACCAGAATACGGTAGTAAAGGGCAACACCGATGAGACCGAGGCCAACAACCAGCATCCCGGTAATGGCACCGGACTTGAAAGCGATATCCAGCGCGCCGGAGAGCGAGTGGCGAGCGGCCTCAGTGGTGCGGACATTGGCACGAACCGAAACGTTCATCCCGATGTATCCGGCGATACCGGAGAAAACAGCACCGATTACAAAGCCAACGGCAACATAGGTGCCGAGCGTCACGACCAGGATCACAGCAACAACCACACCAACGATACCGATGGTGGTGTACTGCCTGTTAAGATATGCTCGTGCGCCTTCCTGAATGGCGCCGGCGATTTCCTGCATGCGGGCGTTGCCGGCATCAGCGGCAAGAACACTTCTTGCTGCCCAGATACCATAGACAAGACCAACAACACCGCAGAGAATGGAAAAATCTACAATGCTCATTATTTTAGCCCTAAGGGATTGGAGTTACGGAGAAGACCGGCCCCCAGTTAGCCGAAAACTCCCCAGATGGCCTGAAGAAACAAGCCGCATGCAGCCCCTGAACAGGGCCATCATGATTAGCCACGCTTATAATCAAAGCATGTCTTCAAAGCAATAGAAAACTAAGCATTCTGCGGTTGCCCGGCTGGCAATCAGGGTGGTGACGGGGGTTGTTGACTGAGCCGGTTTAGGGGCGGGTCAGCCCGCGTCCATTTCAGCCTTGCGCAAATCACGCGACAGCCGGTCCAGGACGGCATTAACAAAGGCGTAGTCACCACCGCATGTTTCGGCAATGGCGGTGTATTCATTCATCACGGTGCGGACCGGAACATGGGCAAGGGATTGCAGCTCAATGCAAGCCGCCCTCAACGCCGAACGATCAACCTCACTCAGGCGGTCCATGGTCCAGCCATCTTTCAGGAGGGGCATGATCATCGCGTCAATGTCCTCACGCCGGTCAAGCACGGTGAAAACGACGCTGGTATAGTGATCTTCATCAATCCTGTCGATATCGAAATCGGTCAGCAGGGTTGGCAGAAAATGATTGCGGAACGATGGCACAACCTCGGTGGCAGGGCGTTCACTGGCCCAGACCTGAAACAGTGTCTGCACCGCCGCCAGGCGTGATGCCGAACGCCGCCGCACTGACAGAGGACGGCGTTCTTCTTCGGGAGCCTCCCCAAGGGAGGCATCATCCGGCCTGTCGTCTTCATCAATAGGGGGATGGTCAGGATTAATCATGGTCCAGCACTTCAAAGCCCCGGGCGGTTGCGGCCATCGCGAGGGCGGCACGGGCGGCATCACCGCCCTTGTTCTTGCGCCCGGGATCAGCCCGTTCCCAGGCCTGTTCGCTGTTTTCAACCGTCAGGATACCATTGCCTATGGGCAGCATTTCGGCCACGGTTAGGTCCATGATGGCGCGGGCGCTTTCGTTGCAGACAATTTCAAAATGATAGGTTTCACCGCGAATGACGCATCCAAGCGCGATGTAGCCGTCATAGACCGGCCCGTCACGGCGCTGGCTGGCCATGGCAATCGCCCCGGGGATTTCGAGAGCGCCAGGCACTTCAAGGCGATCATGATCCGCCCCGGCCTGATCGAGCGCGGCGATGGCACCCTCGGCCAGCGCATCAGCCAGGTCCTGATAGAACCGTGCCTCGACGATCAGAAAACGTTGTCTTTTATCGGGCATGGACAAACCTTGGACATTGAGGGGATGAATAACCGATGATTATTCCGGCTGAATGGCACGGTAACCGTTGATGGTCAGCCCGTAGCCGTCGAGCCCGACTATATTGCGCTGTGTATTCGATAGCAATATCATTTCACTGATGCCAAGTTCCAGCAGGATCTGCGCACCGACACCGTAGGAACGGATTTCACCTTCGGTCGGGACACCGCCGCCAGCCCGCTTGCTGACCTGATCGGATAGGGTGGTCGGGCTGGGTTCACGCAGCATCACGATAACGCCCCTGCCCTCCTCATTGATGGCGCGCATGGCGGACTGGATTTCCAGCCCGGTCCGGCCACCACCGGTTTCACCCAGAACATCGGTCAGGATATTCATGCCATGCATCCGCACCAGCACCGGTTCATCAGATGAAATATCACCCTTGATCAGGGCCACATGTTCAGCATAGCTGGCGGTATTGACGAAAACGATCATGCGCCATTCACCGCCATAGACAGAATTGATCACCGTCTCGCCGCCACGCCGGACAATCGTTTCACGCTGTCGCCGCCAGGCGATCAGATCAGCGATGGTGCCGATCTTCAGCCCGTGTTCACGCGCAAACGGCATCAGGTCAGGCAGCCGCGCCATGGTGCCATCATCCTTCATGATCTCACAGATAACCCCGGCGGGGGTGGACCCGGCCAGACGGGCGATATCAACCATCGCCTCGGTATGACCAGCCCGGACCAGGGTGCCGCCATCCCGCGCCATCAGGGGGAAGATATGCCCCGGCGTGGTGATATGACTGGATGAATACTGGGGATTGCTGGCAATCTGGATGGTGCGGGCGCGGTCATGCGCCGAAATGCCCGTGGTCACGCCGTCCCGCGCCTCAATCGACACCGTAAAGGCTGTCTGGTGACGCGATTCATGACGCTGTTCCATCATCGACAGGCCAAGCTGTTCAATCCGCTTGCGTTCCATGGCAAGGCAGATCAGCCCACGGGCATGCTTGGCCATGAAATTGACGGCTTCCGGGGTGGCGTGTTCAGCCAGAATACACACATCGCCCTCATTTTCGCGGTCTTCATCATCGACAAGGATGAACATCTCCCCGCGCCGGGCAGCCTCAATGATTTCATCTATATCGGAAAGGCCAGCAACCTGTTGATCGTCCATACTGATCAGCCCCCGTGATTTAATATACGTGCAACATAACGAGCGAGCATATCGGCTTCAAGGTTAATCTTGTCGCCGGGCTGGCGGTGTTTGAGCGTGGTGTTATCCCATGTATGCGGAATGACCATGATCCCGAAACGGCGACCATCGACTTCATTGACGGTGAGGGAAATTCCCTCCAGCGTGACCGACCCTTTCGGGGCAATCAGGTGGGCCAGATCAG
>NTKX01000040.1 GCA_002457135.1 SAR116 cluster bacterium MED-G04
GATCGCCAATTTTACCGGTATTGATGGTTTGCCCAGCACGGACGGGTTGCTGATTGCCGAGATTATCTCAAACGATCTGGCCGGATCAGGCATGTTTTCGCCTGAAGTTTCCGCAGCCCTGATACCGCCACCGGCTGACCCTTCCATTCGCCCTGATTTCGCTGAATGGGCCCCGCTCGGGGTCAAGGCATTGCTGGTCGGTTCCGCCACCCGTGACACCAACGGGATGATCGAGGTTGTGTTCATTCTCTGGGATGTTGTGACCGAGCGGGAGATTGTCGCCGGTGAAGGTGAAGTCTCTGAACTGGGGCTGCGCCGGATTTCGCATCAGATCGCTGATCTGGTGTTCGAAAGCTGGACCGGGGATGAAGGCTATTTCGATACACGCATTGTTTATGTTGAGGAAAGCGGCCCTGCCAACCGGCGCGTCAAGCGGCTCGCCATCATGGATCAGGATGGTCATAACCATTCCTACCTGACCGATGGGTCATCGCTGGTGCTGACCCCCCGGTTTTCACCGATGGTCCAGGAAATCGCCTATCTCGATTACTTCAATGACAACCCGAACGTCTACCTGATGAATGTCAGCAGCGGCCAGTCCGAATTGCTGGGTACGTTCCCGGGCATGACCTTTGCCCCGCGCTTTTCCTTTGATGGCAAGAAGCTGATCATGTCGCTGGCAAAATCCGGCCTGACCGATATTTTTGAGATGGACCTGTCGACACAAAGTGTGACCCAGCTGACGAAAAGCCCGTCGATTGACACGTCACCATCCTATTCCCCCGATGGCAGCCGGATCGTTTTCAACTCTGACCGGAGCGGCACCCAGCAGCTCTATGTGATGAAGGCTGATGGCCGCGGGGTGAAGCGGATTTCCTTTGGTGAGGGGCGTTACGCAACCCCGGTCTGGTCGCCGCGCGGTGATATGATCGCGTTCACGAAAATGTATCGGGGCGAGTTTTACATCGGGGTCATGAATGTCGATGGCACGGGTGAACGCCTGCTGTCCAGGGGGTTTCTGGTGGAAGCCCCGACCTGGGCGCCCAATGGCCGGGTGCTGATGTATTTCAAGCAAAACCCGACCGAGAGTGACGGCAGTGGCGGGGAGTCTTATCTATACCGGATTGATATCACCGGGTTTAATGAACGCCGTATGATCACGCCCACCTTTGCCTCCGATCCGGCCTGGTCACCCAGACTACCCTGATTTCACCCGAAAGCAGGTTTCTGTGCTAAAACCTTGGCAAATGACCTGTTTACAAGCGAAAATATTGACAAATTTCGAAATTAATGATTGAAGTAACAGTCTATTTCAGTTTAAACCTAGGATAGCAATGGCCGGTGTTTCCGGCGAAACATCGGGAGTAAATCCAATGATCAACCGAATTTTTGCGCTTTTTGCGGTTGTTGCCTTTTTGGCAGCCTGCGAAACCGCTCCGAAAGATGCCGGTGATGCAGCAGGTTCAGGTGCCTCTGGTTCCAGCGATACATCCTCTTCCTCTTCTTCATCCAGCTCAGCAAGCGGCGGCTCAACCAGCAGCAGCAGCGGTTCATCAACGATGACCAAGGACGAAGAACTGGTCAGCATCGGCAACAAGGTCTATTTTGATTTCGACAGTTCTGCCCTTTCCGCGGATGCAAAATCCACGCTTAACGCACAGGCAGCTTTCCTTCGCTCCAACCCATCCGTTCGGATCACGGTTGAGGGTCACGCCGATGAACGCGGCACCCGTGAATACAACCTTGCCCTCGGGGATCGGCGTGCTTCTGCGGCCCGCGACTTTCTCGTTGCCCAGGGTATCGATGGTGCCAGGATCAAGACTATTTCCTACGGCAAGGAACGCCCCGAGATGGTTGGCTCCAATGATGAGGCCTGGGCGAAGAACCGCCGGTCCGTCAGCATCATCCGTTAGTTTTTTTACCGCATTTCAAAAAACCCGGCCTCACCTGGCCGGGTTTTTTCTTGCCTTAATTCGGACCAAAACTCATTGTATAGCTTGGTTGACGATAATTCATGCACCGGAAAGCAGACATGAAGCTGATTACCCTTATCCCCGTTTCCAGAATTTCCCCACGATTGTTCCTGACGCAGGCCGGGCCGGTTATAGGCCTTGCGCTGATGATGGTATTGGCTATCACGCCCGCGCCGGTGATGGCGCAATCATCCCCGCTCGAAGTGCTGGAACGTGTTGAATCCCTGGAACAAGCGATGAAGGATATCCGCCGCATCCTTGAAGAGGATATGCGGGCCATCAAGCAATCGCTGGAAGGCAATCAGGGCAATTCAGCGCGTGACCTGTCAACGACCCGCAACCAGATTGAAAAACTGTCTGATCAGATCACCGTGCTGAGCAATCGGATGGAACGCATTCTCGGGGTTGCCAGTGATAACGAATTTCGCCTGTTGAGGGTTGAAAAGCGCGTTGAAAGCCTGATGCGCATGGGGATCGAAAATTCCATCGCCCAGACCGCGCCGTCCTCCCCGTCAGGCATCGGGGCGGGGACACCGCCATCATCCAGCCTGCAATCCTCCGAAAATCAGGAGGCATTGTGGTCAATTGATAACGAAACGCTGAATAGTGAACTGACGGTGCGTGAGCCGGGCAGTGAGGATACATTGGCCGCCTCTGGTGCAGAACAGCCCCTTGCGGCTGTTGACCCGCTGGCTGACAACGTTTCCACCACAACCGGGCTGGACCAGCCTGAGGCCAACCCTGTGGCTGAGCCTGTTGAAGTGGTATCAGTGCTGCCGAATGCTGATGCGGATGAACAATACAGGTTTGCCCTTGGCAAGGCGCTCCAGAATGATCTCGATATGGCGGAACAGGCGTTTGATGAATTTATCAGCGTCAACCCTGATCACAGCCGCGCTGCCGATGCCTCTTTCTGGCTTGGCCGGGTTCAGTTCATGCGCGGTTCCTATGAAAAGGCTGCCATGACCTTCTCCGAGTTTCAGACAAGCTGGCCGAATGATGCCAGGGTTGAAAAAACAACGCTCTGGATTGGTGAAGCCGTGACCAATTTTGCAACCAAGGAAGAGGTTTGTGAGCTGCTGGTTTCCCTGCCATCGCTGGTACCAAACCCGACTGAGAGTTTCTTTGAACGACTCGACAAACTTAAACTCACGGCTGCTTGCCCCGAATAAGGCCATTCAGCGCTGCATCGCGCTGATTGATGCGCTCGGCCTTGATCCATGGACCCATCCGGTCCTGCTTGCGATCTCCGGCGGGGCTGACAGCATGGCCATGGCACTGGCCTTTCACCACTGGTGGAACGCTCATGCTGAAAAACCCCATGAAAATTCAACCCGGCAATCCCTCCTGAAACCGCCCTTTCCG
The DNA here is from genome assembly GCA_002457135.1 of SAR116 cluster bacterium MED-G04. Taxonomy (GTDB): domain Bacteria; phylum Pseudomonadota; class Alphaproteobacteria; order Puniceispirillales; family UBA1172; genus UBA1172. The sequence continues at coordinate 3,339 of NTKX01000040.1, forward strand.
CTCAGGGCCATGGTGGTTGATCACGGCATCCGCCCCAATTCGGCCAGCGAAGCCCGGGGGGTCTGCTCCCGGCTTCACGCGCTGGGGCTGGATGCTTCCATCGCCACTGTCGGCTCATCCCCGCCCAAAGGGGGGGTGCAGGCCTGGGCCCGCGCGCAACGCTATCAGCTGCTGGCTGATGCCGCGGCCCCGCATGATGCGGTGATCGTGACGGCCCACCATGCCGGTGATCAGGCTGAAACCGTGCAGATGCGGCTGTCCCGCGGGTCAGGCCTTACCGGCCTTGCGGGGATGCAACGCCTCACCCATCATGGCGGGGTCAGGCTGGCGAGGCCTTTCCTTGATCTCGATCAGGCTGATTTGCATGCCTGCCTCAATGCCAGCGGGATTGCCGTGGTGGATGACCCGTCCAATCATGATGACCGGTTCGAACGGGTCAGGGTTCGAAAGCAGCAGGCAGTATCGGGGCTTGCGCCTGATCTGTTGCGGCTTGCCCGGGCATCGGATGGGCTGAATAGCCGCCTCCACACCGCGCTTGAGGCGGCCATGAGCGGCCAGATGGGGCTTTCCCCTTACGGTTGGGGCTGGATTGATCACACGGCCTTTACCCGTTTGCCGGAAACTGCACGGCATGCCTTGCTTGACCGGATGATCCGGTCCATGGCGACAGCACCTCATCCGGTGGAACGGGCCAGCATCATGAGGCTGGATCGCTCCCTTCTTGAACAAAAAGACGTGACCCTCGGCGGTTGCGAATGGCGGCATGATCACAAATCCCATGATGAGAAATCTGGCGGGGCAGGGGGCCGGATCCTCTGCCTTGCCGAGGCTGAACGTTTGCCTCATCCGGTTGCCATGGACGGGTTGAGGCCATCGTGTCTCTTTGATGGGCGTTGGCGGATCATCCTGCCCCCCGGCATGAAAGCGGTGATTGAGCCAATGGGTGCTGCGCGCTTTGCCGCATGGAGGCGGAAAAATCCGGCCCGGTTCCGCGAAATTGCGGCTCCAGCCCGCGCATTCTGGCGAATTCCTGTTATCGTATCACCCGAAGCAGGACGTATTAACGGGGTTGAGGCTCTTGACGGAAGCCACTTTGCCCCCCATTTGAAGTTTAATATCGTTGATTTCAGGGACAGGGATTACGGACTATCCGGCATGGCATTCATCGGATGTCGGCTGATCTCTTCCTCTAACAGTTTTAAAGAAAGGCTGAGACCATGAACAACATGGCCCGCAATGTAATCATCTGGATGGTTATCGGTGTTGTAATTCTGGCCGTTATTAACGCGTTCCAGAATACGGACAACGGCACGCGTGCCAGCAAGGTCGCCTATTCTGATTTCATCGCCCAGGTTGAATCGGGTGATATGCGTGAAGTCACTATTGAGGGCAATAACCTCTATGGTGTTACCAATAACAATATCCCCATCGCATCCTACATGCCGCCTGAAACCGATGTTGTTTCGGTTCTGCGTCAGAACAATGTCCGCATTCAGGCCCGCCCTGATGAAAGCAACTCCCCGGGGCTGTTCTCGGTTCTGCTGGGCTGGTTCCCGATGCTGCTGTTTATCGGTGTCTGGATTTTCTTCATGCGCCAGATGCAGGGTGGTGGTCGCAATGGTGCCATGGGCTTTGGCAAATCCCGCGCCAAGCTGCTGACCGAACACCATGGCCGCGTCACCTTTGATGATGTCGCCGGTATTGATGAGGCCAAGACCGAACTGGAAGAAGTCGTTGAGTTTCTGCGTGATCCATCGCGCTTTCAGCGTCTTGGCGGCAAAATCCCGAAAGGCGTGCTTCTGGTTGGCCCTCCCGGAACAGGTAAAACCCTCCTCGCCAAGGCGATTGCGGGTGAAGCCAACGTCCCGTTCTTCACCATTTCCGGTTCCGATTTTGTTGAAATGTTCGTTGGTGTCGGTGCCAGCCGGGTCCGTGATATGTTTGAGCAGGGCAAGAAAAACGCCCCCTGCATCATCTTCATTGATGAAATTGACGCTGTTGGCCGGCATCGTGGTGCCGGTCTTGGTGGCGGTAATGACGAACGCGAACAAACCCTTAACCAGATGCTGGTTGAAATGGACGGGTTTGAGGCCAATGAAGGCGTTATCCTGATCGCTGCAACCAACCGTCCTGATGTGCTTGACCCTGCGCTGCTGCGCCCGGGCCGTTTTGACCGTCAGGTTGTTGTGCCTAACCCTGATGTGCTGGGGCGTGAAAAAATCCTCAAGGTTCACATGCGCAAGGTTCCGCTTGCCGGTGATGTTGAGGCCCGCATCATTGCCCGCGGCACCCCCGGTTTCTCCGGTGCTGACCTCGCCAACCTGGTGAATGAGGCTGCGCTTCAGGCCGCCCGCAAAAACCGCCGCACGGTTTCCATGGCTGAATTTGAGGAAGCCAAGGACAAGGTGATGATGGGCGCGGAACGGCGTTCCATGGTCATGACCGATGAAGAAAAGAAACTGACCGCCTATCATGAGGCTGGTCACGCTGTTGTTGCCCTGCACCAGCCTGCATCCGACCCGATCCACAAGGCGACCATCATTCCCCGTGGCCGTGCGCTCGGCATGGTGATGCGCCTGCCTGAGGGCGACCGCGTTTCGATGGCACGCGATAAGCTGCTCGCTGACCTGAGGGTGGCCTGCGGTGGCCGTATTGCCGAAGAAATGATCTTTGGTGAGGAAAAGGTCACCACCGGTGCATCGAGCGATATCCGCATGGTATCCGATGTGGCGCGCCGCATGGTGACGGAATGGGGTCTTTCCGACAAACTTGGCTTCCTCGCCTATTCGGCTGATGAACAGGAAGTGTTCCTGGGGCGTTCCGTGGCCCAGCAGAAGAACATGTCCGATGCCACCGCGCTCAAGATCGATAGCGAAATCCGCACTATTGTGGATGGTGCCTATAAGGATGCGACCGCTCTTCTGAAAAGCTACAGCAACCAGCTTGAGCTGATTGCCCAGGCCCTGCTCGAATATGAGACGCTGTCGGGTGATGAGATCACGACCATTGCCGAGGGCGGAACCATCGTTCGTAATGAAGATGAAGTGGTGGAAACCCCGCGCAGCAAATCCCGCACGGGTATTCCCGGTTCTGTCCGCAAGCCGAGCAACGACCAGTCGCCTGATACGCCGACCTGATCAGGCTAATGACTGCCCCGCAACGCCTGATCCGGCCGCCTGTCCCGCCTTTCAGCGATGATGGACGGAACGGTGGCCGCAATCGCCACTGGATCATGCCGGCGGGGCTTGTTGCCTGGTCTGATCACCTGAAACAGGCTGGCTTTCACCGGCTTGCCGGCGGCATGATGGGTTTCAGTCATCTGGATGTGCTGACCGACCATAACGGTGATTTCACCATTGCCCGTATTGAAACCGATCGTCTGCTGGAGGAATCCGCGGCGGGCGGGGCTGATGCAGAATCCCTTGCCGGGCTGATGCTGGATCGCCTGACCAGGCCAAGACCGGATTTCGCCTCACTCGGCATGGACCGCTGGCATGTCATGGGGATCATCAACACCACCCCTGACAGTTTTTCTGATGGCGGCGATAACGCCGAACAGGAAACCGCCATCGCCTCAGGCCGCGCCATGGTTGAGGCCGGGGCCGCCATTCTTGATATCGGCGGGGAGTCGACCCGCCCCGGCGCGGAACCCGTCAGCCGTGATGAGGAACAGCGCCGTATCCTGCCTGTTATCCGCACCCTTTCGGATGAGGGCCATCTGGTGTCGGCGGATACCCGCCATACCGCCGTCATGGCATCAGCGCTTGATCACGGTGCCGGGATCATCAATGACGTTGGCGGGTTGCGGGATGATGGCGCGGCTGATCTGGTCGCCTCGCGCTCGGTGCCTACAATCATCATGCACATGCAGGGTGAGCCAGGCACAATGCAAAAATCGCCCCGCTATCGCCATGCCCCGACGGATATCTTTGACTGGCTTGAAGCCCGGATTGATGCCTTGCGCAATGCCGGGATCGGGCTGGACCGGATCGCTGTTGATCCCGGTTTCGGGTTCGGGAAAACACCCCAGCACAACATGCAGATCATGGCGTCGCTGTCACTTTATCACGGGCTGGGGGTTCCGGTGCTGCTTGGTGTCAGCCGCAAATCCTCCATTGCCCATTTCTCACGCGGTGAGGCCGCCCGGGATCGCCAGCCCGGATCAACCGCCCTTGCCGCCATGGCGCTTGGCCAGGGGGTGCAGATGATCCGTGTTCATGATGTTCCTGAAACGGTGCAGGCACTGAGCTGCGCTGAGGCAATGCTGCTCAACAGCCCCGGCTGAATAATGCCGTTCCGGGGCGGGGGCTGATCGTTTCAGGCTAGGGATTGCCGCCGCAAAAGTGTATGATGCGCCTGACTGATCACAGGAAAGGGAAAAAAATTGTCCCAGCTCTTTGGCACTGATGGTGTGCGCGCCCGGATCAACACCGGGGCGATGACAGCCGAAAACATCATCCGGCTGGCCCTCGCCGCCGGCAAGTATTTCCTGGGCCAGCGCGGTGATACCAGCGATGGCCGCCCGCCGCTGGTGGTGATCGGCAAGGATACCCGGCTTTCCGGCTATATGGTTGAGGCTGCCTTGCAGGCCGGTTTTGCCTCCATCGGCATGGATACGCGCCTGATCGGCCCTCTGCCTACCCCCGGGGTGGCTTACCTGACCCGGACATTGCGGGCTGATTTCGGGGTCATGATCTCCGCCAGCCATAACCCGCATTACGACAATGGCATCAAGCTCTTCGGGCCTGATGGCTATAAACTCCCTGATGAGGTTGAGGCAGAGATTGCCGGGATCATGGCCGGGCATATCCCGCTTGCTGAACCCGAACGGCTCGGGCGGGCGCGGCGGATGCTGGATGGTGTCGGCCGCTATGTTGAATACGTCAAGACGGTGATCCCCCGGTCGATGCGGTTCGATGGGCTGAAAGTGGTGATCGACTGCGCCAATGGCGCGGGCTATCGCGCTGCCCCTGATGTGCTGTTTGAACTGGGGGCTGAGGTTATTCCCATGGCGATTGCACCCGACGGGTTCAATATTAACGCTGATTGTGGTGCTGTCCATCCTGAGGCCATGGCCGCCGCCGTGGTCGAACACGGGGCTGATATCGGGATTTCGCTGGATGGTGACGCTGACCGGCTGATCATGGCGGATGAAGGGGGCAACACCATTGACGGTGACCAGTGCCTCGCTGTTATTGCTGATCAGATGCAAGGCGCGGGTGAACTGGCCGGGCAGACGGTTGTCGGAACGCTCATGACCAATCATGGTCTGGCCGGATGGCTGGATGGCAAGGGCATGACCCTTGAACGCACCCGGGTTGGTGATCGCTATATTCTGGAACGAATGCGTGAGGCCGGATTCAACCTGGGGGGTGAGCCGTCAGGGCATATCCTGATGACGGATCACGGCACGTCGGGTGACGGCCTCATGGCCGCGCTGCGGATGCTGGCTGCCCTCAAGGTTTCCGGGAATAAGGCAAGTGAGGCGCTGCGCCGCTTCACCGCTTTCCCGCAATGCATCATCAACATTTCCTGTGAGGATCACAGCATCATTTCCGCCGCGCTTGACCATAAGGCCCTCACCGATGCTGTCAGTGAGGCTGAGGCCTCGCTCGGCAATGATGGCCGCGTGGTGATCAGGCCATCAGGGACCGAACCGCTGATCAGGGTCATGGTTGAAGCGCGTGATCAGACCGCCATGGACAAAACCGCCCGGTCGATCGCAGGCGTGGTTGAAGGGCTGGTTTCGGCCTGACCCGGCCCCGCAAGGTATCCTTGTGTTAGTCAGGCTGCCCGGGCGGGTTCACTGCGGCCAAGACCATCAAACAGGTCGAGGATATTTTCCATCCAGGGTTTGATGATATCGTCATCCTCAATAATCGTCCGGGGGCTGGATACCCTGGCCCATTGCAATACCCCGAACAACAGGTAATCGGGCATGGCGGGCGCGCTGCCGCTGACATAGCCGCCACCCGTGATGGCCCGGCGAAACGGCTCCAGCGCCTTGTTGAGGCTTTCACGCGCTGCATCCGCACCCTTGGCGACCTCATCCATGGACATGCCGAACCGTTCCCTGCGGCTGGTGATGAAATAGTCATGGTCCTCGCCCTCCAGCATTTCGGGGATATGCGGGACCACCAGCGGGATCAGGGACGGGAAGACCATCAGCTGGGTATGGCGATGCATGAACCGGTAGGCGGCAACCGCAGGCTCACCCCCGGGGAACAGCGTTGGCTGAGGGACAGCCTCTTCCAGCCGCATGACGATCTTCATGCTGTCATCCAGCACAGTGCCATCATCCAGCAGCAGGAGCGGGAAACTCTTCCCGCCCGCGGCCTTGAGCGGTTCCTTGTCGGTGAAACAATGCTGGCGGATTTCAGGTTCAATCCCCTTATGCGCCAGCGCCATCCGGGCGTGCCAGCACCATGGGCTGAGCGCGACCCCGCCGGTTGATGTGAGCTCATAGATAACGGGTCTGGATACCGGGTTCATGCTTGATCCTCCTGATGCCTGTTTCCAATTTACAGAACTATGCCATGAATACAACCGCTTGACATTATCCTCAATACGAATAGAACAATGAGTGGGCCGTCATCCCCCAATGGGTGGCAACATGTTAGAGGATAGGTTCCATGAAACCTGCTTTGCGTTCGCCGTCGCGTCCTGCGCGACTTCCCGTCAACCCGCATTTTTCTAGCGGGCCGACCAGCAAACGACCGGGATGGAATACCTCATCCCTTGGTGATGCCTGCCTCGGCCGGTCTCACCGATCATCCCCCGGAAAGAAAAAACTCAAACACTGCCTTGATCTGATGCGCGGCCTCCTTGGCCTGCCTGATGATTATCATATCGGCATTGTCCCGGCCTCTGATACAGGCGCGGTCGAGATGGCGATGTGGTCGCTCCTGGGCGAGCGAGGGGTTGATATCTTCGCCTGGGAGGCCTTTGGCAAATCCTGGCTGACCGATGCTGTCAGCCAGCTCAAACTGGCTGATCTGCGCGTCTTTGAGGCTGAATACGGCCAGCTCCCCGACCTCCACCAATACGATAACAGCCGCGACTGCATCTTTACCTGGAACGGCACGGCTGCCGGTGTCCGTGTGCCTGATGCATCCTGGATCAGCCCGCAACGTGAAGGATTGGTGATCGCCGACAGCACCTCGGCCGTGTTTGCCATGGAAATGCCGTTTGACCGGCTCGATGTTGTGACCTTCTCCTGGCAGAAAGCACTGGGCGGGGAAGGCGGGCATGGCGTTATCATCCTGTCACCAAGGGCGGTGGAACGGCTGGAAAACTTCACCCCGCCATGGCCCCTGCCCAAGATTTTCAGGCTTACCAAGAAAGGCGCATTCGCCAGTGCCGTGTTTGACGGTGATACCATCAACACCCCTTCCATGCTGTGTGTTGAGGATGCGATCGATGCCCTCGAATGGGCGGTGGAAATTGGCGGGCGGGAGGCGTTGTTCGACCGGGTTGACCGCAACCTTGCCGTGGTCCGTGACTGGCTTGATGGTCACCCTGATTTCGCCTTTCTGGCGGATGATCCGGCCACGATCTCACCCACCTCGATCACCATCAGGGTCACCGCAGACTGGTTCCTGGCCGAGGATGAGGCAACCCGAAAATCGCTCATCAAAACCATGGTCAAAAAGCTGGAGGATGAAGGCGCAGGGTTCGATATCAACGCCTACCGTGATGCCCCGGCGGGCCTCCGGTTATGGGGCGGGCCTACTGTTGAGGCTGATGACCTCAAGGCTCTGCTGCCGTGGATCGACTGGGCCTTCGCCGCAATCGCCAACGACCATTTCAAGACCTGATGACATTCAATAAAAGGGGAGAATAACCCATGCCAAAAGTACTGATCAGCGACAAGCTGAGTGAAACCGCCGTAGCCATTCTGAAAGACAGGGGGCTTGATGTTGATTTCCGCCCCGGGCTGCCTGCCGAGGAATTGATCCAGATTCTGGGCGATTATGACGGGCTGGCGATCCGTTCCGCCACCAAGGTCACGGCTGAGGTAATCGATGCCATCAGGGGCAGCGCGCTCAAGGTCATTGGCCGCGCCGGGATCGGTGTTGACAATGTTGATCTGGCGGCGGCAACCGGGGCAGGGATTGTTGTCATGAACACCCCTTACGGCAATGCCGTCACCACCGCCGAACACGCCATTACCCTGATGCTGTCCCTGTCGCGGATGATCCCGGCGGCGCATCATTCCACCGTGGCGGGCAAATGGGAAAAATCGGCCTTTGTCGGGACCGAGGTTACGGGCAAGACGCTGGGGCTGGTCGGCTGCGGCAATATTGGCTCCATCGTGGCGGATCGCGCCCAGGGGCTGAAGATGAAGGTCATTGCCTATGATCCGTTTCTGACCCCTGAACGCGCCAAAACCCTCGGGGTTGAGAAGATGGAACTGGATGAACTGCTCGGCCGGGCGGATTTTGTCACCCTCCACACCCCGCTGACGGACCAGACCCGCAATATCATTGATGCCGGGGCCATGATGAAAATGAAAAAAGGCGCTCGGCTGATCAACTGTGCGCGGGGCGGGCTGGTTGATGAAGTGGCCCTGCGGGGTGCGCTCGAAACCGGTCATCTTGCCGGGGCCGCCATGGATGTTTTTGTTGAGGAACCGGCGCGTGAGAATATTCTGTTTGATGCCCCCAACCTCATCGTAACGCCGCATCTGGGGGCCAGCACGCTTGAGGCGCAGGAAAAGGTTGCATTGCAGGTCGCTGAACAGATGGCCAATTTCCTCCTCACCGGGGCGGTTGAAAACGCCCTCAACATGCCGAGCATGACCGCCGAGGAAGCCCCGGTTCTGATGCCCTATATGGCCCTAGGCCGAAAGCTGGGCTCATTCCTGGGGCAGGTCACCAGGGATACGGTCAAGGCCGTCAAGGTCGAATTTGATGGCCATGCCTCCAGCCTCAATCGTGAACCGGTGATGGCATCGGTGCTGGCCGGGTTGATGGAACCGGTGATGGCGGCGGCGAATATCGTCAACGCCGCGACACTGGCTTCGTCACGCGGTATTGAGGTATCGGCGGTGACCCATGACCGGCCTTGTGATTACCAGACCCTGATCAGGCTGACTGTCACCCATGACGGCGGTGAGCGCAGCATCGCCGGAACGCTGGTGGCGGGGGATATGCCGCGCATTGTTGACGTTCAGGGCATCCCGGTTGAGAGCGATTTTCCCGCCAGGCTGCTCTATATCCGCAATTACGACAAGCCCGGCTTTATCGGTGATCTTGGTTCCCTCTGCGGGGAGCGCGGTATCAACATCGCCACCTTCCATCTCGGCCGCAGGGAAGCGGGCGGGGAAGCGATCTGCCTTGTTGAAATCGACAGTGAACCCGATGACGGTTTCATGGATGCACTCAAAACCCTGCCGCAGGTCGTCCGGGTTGATCGGCTTGCCTTTGATGCGGCGTGATCGGGGGCAGCGTGATGCCCCCACCAGATCGCTTTGGCAAATCGCTTTGGCAATCCGCTTTGGCCAATCCGCTTTGGCCAACCCGCTTTGGCATTGCCAATAGGGGGGTGCTGCGCTAGGAACATAGGGTAACTTAACCTTTGGAATGCCCCATGGCGGATACGCCCAACATGACCGGAGCAGGATTGCTCCCCTCCGGATTGCTGCCCTCCGGATTGCTGCCAGCCGGATTGAGCGACCTGATGCCTGACCAGGCCCGGCGTGAGGCAATGGCCATCACCAGCCTGATGGAAAGCTTCGGGTTTTTTGGCTACAGCCCTGTGGACCCGCCCCTGGTGGAGTTTGAAGACACCCTCCTGGCCGATGGCCCCGGGGCTGCGCTGGCGCCTGACTGTTTCCGTCTGATGGACCCGCAATCCAGCCGCATGATGGCCCTGCGGGCTGATATGACGGCCCAGATTGCCCGCATTGCCTCCACCCGGATGGCGCATTGGCCTAGGCCGCTTCGCCTGTCCTATAACGGGGCCGTGCTTCGCGTCAGGGGTGAGGCGCTCAACCCCGAACGCCAGCTGACCCAGGTCGGGGCTGAGATGATCGGTGCCACCAGCCCGGCCAATGATGCCGAACTGGCGGTGGCCGCGCTGATGGCGCTTGATCGTGCCGGCGTTAATCGCCTGACGATTGACCTGGGCGTGCCGCGCCTGCTTGAGGCGATTTACGGTGATGATATACCCCCGGCCGCCCTGGTTGAGGCGGTGAACGCCAAGGATCACGCCCTGGTGCGTGATCATGCGGCTGATCATGCCGCGCTGTTATCGGCGTTGCTTGATATCCCGCTCGGCGGTGTTGACGGGTTGAGCGATGGTCTTTCCAAAATCAAATCCTCCTTGCCTGAGGCTGCCGTAGCGATGCTGGCCGAGGTTCTTGAGGTTGCCGCGCTGATCCGTGATGCCATGCCGGATGTGTCGGTGACGGTTGACCCGCTCGAACAGCGCGGGTTTGATTATCACCACGGTATCGGTTTTGCCATTTTTGCCCCGGGCATCAAGGGTGAGCTGGGCCGGGGCGGGCGTTACCGCACGGCCTCTGGCAACGGTATTGGTGAGGAATCCACCGGCGTGACGCTCTATCTTGAGCGTGTTCTGCGCGCTCTGCCCCCGCTCAGGGATGAAGACAGGCTCTATATCCCCTTTGAAGACGGGCTTAATGCGCTGGCCGGGCATGTCAGGCAGGACAGGGCGGCTATTCTCGGCACCAGCCAGGGCAGTGAGGCTGAACGGCTGGCCGAGGCACGATCGCTTGGTTGCAGCCACTGGCTCAAGGCGGGTTCCATCACCCCTATCAGCGAATAACCAAGATCATCCTGGAAAGGTTTGTTGAATGACTAATGTTGTTGTGGTCGGCTCTCAATGGGGCGATGAAGGCAAGGGCAAGATCGTTGACTGGCTGTCAGAAAAGGCCGATATCGTTGTCCGGTTTCAGGGCGGTCACAACGCGGGCCACACGCTGGTGATCGAAGGCACCGAATATAAATTGAGCCTGCTGCCCTCCGGTATCGTTCGCCCGGGCAAAACATCGGTGATCGGCAATGGTGTTGTTATTGACCCGACCGCACTGGTGGCTGAAATGGACACGCTGATCAGCCAGGGGGTCACCATCAGCCACGACAATTTGATGATTTCGTATTCCACGCCGGTGATCCTGCCGGTGCATTCGATGGTGGATAACGCCCGTGAGGCGTTGCGCGGTGAGGGCAAGATCGGCACCACGGGCCGGGGTATCGGCCCTGCCTATGAAGACAAGGTGGCGCGGCGCGGTATCCGCATGGCGGACCTGCTGGATCGTGAGGCCTTGAGGGAAAAGGTCGGCGCAATCGCTGATCACCACAATGTCTGGCTGGATGCGGCCGGGGTTGATCGCGTCAACGCTGATGACATGGTTGACAGCCTGATGGCCCATCGTGAGCGGCTGGAGCCGTTCCTGGGTGATGTCTGGGCCTCGCTGCATCAGGCCCGCCGTTCGGGCAGCAAGGTGCTGTTTGAAGGCGCTCAGGGCATCATGCTGGATATTGACCATGGCACCTATCCGTTTGTGACATCATCGAACACCGTGCCGGGTCAGGCGGCGGCGGGTTCGGGTGTTGGCCCTGGTTCGGTCGGGTTTGTTCTCGGCATCACCAAGGCCTACACGACCCGCGTTGGCTCCGGCCCGTTCCCGACTGAGGAAGCTGGCCCGGAGGGTGAGAAAATGGGTGTTCGCGGGCATGAATTCGGCACCGTCACGGGCCGCAAGCGGCGTTGCGGGTGGTTCGATGCTGTCATGGTCCGGCAGGCAGGCCGCATCGCCGGGATTGATGGCATGGCCCTGACCAAGCTGGATGTTCTTGACGGGTTCGATACCCTCAAAATCTGCACCGGGTATCGTCTTGATGGGCATGAGGTTGACCGCTTCCCCGCAGCATCAGCGGATCAGGCGAGGGTTGAGCCGGTTTATGAGGAAATCGAAGGCTGGGATGAAAAAACCGAAGGCGCCCGCTCATGGGCAGATTTGCCGCCAAAGGCGATCAAATACATCAAGCGTCTGGAAGAGCTGACCGGCATTCCCGTGGCCACGGTTTCAACCAGCCCGGAACGCGATGACACCATTCTGGTGCGTGATCCGTTTGAAGGTTGATCAGATTTAAGATTGTTGAGGGCAGAAATTATTCGGCCTACGCCTCTATCAGCCTCAATTCCTCGGCTTTCTGGCGCACGGAAAGCTGAAGTTTCTCAAATGCCCGTGCCTCAATCTGGCGCACACGCTCACGGCTGATACCGAATTTCTGGGAGAGTTCTTCAAGTGTTTCCGGGGCTTCGTTGAGCCGCCTTGCCTGGATGATCGCCACTTCACGCTCATTCAGGTCTTTCATGGATTCGAGCATCAGCTTGCGGCGAGCGTCGTATTCCTCGGCATCCTCGAAACGGGTGTCCTGGGTTTCGCGCTCATCCACCAGCCAGTCCTGCCATTCGCTGGTCTCGCCATCATCACCGATGGTTGCGTTGAGCGAATGATCCCCGCCAGCCATACGGCGGTTCATGCTGACAACCTCATCATGGGGGACGTTCAGCTCATCAGCGATGCGCTCGACCTGCTCGGGGCTGAGGTCACCATCCTCGATGGCCTTGATCTGGCCCTTGATGCGGCGCAGGTTGAAAAACAGCTTCTTCTGGGCGGCGGTGGTGCCGATCTTGACCAGCGACCATGACCGCAGGATGTATTCCTGAATGCTGGCCCTGATCCACCACATCGCGTAGGTCGACAGCCGAAATCCCTTTTCAGGCTCAAACCGTTTGACGGCGTGCATCATGCCCAGGTTGCCCTCGGCAATCAGCTCACCCAGGGGCAGGCCATAGCCGCGATAACCCATGGCGATCTTGGCAACCAGCCGCAGGTGTGAGGTGACGAGCTTGTGCGCCGCTTCGATATCGCCCTTGTCGCGCCAGTTTTTGGCAAGCGAATATTCCTCTTCGGCCGACAGCATCGGGAAGCGGCGAATTTCATCAAGATAGCGTGCCAGGTTGCCCTCAGGCGTAACGTTGGGCATGCTGGCTGGAAGATTGCTGCGTGTAATGGCGGTTTCCATAATAATGATATAGTGGCAATGGAATATGGTTTAAAGATGGCCGGCCCCAACCGCGACAGTATGGCCCATATGGGGAAAAGCAGGGCTATTAGGGAGGATAGTATGCCAGCCACACAGCCGATCCGGTATATCGAACGAACCCGCGCCTATTACCTCGCCCTTGGCTACGATAATCCCTATCAATGGGCGCATCATGATGATACCCCGTTCACCCCGCTGAAACAGCCGCTTTCCGGGGCCTCAGTGGCGATTGTGACCACCGCCGCACCGTATCAGGCGGATAAGGGGGATCAGGGGCCAGGCGCGGCCTATAACGCCTCTGCAAAATTCTATCGTGTCTATCGGGGCAGCACGGCCACCATGCCCGATCTCCGCATCTCTCATATCGCCATTGATCGCGCCCATACCAGTGCTGAGGATATCGGCACCTGGTTCCCCCTCAAGGCACTCCAAAGGGCGGTTTCCGGGGGGCGTGTTGGTGCCGTAGCCAGTCATTTCTATGGCCTGCCATCGAACCGGTCGCAGCGCACCACGCTGGAACAGGATTGCGCTGATCTGCTGGCCCATTGCCGGGGGGATGGTGTCGATGCCGCTATTCTGGTGCCAAACTGCCCTGTCTGTCATCAATCCACCGCACTGGCGGCCCGCACACTTGAGGAAGCCGGGATTGCAACGGTGATCATGGGATGCGCGCTCGATATCGTTGAACACGCCGGTGTGCCGCGCTTTGTTTTCAGTGATTTTCCGCTGGGCAACAGTGCAGGCAGGCCGCATGACACGGCATCACAGGATAGAACACTGTCCCTCGCGCTTGATCTGCTGGAGGGGGCAACTGAACCGGGGACAACAGCGCATTCCCCGCTGATATGGCCCGGTCCCCCCGACTGGAGGGAGGATTATTCCAACCCCGATCGCCTAAGCCCCGAAGACCTCGCCAAACGCCGCGCTGATTTCGATAAAATAAAGGCAGTGGCCCAACAGCAGCGCGATGGGTCGTAAAC
>NTKX01000041.1 GCA_002457135.1 SAR116 cluster bacterium MED-G04
GGCCTCAAGGGCAGCCCGCTGCTCATCAGCCAGGGTACGGTCACGATCAGCCGCAATCTTCTTCAGGCGGGACATGACAGCCCCTGTACCTGCCGGGATCAGGCGACCAACAATGACATTTTCTTTCAGGCCATTGAGGTAATCCTTTTTGCCGGATACCGCCGCTTCGGTCAGAACGCGGGTAGTTTCCTGGAACGACGCGGCTGAAATAAACGACCGTGTCTGGAGCGATGCCTTGGTGATCCCGAGCATGACAGGATTACCCTTGGCCAGCGCCAGCCCATCCTTTTCGGCGATTTCATTGGCCGCGTCAAATTCATCACGGTCAACCTGTTCACCGACCAGCAGGGTTGTATCACCCGCCTCGGTCACCTCAATTTTCTGCAACATCTGGCGGACGATCACTTCAATATGCTTGTCGTTGATCTTCACGCCCTGCAAACGGTAGACATCCTGAATTTCCTTGACCAGGTATTCGGCCAGTGCCTCAACCCCCAGGATATTGAGGATATCATGCGGAACCGGGTTACCATCCAGCAGCAGATCACCACGGCGGATAACATCGCCTTCCTGAACAGCAAGCAGCTTGCCTTTCGGGATCATGTATTCCTTGGTCTCGGCATCTTCCTCAAGCGGAACCACCTTGACCCGGCGCTTGGTCTTATAGTCGGCACCGAACTCGACCCGGCCATCAATTTCACTGATGATGGCGAAATCCTTTGGCATCCGGGCTTCAAACAGCTCAGCCACCCGTGGCAGACCACCCGTGATATCGCGTGTCTTTGAACTTTCACGCGGGATACGGGCCAGCACTTCACCGGCTTCGACCTCAGCCCCGTTTTCAACCGACAGGATCGCGCTGACGGACAGGAAGTAACGCGCCTCAAGGCCGTTTTCCAGTGTCAGGACTTCGCCCTTGTCATCACGCATGGTCAGGCGAGGACGCAGATCCTTGCCCTTGGCCTGGGATTTCCAGTCAATGACCTCACGGTTGGAGATACCGGTTTCTTCATCGGTAACCTCACGCATCGAAACACCGTCAACGAGGTCAACATAGTTCACGACACCCTTGATCTCGGAAATGATCGGGATGGTGTAGGGGTCCCATTCGACCAGAGTCTGACCGGCGGTGACCTTGGCACCGTCCTTGACGTAGAGCTTGGAGCCATATTGCAGACGATAGCGGGACCTCTCCCGGCCCTGATCATCCGTCACCAGCAACTCGGTGTGACGGTTGCGGATAACGGCATTGCCGTCAATCGCGATAACAAAGGCTGCGTCTTCCAGTTTCACCAGGCCATCAACCGGGGCCTCAATGCTGGACTGTTCGGCACCACGCTGGGCCGCACCACCGATGTGGAAGGTCCGCATGGTCAGCTGGGTGCCAGGTTCACCGATCGACTGGGCGGCGATAACGCCGACGCTTTCGCCGATATTCACCGATGTTCCCCGGGCCAGATCACGGCCATAACACGCCCCGCAGACACCGACCTTGCTTTCGCAGGTCAGAACGGAACGGATCAGGACGCTGTCAATGCCCTCGGCCTCAACGCGTTCGATATCCTCTTCATCAATGATCCGGCCAGCCGGAACCAGCACATCACCGGTTGAGGTTTGGATATCATTGACGGCGGTCCGGCCAAGAATACGCTCACCGAGGCTGTCAACAACGTCACCACCTTCAATCACCGGGCGGATATTCAGCCCCTTGTCAGAGCCGCAATCCAGTTCGGTAATGATGCAATCCTGGGCAACGTCAACAAGACGGCGGGTCAGGTAGCCCGAGTTGGCGGTTTTCAGCGCCGTATCGGCCAGGCCCTTACGAGCGCCGTGGGTCGAGTTGAAGTATTCCAGCACGTTCAGCCCTTCCTTGAAGGAAGAGATAATCGGCGTTTCGATGATCTCACCCGATGGCTTGGCCATCAGGCCGCGCATCCCGGCCAGCTGCTTGATCTGGGCGGCGGAACCACGCGCGCCCGAATGGGCCATCATGTAGACCGAGTTGACCGGCTCACCCGGGCGGATGGTGGAAATCGAATCCATCATCTCCTTGGCGACCAGATCGGTGCAACGGGACCAGACATCAACAACCTTGTTGTACTTCTCACCCTGGGTGATCAGGCCATCAAGGTACTGCTGTTCGAAATCCTTGACCTGGACTTCGGCTTCATCAACGAAACTGGTCTTCTTTTCCGGGGTGTTGAGGTCATCAATACCGAAGGAAATACCCGCTTCACAGGCTTTCTTGAAACCAATGCCCATGAGCCGGTCACAGAAAATCACGGTGTCTTTCTGGCCGCAGTAGCGATAAACGTAATCGATCACGCTTGAGACCTCTTTTTTGGTCATCAGCTTGTTCACCAGCTCAAACGGCACCGCCATGTTATCGGGCAGGATATTGGCCAGCTGGGCACGGCCCGGGGTTGTTTCGATCACCTTGTTGATCCGGGACTCACCTTCCCAGGTGTGGATACGGACCTTCACTTTGGCTTGCAGGCTGACATGACCGGCATCATAGGCAAGCAGTGCCTCCTCCGGTGAGGAGAAGATCATGCCTTCACCCTGCTCACCTTCACGCATCAGCGTCAGGTAATAGAGGCCGAGGATGATATCCTGCGATGGCACGATAATCGGCTTGCCGTTGGCCGGGCTGAGGATGTTGTTGGTGGACATCATCAGGACACGGGCTTCAAGCTGGGCCTCGAGCGACAGTGGCACATGGACCGCCATCTGGTCACCATCGAAATCAGCGTTAAAGGCGGTGCAGACCAGCGGGTGCAGCTGAATGGCCTTGCCCTCAACCAGCACAGGCTCAAACGCCTGAATGCCCAGGCGGTGGAGCGTTGGCGCACGGTTCAGCATGACCGGGTGTTCACGGATCACCTCTTCGAGGATATCCCACACTTCGGGCCTTTCTTTTTCCACCATGCGTTTGGCGGCCTTGACCGTGGTCGAGAGACCGTACAGTTCCAGCCGCGAATAGATGAACGGCTTGAACAGCTCAAGCGCCATTTTCTTGGGCAGGCCGCATTGATGCAGTTTCAGCTCAGGGCCGACCACGATCACCGAACGGCCGGAATAGTCAACACGCTTGCCGAGCAGGTTCTGACGGAAACGGCCCTGCTTGCCCTTCAGCATATCAGAGAGCGATTTCAGCGGGCGCTTGTTAACGCCGGTGATGACACGGCCACGGCGGCCATTGTCAAACAGGGCATCAACCGATTCCTGCAACATCCGCTTTTCGTTACGGATGATGATATCCGGGGCGCGCAACTCAATCAGCCTCTTGAGGCGATTGTTCCGGTTGATCACACGGCGGTACAGATCGTTCAGGTCAGACGTGGCGAAACGGCCACCATCGAGCGGAACCAGCGGACGCAATTCAGGCGGGATGACCGGAACAACGTCAAGGATCATCCATTCTGGGCGGCATCCGCTTTCCATAAAGGCATCAATCAGCTTCAGCCGCTTGACCAGCTTTTTGCGCTTGGCCTCGGAACCGGTTTCACGGAGTTCCTCACGAACAGTGACGCGCTCGGCCTCAAGATCAATATCACCGAGAATACGCTTGATCGCCTCGGCACCGATACCGGCCTCAAACGCATCATCACCGTATTCATCGAGGGCATCGTAATATTCAGCCTCGGTCAGCATCTGGCCCTTGGTCAGTGGCGACAGGCCGGGTTCAATGACAACGAAGTTTTCAAAATACAGCACCCGTTCAAGGTTCTTCAGGGTCATGTCGACCAGAAGCCCGATCCGGGAAGGCAGTGATTTCAGGAACCAGATATGCGCAACCGGCGAGGCCAGTTCGATATGGCCCATGCGTTCACGGCGGACCTTGGACAGCGTAACCTCAACACCGCATTTCTCGCAGACAATGCCGCGATACTTCATGCGCTTGTATTTGCCGCAGAGGCATTCGTAATCACGGACCGGGCCAAAGATACGGGCGCAGAAAAGACCATCCCTTTCCGGCTTGAAGGTCCGGTAATTGATTGTTTCCGGCTTCTTGATCTCACCGAACGACCATGAGCGGATGCGCTCTGGGGATGCGATGGAGATCTGGATCTTGTCAAAACTCTGTGAGCTTGGCGTCTGGCCAAATGGATTCATCAACTCATTCATCGGGCAACTCCCCTACTAGTATTCGGATTCGTGAAGATCGACATTAAGGCCGAGCGATTTCAATTCCTTGACAAGGACGTTGAAGGATTCCGGAATACCGGCTTCAAAATCGTCATCGCCACGGACAATAGCCTCATAGACCTTTGTTCGACCGGAAACGTCATCGGATTTGACCGTCAACATCTCCTGCAATGTATAGGCAGCGCCATAAGCCTCAAGCGCCCAGACTTCCATCTCCCCGAAACGCTGGCCGCCGAACTGCGCCTTGCCGCCCAGCGGCTGCTGGGTAACGAGCGAGTATGGACCGATTGAACGGGCGTGGATCTTGTCATCGACCAGGTGGTGCAGTTTCAGCATATAGATATAGCCAACCGTAACCGGACGATCGAACTGCTCCCCGGTACGGCCGTCGGTCAGCCATTCCTGACCGGTTTCGCTCAGACCGGCATCAGCCAGCAGCTTGCGGACATCAGCTTCACGCGCACCGTCAAAAACAGGGGTTGCCATCGGCACACCGCGGGACAGCAACCTGGCCTGACCGACGAGCTGATGATCATCCATCCCCTCAATTTCGTTTTTGAATTTCTGCGGGTAAACCTCTTTCAGCTTGCCGCGCAGATCATCGGATTTGGTTCCCCTTGCCACCAGCTCGGCCGCGTTGCCGATCTGCTCACCCAGACCAGATGAGGCCCAGCCGAGGTGGGTTTCAAGGATCTGCCCCACGTTCATCCGTGACGGCACACCCAGCGGGTTGAGAACGATGTCAACGGGCTTGCCGTCTTGCAGGTAAGGCATGTCTTCAACCGGAAGAATGCGGGAGATAACCCCCTTGTTACCATGGCGGCCAGCCATCTTGTCCCCGGGCTGAAGCTTGCGCTTCACGGCCACGAAGACCTTGACCATCTTCATCACGCCCGGCATCAGCTCATCACCGCGCTGGAGCTTGTCGACCTTGTCGTTGAAGCGGGCTTCAAGGCTCTTGATCGACTGCTCAAAGTTGTTGATCTGGGCTTCGATGGCTTTCTGGGTCGTGTCATCCTTGACGGCAATGGAGGACCAGCTGCTGCGCGGCATTTCTTCCAGCACGGCCTCGGTCAGCTTGGTGCCAGCCTTGGCGTCTTTCGGGCCGGTGGCAACAGTCTGCCCCGTCAGCATTTCTTTCAGGCGACCATAGAAACCGCGTTCCAGAATTTCCTTTTCATCGTCACGGTCCTTGGCGAGGCGTTCGATTTCAAATCGCTCAATGGCCCGGGCGCGTTCATCCTTGTCGACACCCCGGCGGGAGAAGACGCGAACCTCAACAACGGTTCCGGCACCGCCTGGCGGTACACGCAGAGATGTATCCCGGACATCCGATGCCTTTTCACCAAAAATGGCGCGCAGCAGTTTTTCCTCCGGTGTCATCGGGGTTTCGCCCTTTGGCGTGACCTTGCCGACCAGAATATCGCCTGCCTTGACCTCAGCCCCGACATAGATCATGCCGGCCTCGTCCAGGTTTTTCAGGCCTTCTTCACCAACATTGGGGATATCACGGGTGATTTCTTCCATCCCCAGCTTGGTGTCACGGGCCATAATCTCATATTCCTCGATATGGATCGAGGTGAAGACATCATCCTTGACGATGCGCTCGGAGATCAGGATCGAATCTTCGAAGTTGTAGCCATTCCACGGCATGAAGGCGACCAGCACGTTACGGCCGAGCGCCAGCTCACCATCCTCGGTGGAGGGGCCATCAGCGATGATATCGCCCTTGGCGATCACGTCACCGACCATCACCAGCGGTTTCTGGGTGATGCAGGTGTTCTGGTTGGAACGCTGGAATTTAAGCAGGCTGTAGATATCCACAGGCGAGACATCCTCGCTGCTGCTTTCCGATGACCGGATCACGACCCGGGTTGCGTCAACCTGATCAACAACACCGCTGCGGCGGGCAACAATGGTCACGCCGCTGTCACGGGCCACGGCGGCTTCCATGCCGGTGCCGACCATCGGCGCCTCGGCACGCAGCAGGGGCACGGCCTGACGCTGCATGTTCGATCCCATCAATGCACGGTTGGCATCGTCGTTTTCAAGGAACGGGATAAGCGCGGCGGCAACCGAAACCAGCTGCTTGGGCGAAACATCCATCAGATCAATGTCTTCAGGGCGGGCAAGACCGATTTCACCACCACGGCGGATCGGGATCAGCTCACCGACAAAGCGGCCGTTTTTATCAAGCTCGGCATTGGCCTGGGCAATGGTGAAGCGGCCCTCTTCCATCGCGGAAATGTAATTCACCTCATCGGTGACCTTGCCATCACGAACCGAACGGTATGGCGTTTCGATAAAGCCATAACGGTTGATCTGGGCATAGGTGGCCAGTGAGTTGATGAGGCCGATATTCGGGCCTTCCGGTGTTTCAATCGGGCAGATCCGGCCATAGTGGGTCGGGTGCACGTCACGGACTTCAAAACCGGCACGCTCCCGCGTCAGGCCACCCGGGCCAAGCGCCGAAAGACGACGCTTGTGGGTAATCTCGGAAAGCGGGTTGGTCTGGTCCATGAACTGGGACAGCTGGGAGGAGCCGAAAAATTCACGCACGGCGGCGGCGGCAGGCTTTGAGTTGATCAGGTCCGCAGGCATCACAGTATCGATTTCAACCGATCCCATGCGCTCCTTGATCGAACGTTCCATCCGCAACAGGCCGATGCGGTACTGGTTTTCCATCAGCTCACCAACCGAACGCACCCGGCGGTTACCGAGGTGGTCAATATCGTCGATATCGCCCTTGCCGTCCTTGAGATCGATCAGCACGCGCAGCATCGACAGGACGTCTTCACGGCGCAGCACCCGCATCTGGTCATCGGTTTCAAGACCGAGACGGGCATTCAGCTTGACCCGGCCAACCGATGACAGGTCATAACGTTCCTTGTCAAAGAAGAGGCCCCTGAACAGCGCCTCGGCGGTTTCGAGTGTTGGCGGCTCACCCGGGCGCATGACACGGTAGATGTCAATCAGGGCTTCTTCACGCGACTGGTTGCGGTCAGCGGCCAGCGTGTTGCGCAGGAAGGCACCGATATTGACGTTATCGATCGACAGGACCGAAAATTCATTGATCCCCATATCGGTGAAGGTCTGCATGATTTCTTCGGTGACAATGTCCCCGGCTTCGGCCACGACTTCACCGGTTTCCATGTTGACGAGGTCACGCGCCAGCGAATAGCTCTGGATCGTGATCTGCTCTTCATCAACGAGGATATTCTCAATCCCGCTCTCAGCCAGTTTGCGGAGCGAACGCGGGGTCAGCTTTTCACCGGAAGCGACTTCAACCTTGCCATTGCTGGCATTGACCAGATCATGGTTGAGCCGATGGCCACGCAGGCGGGTGGCATCAAAGGCAGTTTCCCAGCCCTTCTTGTGGCGGGAATAGGTGATGCTGTCATAGAATTTATTCAGGATGGTTTCACGCGACAGGCCAGAAATCCGGGTCCGCTCAGGCTCGATCCCGTCAGCGGCGCACTGGGCGATATACTGTTCCGAAGCCTCATCAATCAGGGCCATCAGGAAGGTGGTGGCAGGCAGTTTCCGCTTGCGGTCGATGCGGACATTGAGGATATCCTTGGCATCGAACTCAAAATCCAGCCACGAGCCGCGATAGGGAATAACCCGGGCCGCGAAAAGCAGCTTGCCCGAGGCATGGGTCTTGCCGCGGTCATGATCAAAGAACACGCCCGGTGAGCGGTGCATCTGTGAGACAATAACACGTTCGGTGCCGTTGATGATAAAGGTACCGTTGCGGGTCATCAGGGGCATATCGCCCATGTAGACATCCTGTTCCTTGATATCACGGACGGTGCGGGTGCCGGTAATCTCATCCTCTTCCCAGACCACGAGGCGCAGGATCACCTTCAGCGGTGAGGCATAGGTCATGCCGCGTTGCTGGCATTCCTCAACATCGTATTTCGGCTCTTCCAGTTCATAGGATACGAATTCAAGCTCGGCCTTGCCGGCGAAATCTTGCATCGGGAAGACCGATTTGAACACTTCCTGTAGCCCGTAATCACCACGTTCATGCGGGGCGACATCCCGTTGCAGGAACAGATCATAGCTGTTGCGCTGAACTTCGATCAGGTTCGGCATGGGAACCACTTCATTGATCGAACCAAAGCTGTGGCGGACGCGTTTGCGGCTCTTAAGGGCGGAGACGGTTGATGCCATGAAATGATCCTTGTCGTCTAATGGGTTGTGTTCATAGAATTTTTTCTGTTCAGTGACCGGGCGATTGTGACCTGATCATTAAACGCCCAGACACCGGGCGGAAAATCCACCCGGTGTCTGGAAAATTTATACGCCCTGGGGCGCGGCCATTACTTGACCTCGACGGTAGCGCCAGCTTCTTCGAGCTTGGACTTGATCTCGTCGGCTTCGTCCTTGGATGCACCTTCCTTGACAGGCTTTGGTGCGCCTTCAACGAGGTCCTTGGCTTCCTTGAGGCCAAGACCGGTGATGGAGCGGACTTCCTTAATGACGTTGATTTTCTTGTCACCAATGGAGGCAAGAATAACGTCAAATTCAGTCTTCTCTTCAGCACCACCGGCACCGGCGTCACCGCCAGCGGGCATTGCAGCCACGGCCACAGGGGCAGCAGCAGCAGAAACACCCCACTTGTCTTCCAGAAGCTTTGCCAGTTCGGCGGCCTCCAGAACGGTCAATGCGGAAAGGTCTTCTGCAAGTTTTTCGATATCAGCCATGATTTTCTCCTTAGGCTTGAAAGATGAGCGATCCTTGAATTCCTGCGTTATGCCTGGGTCGACTTTGCCTGAATTACCCGGGCCAGCTGTGCAGCCGGTGCCTGGGCAATGCGGGCAAGCTTTGATGCGGGGGCCTGAACCAGACCCACGATCGTTGCCCTCAATTCGTCAAGGGACGGCAGTTTGGCGAGGGCTTCAATCCCTGCCTTGTCCAGTACCTGGGTGCCGATGGCACCGCCGATAATGGTCAGCTTGTCGTTTTCCTTGGCGAAATCCACGAGGACCTTTGCGGCAGCAACCGGATCGGGTGACGTGCCAATGGCCGTCGGTCCGGTGAACTGGTCGGTCAGTTCCTCGTAGGGCGTATCCTTCAGTGCAATCTTGGCAATGCGGTTCTTGGTGACCTTGTAACGGGCCCCGCCTTCGCGCATCTTCAGCCTTAATGCACTGCTCTCAACAACAGTCAGCCCAACCTGATGCGTAACAACCACTGAGGCCGCTTCGCTAAAGGTTGCGTGCAGGGTTTCGATCAGTTCCGTTTTCTCGGTTCTATTCACCGATCGTCTCCACTCGTTATGGGATTGGCAGCACCAACCCCTGTTGCACGAAGAATGAGGCATCATTACCTCATTCCCTGGCCTGCCCATAGTTCAAGCGATAATCTCGCTATCCCCGTCTGAATAGGATATTAAGACCGCCAGGCTCTCACCCTTTGGACACCTATCGTCTTGGACAGGTGGGGCCGAAGCCCCTATCCGGCGGCAGAACCACCGGAATTCTGTTCAGGCTTCAGGAAGCCTGAGCCGGATCGACCGTAACGCCAGGCCCCATGGTGGAGCTGACATTGATCTTCCGGATGAAAACACCTTTTGCGCCGGTTGGGCGCGACTTGCTGATGGCATCGATAAAGGCAGCCGCGTTTTCACGCAGCTGATCAGCGGCAAAGCTGGCCTTGCCGATACCGGCATGAACGATGCCTGCCTTTTCGGCACGGAACTGAACCTGACCGGCTTTCGCCTCAGCCACGGCATCAGCCACGTTCGGGGTCACCGTCCCCAGCTTGGGGTTAGGCATCAGCCCCTTGGTGCCGAGGATTTTACCGAGGCGGCCAACAACACCCATCATATCAGGGGTGGCGATGACACGGTCAAAATCGAGCCGGCCGTTCTGGATTTCTTCGGCCAGGTCTTCGGCACCGATAACATCGGCCCCGGCGGCCTTGGCCTCATCCGCCTTGGCATCACGGGCAAACACGGCAACCCGCATTGTTTTGCCGGTGCCATGCGGCAGGGATACAACGCCGCGAACCATCTGGTCCGAATGGCGCGGATCAACACCGAGGTTCATTGAAATCTCGATGGTCTCATCGAATTTCGATGATGCACTGTCCTTGATCATGTTGATGGCATCGTCCAGCGAATACTGCGCCATGCGATCAATCTTCTCGTAAGCTGATTTGAGTTTCTTGCCCTGAGCCATTTCCTACTCCGTCACCTGCAGGCCCATCGCACGGGCCGAGCCAATTACCATGTTGACCGCACCGTTCTGATCAACGGCGTTCATGTCAGCCATTTTCTTGTCGGCGATTTCACGAACCTGATCCATTGTTACCGAACCGGCGATATCACGCCCCGGGGCCCCGCCACCCTTATTCAGGCCAGCGGCCTTTTTAAGGAAGAAGCTGACCGGGGCCTGTTTCATCTCAAAGCTAAACGACTTGTCGGTGAACACCGTGATGATCACCGGAATGGGCATACCCTTTTCCATGCTGTCTGTGGCCGCGTTAAAGGCCTTACAGAATTCCATGATGTTCACGCCGCGCTGACCCAGTGCCGGACCCACAGGCGGCGACGGGTTTGCCGACCCGGCGGCAATGTTCAGCTTGATGTAACCTTCGATTTTCTTAGCCATGATTTTACCTCAGATGCAGCGGTGGTCCCGCTCTATCAGATTTTCTCCACTTGTGAAAATTCCAGATCGACCGGTGTTGACCGGCCAAAGATCGAAACCGTCACCTTGAGCCGTGACTTGTCCTCGTCGATTTCCTCAACGAAGCCGTTAAACGATTCAAACGGGCCATCGGAAACCTTGACCTGTTCGCCAATTTCAAAGATCACATCGGCGCGCGGACGCTCGACCCCTTCGGTCATCTGCTTGATCAGGCGCTCAGCCTCACCATTTGTGATCGGTTGCGGCTTGCCGTTGCTGCCCAGAAACCCGGTGACCCGGTTCTGCGACTGGACAACGTGCCAGCTGCGGTCATTCAATTCCATTTTGACGAGAATGTAGCCCGGAAAAAATTTCCGTTCGGTCTGGACCTTTGCACCACGCCGCAATTCGGTGACTTCCTCGGTCGGAACCAGCACTTCCTCAATCTGGTCCTCGAGCCCCTGGGTTACAGCCTGCTCACGGATTGATTGCGCCACCTTGTTTTCCGAACCGGAAAAAGCGTGAACAACATACCAGCGCTTTGCCATTTCTATTCCTTGTCCCAACGCTTTGGTCCCGACGCTGATGCATCACGGTGGAGGCACGCGGCGAAATCACCCAGATAATAAGGATTGCCTAGCTGCCCAATCCCAATACAAACTGCACCAGACCGGAAATAATCCAGTCCACAAACAACAGAAACGCGGCCGCAATAAACGTCATCACCAAAACCGTGATGGTTGCGGTGACCGTTTCGCGTCGCGTTGCCCAGGTAATCCGGCTAATTTCCTGCCTTACCTGCCTCACAAATAGTGCGGGTGACATTTTAGCCATGCGTATTAACCCTAGCAAGTCCTTTTCAGGACAAATCTTTGTTTTCTTCAACCGGCCCGAAAAACCTGGTTTCATCGCTGCTCTTCAGACAGAATTTTCGGATGGTTCGCGGGTTCTACCCCAGCGGACCTATATATGCAAGCGCAATTTCGCAAGAAATGTTGCAACAGCCTGCATCAGAAGAGGGATAGATGGGGGCCAGATCGGGGGCAGATCACGGCCTGAAACGCCGCTCATTGATGGCATCCCTGATCGCGAAATAGCCGTTGAAGAACGGCATGAACCACGGGTTGCCATCATAGAGCGGGATTTCAGGCGGCGGGGCGCCGTCAAAAACGCTCGGCCTGTTGCTGGTGGCCAGCACCTTTTCAGCGGCCTTGCGCCCCAGCCAGCGGGCCCAGACAGTGCCTGATCCTGCATAACCGCCAACGTAAATGACCTTGTCATGCTCAAAGATTGTCGGCAGGTGATTTTGGGTAAACGCGACATTGCCGAGCCAGCCGTAATCAATCACGGCCCCGCCCAGATCAGGGAAAATGCCATGCAGCGTGGATTTCAGGAAATCGACTGTTCGCCGTGACGGTTCAAGCCGGTCAAATGACCGGGAGCCAAGCAGGACACGGCGGCCATCAGGGGTCGGCCTGCAATAGGCAGAAAGGTTGGCACTGGTGCTGAAGGAGCTGAGTTGCGGGAACAGCGATCTCACCCTGTCCTCGCCGATATCCTCGGTGACGATGATCGCGCTCTGCACCGGCACCAGGCGGCGGCGCAAATAGCGGGAGAAACCCTGATCACGGCCGGTATAGGCGTTGGTGGTGACCAGCACACGGCCCGCCAGCACGCTGCCCCGGTCAGTAAGAATGCGCTTGCGGCTGCCCTCATCCTCAATCAGCCGGACGATGGTTTGAGGACAGATCACAACCCCTTCCCCCCGCACCAGCTTGAGCAATCCGGCAAAGAACCGCCCGGGGTGGAAAGCCCCTGTCCCCTCCCGCAGGATACCGCCATGGAACCGGGTTGTATTGATCACCCCGGCCTGATCGTCACGCCCCACGATGCGGATTTCATGACCCTTGGCCTGATATTCCGATACGGTCTGGAGCCGTTCTGCCTCCCTCGACATGCGATCGAAATCGGCTGGTGACATGGCACCCTGAAACCACCCGGGCTGATGATAGGCGCAGTCGATCTGCTCCTCCTCAATGAAACGGGCGAGGTCCTGCCGTGCCTCCACCCCCTCACCATAAACCTGATCGGCATAGTCCCTGCCGCCTTTTTCGGTCAGCTCACCATGGGGGATGCGGATATTGCCCGAACAGATGCCGCCATTGCGGGTCGCTGCCCCCAGCCCGGGCTGGGTCCGGTCTATTACGACCACCGAACGGCCATGGCGCCTCAACGTCAGGGCCGCCATCAGCCCGGCAAAACCGCTGCCGACCACAACGCAGTCTGCCTCCTCCGGCAGGGCGGCATCCGGGCTTTCGATGCTCTCCCCCTCATTGAGGCTGCTCCACCAGTATGGCGCCAGTTTCATGGCTATTCCCCCATCAGTACACCCGATTATCGTATCACTCGATCCAGCCTCAATTCAAGCCAGCCATCAATCCCGGCAGCGGATCGAACAATCTTGCCTAAGCCACTATTTTCAAGCAAGTTTAGCCGGTATCTTTAGGGGGATGAGGGATGCGGGCTGACTATATCATCATCGGCAGCGGGTCGGCAGGCGGGCTGATTGCCAACAGGCTGACCGAAGATAGCGGCATTTCAGTGCTGCTGCTCGAGGCCGGGCAAAAAGAGGGCCACTGGACCATCCGCATGCCCGCCGCCACCCGCAACAATTTTCTCGGCGGCCCGCGCAACTGGTGTTTTGAAACCGAACCCGAACCCCACATGAACAACCGCCGTATCTTTCAGCCAAGGGGCAAGGTTGTTGGCGGGTCATCGTCACTCAACGGGATGGTCTATGTCCGTGGCCATGCCAGAAATTTCGATGACTGGGAGGAAAGCGGCGCAACCGGCTGGGGCTACCGGGATGTATTGCCCTATTTCCGCAAGCTGGAAACCTACCTGCCGGGGCCGGATGACTATCGCGGTGCGTCCGGGCCGATCCGGGTTGACCGCCATTCGGGCCAGCACCCCATCGAACAGGCCTTTATTCAGGCGGTGGCGGAGGCGGGATACCCCGTCCCTGCGGATTACAACGGTGCCGATCAGGAAGGCGCAACGGTGTTCGATGCCAATATCCACAAGGGTGAACGCAGTGGCACCGCGGCGGTGATCAGCAGCATCCGGGAGCGTTCCAACCTGCGTGTTGAAACCCGCGCCCATGTCACCCGCATCCTGATCCGGTCCGGCCGGGCCATCGGGGTTGAGTATGTCCAGAACGGCCAGACGCTTGAGGCGCATTGCGACCGTGAGGTGATCCTCTCGGCCGGGGCGGCGCAATCCCCGCAACTGCTGATGCTGTCCGGGGTCGGACCGGCTGATCATCTGGCCGAGCATGGTATTGAAACACTCCTTGATCTGCCCGGGGTTGGCCAGAACCTGCATGATCATCTTGAGGTTCTGGTCAAGCATCGCTGCGCCAGAGGGCTGTCCAAAAACGGGCTGCTGCGCTGGCACCGGATGGCCATGATCGGGGCGCAATGGTTCCTCACCCGAACCGGGCCTTGCGCCACCACCCATAGCCAGGTTGGTGCCTTCCTCAGGACCGGGGCTGATCTGGATCACCCGAACATGCAGTATCATTTCTGGCCCTATTATTTTGAGGGCTGGTCGCCGCCGCCTGACAAGGATGGCTACTGTTTTGATGTCGGGCCTGTCCGCACCGACAGCAGGGGCTGGGTCAAGCTCGCCTCCCGTGATCCGTTTGCCGCGCCGCGCATGCTGCTGAACGGCCTGTCAACGGAAAGGGACCGGCGCGAGTTCAGGGAATGCATCCGCATCACACGGGAAATTGCCGCCCAGAAAGCCTTTGATCCGTTTCGCGGGCCTGAAACAGTCCCCGGCCCCGATGTCACCAGCGATGCCGATATTGATGACTATGTCCGCAACAACGCCAACAGCGCCTATCATCTCTGCGGCACCTGCCGCATGGGCGGGGATGACATGGCGGTGGTGACCCCAAGGCTGAACCTGCGCGGGGTGGACGGGTTGCGGGTGGCTGATGCCTCGGTCATGCCATCCATCACCAACGGCAACACCAACGCCCCGTCCCTGATGATCGGGGAGAAGGCCGCAGACCTGATCCTCAAAGACAGGACCCTCTAGGACCGGATGGGGGGAAGACTAGTCGGCTGACCCCAGAACCCCGAGCTGGACCCCGTAATCAACGGCCAGATCGTAATCAGGGTCATCATCACTATCGATAATCAGCTGACCGGACCGTGACAACAGCTTGTGGCAGTTGCGGCTGAGGTGACGCAATTTCACCACCTTGCCAGCCTCATTGTATTTCTGGGCGACATCCTCAATGGCCTGAAGCGCGGACTGGTCCACCACCCTTGATCCGGCAAAATCGATGACAATGACCTCAGGATCATCCTGAATATGAAACAGCTCACGAAAACTGGCGGCGGAACCGAAAAACAGCGGCCCCCTGATATCATAGACAAGAGCGCCCTTTTCCCGCACCGATGGCCGGGTTGATGAGCCGATCTGCTTGGCCGCATTCCAGGCATAGACCAGCGCCGACATGATCACGCCGACAATCACCGCAATGGCAAGGTCAGCCATGACCGTCACGATCGTCACCACGATAATCACCAGCGCATCGGAAACCGGCACCCGGAACAGTGTTTTCAACGAATTCCAGGCAAAGGTCCCGATCACGACCATGAACATCACCCCGACCAGGGCCGCAACCGGGATCAATTCAATCCATGCCGAGGCCACCAGAATAATCGCCAGCAGGAACAGGGCCGCCGCCACCCCGGCAATCCGGGTCCGGCCCCCTGATTTGACGTTGATCATGGACTGGCCGATCATGGCGCAGCCCCCCATGCCACTGAAAAAACCCGTCACCAGATTGGCAAAACCCTGGGCAACGCATTCCTGGGAGGCACCGCCGCGCTGTTCGGTCATATCACCGACCAGGTTAAGCGTCAGCAGGCTTTCAATCAGCCCGATGGCCGACAGGATCAGCGCGTAGGGCAGAATGATCACCAGCGTTTCAAGACTGAACGGCACCATCGGGATGGAGAATTGAGGCAGCCCGCCCGACAGTGAGGCCAGATCACCGACCCGGGTCACGTCCAGATCAAAACCCAGCACAATCAGCGTCACAGCACCGATCGCCACCAGCGGGGCCGGGATAACCCGCGTCAGCTTTGGCATCAGCCAGATGATCAGCATGGTGACCGCCACCAGCGCCAGCGTCAGGGTCAGCTCAACCCCGCCAATCCAGCCCTGCTCCCCGGTTGAGGAGGTTGTCTTGAACTGTTCGAGCTGGGCAACACCGATGACAATCGCCAGCCCGTTGACAAAACCGAGCATCACCGGATGCGGGACCATCCGGATAAACTTGCCCCAGCGCAGCAGCCCGACTGCCATCTGCATCAGCCCCATCAGCACCACGGTGGCAAAGAGGTATTCAACACCGTGCTGGCTGACGAGGGAGACCATGACAACGGCCAGCGCGCCGGTGGCCCCTGAAATCATCCCGGGACGGCCACCAATGAGCGCGGTGATCAGCCCGACAAAAAACGCGGCGTAAAGCCCGACAAGCGGTTCCACCCCGGCAACAAAGGAAAAGGCCACTGCCTCAGGCACCAGCGCCAGTGCAACGGTCAGCCCCGACAGGATATCAATATTGATCTGCCGTGCGGTCAGTTGCGGGTGTGTATCGGAAAAGCCTGAACCGTAGAGGTAATGCGTCAGCTTGCCGGGAAAAATCATCTGTACACCCCTTCACGGTGAAACGGGTGCTGCATCAGGGCAGGCCCATCGGATCTGAAAACTATTCTGAACTTCACCACTAAAGGGGAAATCTCATTGCCGGGTTACCGTCAAAAACGAAGCCTCCAGAACGGGTGCTCTGGAGGCTGATTTGGAATGGCAGGAGTGGAGGGACTCGAACCCCCAGCCCCCGGTTTTGGAGACCGGTGCTCTACCAATTGAGCTACACTCCTATAAGGCCGCCTCAGCCTCTATACCTAGCCGGGGCGGACTATAGCATTACTTGACGATAGAGGCTACCACGCCTGCGCCGACGGTTCGGCCGCCCTCGCGGATTGCGAAGCGCAGGCCTTCATCCATGGCGATCGGGGCGATCAGTTCTACCGTCATGGCGATGTTATCGCCCGGCATCACCATCTCGGTCCCGGCAGGGAGCTCCACCGAACCTGTCACGTCGGTT
>NTKX01000042.1 GCA_002457135.1 SAR116 cluster bacterium MED-G04
CGGCGTAATCCGCCAGATTTCGATCAGGCATGGGCGCTTCCAGCCACAGGAACCCGGCCTTCTCCGCCGCTGTTGCAACACGCAGGGCATCATCCGGCGAATAGGCGCATTCAGCATCGAACATGAACCCGATACCGCTGCCGCCAAAGGCATCATCAATCGCCTCAATCAGCCCGATATCAGCATCAGCCTGGCATTCGTAATGGAACTTGAACAGCGTAACCCCCTCAGCCGCCAGCCGGTTGATGAGGCGGATATTCGCATCGTGGTTTTCCAGCACGGGGATGCTGGCATAGCTCTGGATACGGTCGCGTGTCCCGCCTAAATACTGATAAAGCGGCTGGCGAGCGCGGCGGGCGGCAAGATCCCAGAGCGCAATATCAATCGCCGCAATCGACGGATTGCCGATATAGGGTTTGCGCCATGTCATCCACTCCCATAGGCCATGAATGTCGGATACACCCTGCCCCAGCAGCCCCGGCAGCAACGGCCTGATCCCATGGGCGATGGCCAGATCAACGCCATGCTCGACACAGGAACACACCGCCCCCATGCCTTCGCTCCCATCGGAAAGGCTGACGCGGGTGATTGTGTCGGTGTTCACCATCAGGGGCATCAGCGCGGACCATGAATGCCGGTCCGAACCGAAACCCTTGGTGTAGACGCGAATACGGTCAATGACCGGGGTATCAGCCATGGCGGGGAACCTTTACGCTGGCAGGGCCTGACTAGCCGGTCATTCCATGGAGTGACTTTGACTCGAGGTAATCCTCCAGCCCCAGCATGCCGCCTTCACGGCCGTTGCCTGATTGCTTGTAGCCACCAAAGGGGGTGCCGTAATTCAGCCCCGCGTTGTTGAGGTGAACCGACCCTGCCCGCAGGCGGGCCGCAACACGCCTGGCACGCTCCGGATCACCGGTTTGCAGGAAACTGGCGAGTCCATAGGGCGTATCATTGGCAATCCGGATGGCTTCCTCTTCATCCTCAAACGGAATGATCACCAGCACCGGGCCAAAAATCTCTTCCCGGGCTATCCGCATGCCGTTATGGACATCGGCAAACAGGGTTGGCCTGACATACCAGCCTGTCTCCAGCCCTTCGGGTTTGCCGAGACCGCCAGCCAGCAGGCTTGCGCCCTCATCAATACCGACCTTGATCATGGCCTGAACACGATCATACTGGATCTGGTCAAACAGCGGGCCGAGGTGATCGCCCTCTTCGGTGGGGTCACCGACCCGGGTTTCCTCGGTTGCCTTTTTCGCCATCTCGACAACCTGATCATAGCAGGACCGTTCCACCAGCAGCCGCGTCGGTGCATCGCAGGACTGGCCGGTGTTGAACATGCATTCCGCCACGGCAGCCGGGACCAGGGTATCAAGATCAGCATCAGCAAAGACGAGGTTGGGTGATTTGCCGCCCAGCTCCAGCGTAACGCGCTTGATGGTATCAGCGGATTCCTTGGCGACCAGCGTTCCTGCCCGGGTTGATCCGGTAAAGGACATCATCTGGATATCGGGATGCCGCGACAGCGCGGAACCGACCGTCGGCCCGTCACCATTGACAAGGTTGAAGACACCCGCCGGATAGCCTGCCTCATGAATAATCTCGGCATAGATCATGGCGGAAACCGGCGTGTGCTCTGATGGCTTCAGCACCGAGGTGCAGCCCGTGGCCAGGGCCGGGATGACTTTCAGCGTGACCTGATTGACGGGCCAGTTCCAGGGTGTGATCAGCCCGCAGACACCGATCGGCTCACGGATCATGATATCACCGTTGCCGAGGTCTTCGCTCAACTCCAGCTCCTTGAACGCATCGATAAAGCCTTGCAGATGGCCGATGGCGGCATCCGCCTGAACATCGCGGGCCATGGTGATCGGTGCGCCCATTTCCATCCGCATGGCCTGGGCCAGATCCTCGATCCGCTTTTTGGTCACGTCCATGAGGCTGTTGAGCAGGTCCATCCGGTCAGCCTTGCTGGTCATGGAAAAACCCTCAAACGCTTTGGTCGCGGCAGCGACGGCACGGTCCACATCGGCTGCATTGCCGAGGGCGACAGTGGCGATCTGCTCTTCGGTGGCGGGGTTCAGCACAGGCATGGTTGTGGTGGCAACAGGATCAACCCAGGCACCATCGATATAAAATTTCAGCAAGTTATCCATCTTCGGTCTCCTCAATAGGCGTGTGTCGGCTGCGGTGATCCGGGCCTAGCGCGCTCTGGCAATGGCAGTTTCGGTTAATTCCCTGATTTCGGCAACAGTGGCCTGACGCGGGTTGGTTCCGGCGGCGCTGTCCTGAATGGCTTTTTCGGCAATCCGCTGGCTGCACTCCGCCGGCACACCGATATCGGCCAGACTGGTCGGAATGGCGATGGCATCCAGCATCGCTTCAACCGCCGCGATGAAAGCCTCATTCGATGTATCCTCCAGCCCCATAGACTGCGCCATGCGGATGACCTTGGCCTCTTCGCCCGGCAGGTTGTAGCGCAACACAACCGGCAGGACGATGGCGTTGGTCAGGCCATGCTGGGTGTTGTATTCAGCACCAACCATGTGGGAGATGGCATGCACCAGCCCGAGGCCTTTCATAAAGGCAATCCCGGCCAGGCAGGAACCCACCAGCATGCCGCCACGGGCCGTCATGTTACCGGGTTCAGCCACCGCCACCGGCAGCCAGCGGTTAATCAGGGCCAGGCCTTCCAGCGCCAGCCCGTCACAGAGGGGGTGGAACCCCGGAACCAGAAACGCCTCAATCGCATGGGTCATGGCATCGGCGCCTGTCCAGGCCGTCAGGTTGGCGGGCAGACCCGCCGTCAGTTCGGGGTCCAGCAGGGCCAGTGATGGTTTCAACTGAGGATGCCAGATGCAGAATTTCATGCCCTTCGCAACATGGGTGATCATCGCCGTGCTTTCGGTCTCGGCACCGGTTCCGGCGGTGGTCGGGATCGTGATCAGGGTCGGAAAGGGGGTGGTAATCTCAGGGTCGGGCTGCTCAAATTCAAACGCCCAGAGATCAATGTCATTGTTGGCTGTCAGGCAGATGGACTTGCCACCATCCATGGCACTGCCGCCGCCAATCGCGATAATCGCATCATGATTATTGTCGCGGAACACCGCCCGCCCGGCACCGATTTCATCATCACGCGGGTTGGGTGATATTTCGGAAAAAATCCCGGTTGTCATCCCGGCTTCCTCAATCAGGGACTTGAGCCGTGCGATAAAGGGCAGGCCGCGGCTGCCCCGGTCGGTGACAATCAGCGGTGCCTTGACCCCGAGCGCCTGGCATTGCGCGCCTATTTCGGCCAGTCGGCCAGCCCCGTAGGCGATGGGGACTGGAAAGCTCCAGTCCTGGGGTTCGCCGATTTCTTCATCCGTGATACTGAACAGTCTTCCACTCATTGTCATGTCTCCGCATGCTCGGGGATGGCGCGGTCAGAACCATTCTGGCCAGAACCACAAATACAGGCCTCCCGGCTGGCTTCCGGGCCAATGCCCTTCCGGGGGTAATACCGCATCATGACGGACTCAGGCCAAGCTCCTGCTGCCGTTTCCGGCTCCATGCATTGGTCATCCGGTCTGCAATAATCGCAATGATCGCCATGCCGATCCCGGCCACGATCCCGACCCCGAAATCACCATCCGAAAGCCCGATATATACAATCTGCTCCAGCCCGTTTGTGCCGACAAGGGCGGCGATCACCAGCATGGCAATGCCATACATGATGGTCTGGTTCAGCCCCAGCATCATCACCGGCAGGGCCAGCGGTATCTTGACCTGCCATAGCATCTGGCTCCGGGTGGCACCGATCATGGTTGCGGCCTCAATCACCGTGTCGGGCAGGCTGCGCAACCCGTGTTCACCATAGCGGATGGCGGGAACAATGGCGTAGGCGATAATCGCCAGCAACGCGGTAAATTCACCGATCTTGAAGATCATCACAAAAGGGATCAGCAAGACAAAGAGAGGCATGGTCTGGAGCGTATCGTTAAACGGCCGCACCACCCTGGAAACGGTTTCGTTATGCGCCGCCCAGATGCCGATGGCGGACCCCGCAACAAAGGACAGGACCACCGCAATCCCGCACAGGTAAATCGAAAGAATTGCCTCAGACCACGTTCCGGTCATGACGATGAACATCAGCCCCGCCGCCGTCCCTGCCGCCAGCATGGGGCCACCGATTTTCAGCCCGGCCACAGCACCGATCAGCACCAGCGCAGGCCATGGCATTCCGGCGAGACCGAAATAGATGACGATGCCGGAAATCAGCACTGAAATACCGGCTTTCTGACTGCCGCGCAGAGACAGAAAGGTCACCATGCCCAGGATAGCCGCAGCATAGATAATCTTATGCGTCGTGGTCAGCGCGAAACCCCATGTGAACGGGCTGACCGCCTGTTGCAACCCGATCTTTGCGGGCAGCATGACAAAGAAGAAGGCAAAGGTTTTGATCGCCTCAATCTGCGGGCGGAAATTCACGATCAGGTAGGTGAGCGATGAGTTCATGGCATCGGACGGGTCGATCTCCCACGCCCTCGGCCAGTCATTCAGCGGCGCAGCAATCTGCGCGATCAGCCCGAATACAATCGATCCGATTGCCGCAATGATCCACAACCGGTAACGCTGGATAAAGGTCTTCTCCCCCGTTTCATAATTATCCGAACGGGTGGCGAGACCGGCGGTAATCCGGTCGATCACCATGGCCATCAGCGCGATCACGAGGCCGGCAAGCAGGCTTTCCCCGAACTGGGCCTTCCTGATCTGGGTCAGCACTTCCCAGCCGATATCCTCGGTGCCGCCGATGATGGAGGCAATGATCACCATGCTCAGCGATGCCATGGTCGCCTGATTGACCCCCAGCAGGATCTGGCGCATCGATGATGGCACCCTCACCTGCCAGAACAGCTGACGCTGGGTGGCCCCCGACATCAGCCCCGATTCGATCACTTCAGGCGATACCCCGCGCAACCCGACAATGGTGTTGCGGACCATGGGGGGGAAGGAATACATCACGCTGGCGATCAGCCCAACCACGGTGCCGAACCCGAACAGCATCAGGATCGGCAACAGATAAGCAAACGTCGGCACAGTCTGGAACAGGTCCAGCATCGGCATGATGACGCGCTCGGCCCGTTTGGAAAAGAAACCCCATACGCCAAAGCTAAAGCCGATGACAATCGCCATGGGAACAGAAATCGCCACCAGCGAAAGCGTATTCATGCTCTCAAACCAGTAGCCGATCACCACCATGTACAGCATGGAAAGAAAGGCAAATAGGGACAGCTTCCAGCCTGATGCAGCATAGGCCACCACGCAGACTACAAAGGTGGTGACAGACCATGGCAGGGCGTTCAGCACCACCCGCACAGCATCAATCGGCCATTCCAGCACCCATGACACACCGAGGAAGAACCAGCCTGAATACTTGACGATCCAGTCCATGATGGCGTTGAGCCAGTCCGAAACCGGCACCACCCAGTCACCGGGGTATTCCGACAGCCATTTCCAGTCACCCTGCAACCAGAGGCAGAGTACCGTGACCCCGACTACCCCGATCCAGTGAAAAAAATGTCGATCAAACGTCCCTGTCATCACACCCGGCCCTATTCATCCACAGCCGTGGAGCTGACGCCTGAGGCAAGGGCAGCGGCAAGGCTCTGCGCACTCGCTACCCCGAGAATGGAGCCATCGGCGGCTTTCACCGCAACCCCGTCCGCGCTGCTCGCCAGTTGCGACAACAGCGTTTCAACCAGCGCGTCTTCGTTGACAACCGGCAGGTTGGCGGTTTTCTTCCGGGTTGGCTTTGCGATATCAGCTGCCCTCAGAATGCTTTCCCACGGCACATCCTGGGTGAACTCACGGATATAGTCATCGGCAGGGCTCAGGATCAGGTCCACCGGGCGGCCGATCTGAACAATGGCCCCATCGCGCATGATCGCCATGCGATCAGCGATCCGCAATGCTTCCTGAAAATCATGGGTGATGAAGACAATCGATTTATGCAGTTTTGACTGGATACGGAGGAATTCATCCTGCATCTGTTTGCGGATCAGGGGATCAAGCGCCGAGAACGGCTCATCCAGGAACCAGACATCGGGTTCAACGGCGAGCGAGCGGGCAATACCGACACGCTGCTGCTGGCCGCCGGACAGCTCCCTCGGGTAGTTGTTCTCACGCCCCTGCAACCCGACCAGCTCAATCACCCGGCTGGCCTGGGCATAGCGGTCAGCCTCGGCAATACCCTGTATCTTCAGCGGGAAGGCGATGTTATCGATCACATTCAGATGCGGCATCAGCCCAAAGCTCTGAAACACCATCCCCATCTTGTGGCGGCGAATATCAATCAGCTCGGCATCGGTTTTTTTGAGCAGGTCCTCACCATCCAGCAGGATTTCACCCGCCGTCGGTTCAACCAGGCGTGACAGGCAGCGCACGATGGTGGATTTGCCCGACCCGGAAAGACCCATGATGACGAAAATCTCACCAACATGAACATCAAAACTGACATCGGCATTGGCGAGGATATGGTCATTGTTCAGGATGCGCGATGACAGCGCGGCGGCATTTTCGACCTTGCCTTCTGCGCTGTTGAAAAACTGGTCCGGCTGCTGGCCATAGACTTTCCATACGTTACGGCAAGACAGTTTGACTGTATTCAGATCACCCGTTGACGTTTTCATGAAGCACCCCGAATAACCATCCGCTGTTCTTGGCGATCATCGCAACATCCGCCCGCGTCTGGAAAGAAAATTCGTAAAAAACGGGGCGGCGTTGAACAGACCGCCCCGCAATATTGAAATATTTCAGGCTTACTTCATGGCCTCTTCGATCCAGCCCTGCCACTTGCTCTCATTATTGGCAAGCCATTCGGCAACAACGTCGTCGAGATCACGGCCCTTGTTGTCAACTTCGAGGATAGCCGCGTTCTGTTCGTCGTTGGTCTGGCTGTAGAGGCTCAGCATCTTGTAGGCTGCTGGCCATTTTTCCTCAAAACCGTTCCAGGCAACCTTGACCACCTTGGCCTGCTCAAATCCGCAAGCCGTATCGCGTTGCTGGTTTTCCTCAACGCACTTTACCTCGGTCGGGTTCCACTCAACCCAGTTCAGGTCCAGATCAGCAAACACCCAATGGGGCTGCCACATCATCATGATGATCGGATCCTTGGCCGCATAGGCGGATTTCAGTTCAGCCATCATCGCGCCTTCACTACCGCCGGCAACCGGCTCATAAGGCATCTCGATGGAGGAGATGATATCACGCGAACGGGTACCCCAGTCCGCAGGATAGGTGATCAGACGGCCTTTGGGGAATGTGTCAGCCGCGGCGAACGCCTGGGCACAATCATAAAGCGCCTGATAGCCTGGCAGGCCGGGGCAACGCTCTTCCATATAGGGCGGGTAGACCCAGCCTTCGCGTGGCTCAAGACCCAGCTCACCCAGCACCACAATGTCGCCAGCGGCAACAGCCTTGGGGTAGAGATCGCCGATGTTGTTGGTCCAGACTTCGGCCTGGAAATGCAGGTTACCCTGGGCCAGACCAGCGTGCTGAGGCAGGGCGCCAGCACTGACGTATTCGATGTTGTAGCCCATTTTCTTGAGCAGTTCGCCAGCAATTTTCGTTGAAACATGCTGACCGGTCCAGTCATTCATGATGACGTTTATTGTGTCGGTCGATTCCGGAACAGCAGCCTGGGCAGCGCCGCAGGACATACAAATTGATACCGCAGCAACCATTGCTGCTTTTTTGAAAAGTGACATTTTTACCTCCCTCGAGTTTGCTTTATGCAGTCATTAAATCCAGCCGCATAGCACACCACCTTTTGTTATGAAAAACCTACCATTAGACAGTTTTTCAAGTCAACGGTTGAATCTTGCAATCACTTCCGTCCATAGTATTAGGGAAATGAGACCCGGTGAGGCGCGGAAAATGAGATCAAGTTCCATCAGAGACATCAGGCGATCAGAGCTGTCACGCGCTGCCTTTGAGGCCGTTGTCCGCCATGGATTGAGGGGGACAACACTGGACAAGGTGGGGGATATCGCCGGTGTATCCAAGGGCGTGGTCCTGCATCATTTCAAGGACAAGAGCGCCTTGCTTGAGGCGGTGTTCAGGCGTTCGAACCTGCTGCTCAGCCGATCTGTCGTTGAACTCTACGCCTATGCCGAAACACCCTATGAGCGGTACTGGTCGGTGATTGTCGCCAATTTTTACGACACGATTTTCAACCCCAGGGTCTGTCAGGCCTGGGTCTCGCTGATCTCGGAAGTGCCGCATAGCAAGCACTGCCAGCGCATTCAGCTGGTCTGCAATCAGCGTATCCAGAGCAACCTCGCCAATGAG
Source organism: SAR116 cluster bacterium MED-G04 (assembly GCA_002457135.1). Lineage (GTDB taxonomy): Bacteria > Pseudomonadota > Alphaproteobacteria > Puniceispirillales > UBA1172 > UBA1172. The sequence goes on from NTKX01000042.1 coordinate 8,335, forward strand.
CTGAAACACTTTGTTCCGGCCGAGGAAATCCAGCAGGCCTCCCGGCTTCTGGGGCAATTGATTGACGGTATCTGGGTGCGGGCGGGCATGCTCCCCGATCAGATGACCAGTGACGATGCCATCGAAGAGATGGTGTTTGCCACCACCAAACTGCTGGCCTCTGATGAAATCAGCCAGGCCAAGCACCGCGAAGCCCTGAAGAAAGTCAAAGGCGTTGCCACCATCGTGTTCGGATCAAAAGCCTTCAGGGAACGCCTGTTACAGGGCTAGGGTTCTGGGCTGCCCCGCGCATCCGGGGGTAATTTTCAGGAACGCCTGATAACATTCATGAGCGGTTCCAACAGGCTGGCACCGGCAATCAGGATGACCCCCGCCATCTCTCTTGACCCGAACGGCTCCCCGGCCAGCAGCGCAACCGATATCGCGCCAACCACGATTTCCGACATGAACAGCAACCCGCTGACACCGGGGTTGACGAATTTGGGCCCCCACAATGAGGCATAGGTTCCAGGCACGATGATCAGCAGCATGAATACCCCCAGAACAGGCAGAACCGAGATGACCTGATCCATGCTCGGGAATTGAAGCGGCACAAGCATGACCGCGATGGCCGATGACAGGATCACGCTCCAGACAAAAAACCCGATGGTCAGGTCGATGGATGACTGTTCCTCATACTTGCGCATCCGCACGGTGGTTACGGCCCAGAAAAACCCTGCAAAAAGCCCTATCCAGTCACCGACATTGCGGGGAATCGGCCAGCCCGCACCTAGCCCGAACAGCACCAGCAACCCGATAGCACCCAGGATCATGGAAACAATCCGCACCGGGGTAATCTCTTCCTTGAGGAAAATCCGGGCCAGCACAATGCTCCAGAACGGCATCAGGTAGAACAGCATGATCGCCCGCACAACGTCGGTGTAAACGATGGAGGTGGAATAGAGCGTCAGCGCGGTGCCGCTGGCCAGCATCGTCAGTTGCAGGGTCATGCCGCCCCGCATGATCGACGGCAGCCGGATGATCACCAGCGGCAGGGCAATCACCGTTGGCACCAGAAAGTACAGCGGGGTTATCCAGACTTCATGAATACCAGCCTCTGCCATATGGCGCAGCGGGACCCAGAACAGCCCCCACATCGCCCCGGCATAAAAGCAGGCCAGTCTTGCCCGTGTATCAAGTGATCCAAACATGTATCCCCCCTAGTAGCACCCGTCAGGCATTATGACGAGGCTTTTCCACCTGCGATAAAAGACCATAGAGGCTCAATCAGGCTGGCGCTGGCAATCAGCGTGATTCCAATGACTTCACGCCAGCCGAAAGGATCGCCCGAGAAGATGGAGGCGGATATCGCCCCCACCACAATTTCCGACATGAACAGCAATCCAACCAGCACCGGGCTGAGGTGTTTTGGCCCCCACAGGGAGGCAAAGGTCCCCGGGATGATCATGATCATGATCACCGGCACCAGCCACGGCAGAACACCTGTCAGCATGGCGCGGTCAGGCCCGCTGCCCGGTGCCACCATCACCACGGCGACAATGGAATAGATCAGCGCCCACTGGATAAATATAACCGTCATGTCAACCGATGGCAGATGGCTGTCCCGGTTGAGCCGGACAGCGGCCACAGCCCAGATCATGCCAGCGATCAGGGCCATCCAGTCACCGATATTCCCCGGCAGCGGGAAGGTCGCCCCAAGCCCGAAGATGGTCAGCATCCCGGTGACTGCCAGCACCATGGCGATCATCCTCAGCGGGGTGATCACCTCACCCAGCACCGCCCGCGCCAGCAACGCGCTCCAGATCGGGGTCAGGTAAAACAGCAGCATCACCCTGATCACATCGGTGAAGTTGATCGAAATCGAATAGAGCGTGATCGCCAGTGCCGACAGCGCGGCGGTCAGTTGCAGCGAGCCGCCACCAGCCAGGATTTCCCGGAACCGAAACGCCATCACCGGGACCAGCAGAATGAACGGCACACCGAAATAAACCACCGTTACCCAGAGGCTGTGCATCCCCGTGGCATCCAGCCCGCGCAGCGGTATCCAGAACAATCCCCAGACCGAACCGGCATAAAGACAGGCAAGCCGCGCCCTCAGGTCAAGTGACATCATCACTGCATCCGCCTTGCGGCCAGATTGGAGGCATCATGCTGTGATGACAACCCGTCAAGGGCGGCGGTGTTGATACTGACCCCCAGCCCGGGGCGATCCAGGGTGCGGGCAACCGGTCCCGAAATCTCAAAACCGGCGGAGGCGTAAAGCCTGCCATGGCCGAGGTATTCAGGGTAGATTTCAGCCATCCCGGGGTTGGGAATCACCATGCAGAAATGCATCATCGCGCTGGCCGCAACCGTCATGGAATTCCAGCAATGGGGGGAGACCACAACCCCTTTGCCATCGGCCAGTCCCGCGATTTCAAGCATATCCAGCAGACCGCCGACACCGGCGATATCAGGGTTGAGGATGTCCGCCGCATCATGGGCGAGGAGGGTTTTGAAATGCGCGACACCGGTCTGTTTTTCGCCCGTCACCACCGGCAGGCCTGCTTCCCGCCGGATACGCGCCAGACCCGTGATATCCATGCCATCGGCGGGTTCTTCCAGCCAGGTGATGGTATCGGGCTTGATGGCAGCGGCCACGGTCAGGGCCAGCTCAACATCATCGTTGCTGTCGAGATCGACCATCAGTTTCGGCTCAGGCCCGATCGCCCCGCGGATCATGTGAACAGCCTCTATCGCCTGTTCCTCTGTGTGGTTATGCAGCGGGTGTATCTTGACGGCATCGTAACCCTGTTCGATCAGAAAGACAGCGCGTTCAGCCAGTTCAGCGCCTGTCCATTGCGTGTCGCTCCAGATATTGCTGTAGATCGAAAGGTCACGTCTGCCGGCTGCGCCGAGCAGCGCATAGAGCGGTTTTTCCGTCACCTGCCCGATCATATCCCACACCGCCATTTCAATCGCGCTGGTGGCCCCGGCGTAATCCACGTCCAGATGCGCCGTGTCTGCCTGCGATACCAGATCCCTCAACCCCCACGGTGTGATGTCATCCAGCGCGGCGATGCCTGGTGCGATGGTGTGGATGATGCCGGCAACGTCAGGTTCATGCCCATCCAGCACATAGCCCTCACCCCAGCCCTCAACCCCGTTATGGCTGGTGAGGCGAACAAACAGGCACGGTTTGACATCACCAAAGCCATGGTCGCCTTTCGCGGGTCTGGTAATCCAGGTTTCAACCCTGGCAATATCAAGGGGGGGAAATTCGGCTGCAATGGAACCGCGAGAAAAATTCTGTAGCATCATCTGGCTCCTGACAGTCCCTTGCTTTCAATTTCTGCTAACCTAAGGTAAATTACTTGTCAATTGGTCAGTTTTCTAATACGAGAGACAGTCTGGTTGATTCAGGCCGCATATTTGGTGATGGTATAGGCCTGTAAATGAATCAATAAACGGGCCAGCAGACGGGAACAAATGGGATGGAATTTGACTTCATTATAATTGGCGCTGGGTCAGCGGGGTGTGTTCTGGCCAACCGGTTATCGGCTGATCCATCGCATCGTGTCCTGCTGATTGAGGCCGGGCCAGAGGACAAGGCCTGGTCGATCAAAATTCCGGCAGCGTGCCTCGTCAACCTCAACAGCACCCGCCATAACTGGGCCTTTGAAGGCGAACCCGAACCCGAACTTAACAACCGGCGGGTCAAGCATGATCGCGGCAAGACGCTTGGCGGGTCATCGTCGATCAACGGCATGGTCTATATTCGTGGTCATGCGCTGGATTATGATGGCTGGCAACAGGCCGGGTGCGATGGCTGGAGCTATGCCGACGTGCTGCCCTATTTCAAGAAAATGGAGAACTACAGCGCCGGGGGTGATGATTACCGGGGCGGGGATGGCCCGCTGAAAGTCAAACGACCCGATGCCTCAAACCCGATTTTTTCGACCTTCGTCAAGGCCGGGGAGGAAGCGGGGTACCCTGTCACCGATGATATCAACGGCTATCGGCAGGAAGGTTTCGGCCGGCTGGACCGATCAACCTATCGCGGTCAGCGATGGAGCGCATCCCGGGCCTATCTGGACCCGGCGCGGAAACGCCGTAACCTGACCATCATCACCAGGGCGCAGGTCAACAAAATCACCATCACCAATGGGCGCGCCACCGGCGTTGACTACACCGTATCAGGCCGCACGGTTCATGCCACTGCGACAAGGGACGTGATCCTGAGCGCGGGGGCAGTCGGCTCACCCCAGTTGCTGATGCTGTCGGGGATCGGGCCAGGCAGCCATTTGCATGACCACGGTATTGAGGTGCTGCATGATCTGCCCGGTGTCGGGGCGAACCTGCAGGATCATCCCGATTATGTGATGAAATTCGAATGCAAAAAGCCTGTTTCAATCTGGCCCCAGACTCGGTTTTTCGGGCGTATCGCCGCCGGGGTGCAATGGCTGTTATCAGGCACCGGTGTCTGCGCCAGCAACCAGTTTGATGTTGTGGCCTGCATCCGGTCCGGTCCGGGTGTGCCTTTCCCTGATCTGCAATACACCATCTCCCCGATTGCGGTGGATGGCGAAAGCTGGCAGCCCCTGCCGATGCATGCCTTTCAGATACACCTCGGCCTGATGCGCGCCCATAGCCGAGGGACGATCAGGCTGCGCGATGCTGAACCATCCAGCCCGCCGCTGATCCAGGTCAATTACCTGCAAGACCCGAGGGACAGGGAGCTGATGCACAAAGGCATCCGGTATATCCGTGAGCTGGTCGAACAGCCGAGTTTCAGGGATCTCTGCGGGGAGGAAATCTTTCCCGGCGCCCATATCCACAGCGAGGCCGATATTGACGAAAGCCTGAACGCTGAGGCCACCACCCAGTGGCATCTGTCCGGGACCGCGAAGATGGGGGCCGCCACCAACCGTGATGCCGTGGTAGACTCCAAGGGCCGTGTCCACGGTATTGAGGGGCTGCGCGTGGTGGATGCATCGATCATGCCGATGGTGACCAACGGCAACACCAACAGCCCCACCCTGATGATGGCCGAGAAATTGAGCGATGCGATCCTCGGCAATGCCCCCCTGCCCCGCAACGATATTGAAGTCTGGCAAAATCCCGATTACGAAACCTGCCAACGGTGATACCATCCCCTGATTGTTTTCCGACTGACCGGGGTTGAGGCTGTGACGGGCGATTTCAAGGCAGGGATAGCCCGAAGCGATGATGGACGTATCCATGACCAGAACACCTGACCATAAGGATAACCCCCGGAAGAATAATCACGGGAAAGACCACCCCCGGAAAGGCAACTCCGGCCCGGACCCGTCACGCATCCATCCTGTCTTTCTGGGCAGTGATGCGCTCTCCCCCTTTCATGACTGCTATGCCAATGAGGACACAGTCCTGCGGCGGGCGGCGGGGCGGTATTTCGCCCAATACAATGGTGATGATCCCGTCAAGGGCTACTGGGCGTTGCGCCGGGCAGCGGCCCTCTTTGATGTCCCTGAACGCCCGGTTGAAATCAGCGGGCCTGATGCGGTGCCGTTCCTCGAATACCTGACAACCCGCAGGGTCGCGGATATGAAAAAGGGGCGCGGGCGGTATGTTCTTTTATGCACGCATCAGGGGGGCCTCCTCATGGATGGGGTCCTGTTTCGCCTGGCGGAGGATCGGTTCTGGCTGGTTCAGCCCGATGGTGATCTCGATACATGGATCCTGGCCCATCGCCATGGGTATGATATCGCCGTCTCCGACCCCGGATCACGGGTGCTACAGCTCCAGGGACCGCGATCCTTTGCCATCATGAACGCGGCCTCTGGCGGCGCGATCGGGAGGGATTTCGGGTATTTCCATTCCGGCTTTTTCACCCTGGGTGGCCAGCCGGTCTATGCCTCACGCACGGGGTGGAGTGGTGAGCTGGGCTATGAAATCTACACCCTGGGGGATCAGACAGACTGCCCCCGGCTGTGGTCGCATCTGATGGAATGCGGGGGGCCGGAGGGGATGGTTTTTGCCTCAATGCAGACCATCAATATTCGCCGGATCGAAGCCGGTATTCTGGATAGCGGCAGTGATTTCGATACCAGCATGACCCCCCATGCCGCCGGTCTGGGGCGTTTCGTTGACCGTGCGAAAAACGATTTTATCGGCCGCGCCAGCCTGCTGGATGAGGTTGAACAAAACCGGCTCTTCGGGATTAAAACCCATGGCGGGACCCCGAAAGCAGGGGATGCTGTGCTTGCCGATGGAACGGTCATCGGCCGGATCACCACCGGTGCCTTCTCGCCCTTGCTTGAATGCGGTATCGGTTATGTTCGCCTGCTGCCCGGCATCACGGTTGAAGGCCGGACCATCACCCTTGCCAGTGAGCGTTTCGGCACCCTTGATGCTGAAATCACCCCCCTGCCGTTTTACGATCCGGACAAACTGATCCCGAGAACCATCCCCGCCAGCACCTGACAGCATCCGGTGCGGTGTATGCCCCGAAAACCGGAACCTTGAGGCCGGTTTAACCGGCGGCAACATTCCAGGCTTGCTAAACCCCGTCCGGAGTGCAATTTTTAGAGCAGTCATGGGGCAGTCAGTTTATTAGCAGAGACACATATTATGATCACAAAAATTTTTATCAGAACGTTTCCGTCAACCGAAGAATGCGAATTGTTCGAATCGATTCTGGAAACACGTTGGCCGGATCTGATGACCAATGTTGAAAAGGGCGTTCGGTTCACGGCGTATCGCAATCCTCAATCGCCGCATATTTCCACGGTCGTATGGGAATTTCCATCAGCCGAAGCCCAGCAGATCATCGAAAAACTGATTGAGGAAAACATCGCGAAATTCACCAAAACCCTGTCCCCCAAAACGGTCACATTCTCAGGCAATCTGAAGCTTGAGTTTACATCCTGACCCTGCGGAAATATGCCCGAATAAATATTAGGTGTTGCTTACCTACGATCTTGCTGTCATTGCCTGGAAAAAAGTATTAACTCTTATTAATACAAGATTAACCCTCGGAAAATCAGGGGCAGGCCAATGAAAGTGGTGATGCAGCTAGAACGGAAGTACTTCAAGCAAGGTGATATTATTTTTGAGGTCAACCATAACTCGGACGGCCTCTACCTCATCAATTCCGGTGAAGTTTCTATCGTTTCCAAAAAAGGCGTTGTTCTTGCGACCCTGAGTGATGGTGAACTCTTTGGTGAGATGTCCGCCATTGTCGGTGATCGCCTGAGGAAATCACGCGCCATCGTGACCAAGGATTCTGTCATTGACAAGATTGACAGCAAATCCATGCAGAGAAAACTGGAAGATGCCGACCCGGTCCTGCGCGCGCTGGTGCGAACCCTGACCTATCGGCTCACGGCTGCAAACGATCTCAATGAGAGGCTGTCCCTGCAACTGGACGTTTACCGGAGCCTGTCGCCTGATGAGATTGAGAGCGGCATTGATGATTAGACCAGTATTGGTGATCGCAGCCCGCCACCGGTGCATCGCCGGTTGATCCGGCAAGCGGCAGACCAGCACCCGGAAAAGTCAGACCAGGCGATTCCGTACCGATATCAATCAGTCCACGGACTTCCCCAGGAGCAGTGATGCCTCGGGGGCAAATTCCAACAACTCGACTTCCTCATCATCCTCGGGTTTGTAATTCGGCAGGAGGATGGTTTTTTTGGCGATGCCGAAAATCTTGGCGTTCTTTCTGTAAAAACTGCCAATAAGATCAATTTCCTTGGCCACTTTGGCGGCATCCGGCGGGAAGATATATTCGTTATCGATACCGGCTTTGACCTGCTGGGCGGATTGGCTCCGCAGCATGCCAACGCTTTTGGAATAGCTGTCGACCTTGCCGTTGACAGCCCCCTTGAGTTCAAGGAGGGCGTTGACCGAGAGAGGAGGCAGCAACACCGTGATCTTTGATTTCACCTCATCATAGGAGATGTTATCGAAACCCTTTTCCTCTTTGATCAGCTTGGTCGTAAAGCGGGTTACCTCTTCGTTGAGGGAGACGATTTCAATCCGGTCAATGAAGGATTCAACCTCCAGGTAATCCATCAGGCGGCGGCTTTTGTTTTCCAGCACCACACGATCGGAATGGAACATCGTGTTGTATTCCTTGTGGGAGCCGAGTTCAAACAACTCGTTGATGAAGACGACAAACCGATCCCGTGACCGCGCTTCAAAAGAAGAACTGTAACTCATGAGTTCTTCGGTTTCCTGGAAGAGGTATTGTTCTAGCTGATTTTCATTCATTGCATACAAAAAGACTGGAAAAAATAATTAGTTTTTTCGCTTCTCACCCTTAATAAACTTCTTTACGAGATCCGATACTTTTTTGGAATTGTCGGGATCATACTTGCACCGCATTTCTCGCGAACAGAATGCACCCGCATCGTTGTAGATTGCAACAATTGTATTATTAGAACCGGAATAAACGCAAATTTGTTTTTTAAGGTAGGATCGCTGGCTTGCCAGCCTGCAATTGGTCATTTTTGGTTTTTCAATAACGCCCTGCCACAATTTCTGCATTTTCAGAAACCCGATACCGATACCGGAATTCTGCTCAGCAGCCATCGCTTGCGCTGGAACACACAAA
>NTKX01000043.1 GCA_002457135.1 SAR116 cluster bacterium MED-G04
CGGCGTTTGACCCCGGCCCATTCGATGAGGATTTTGCGCAATCCCAGCGGGGCATGAACCGATACCGCCACCACGAACACGCCATAGAACACTGTCCATGCAGACGCGCCGCTGGTCCGGGCCAGGATTTCTTCGGCCGAAAGCCCGCCGCGCACCGCATACATTATGGTGATCAGATGCACCACCACCAGCGGGGCCATGATGACCGCGCTCAGCCGTTGCAGGGAATAGAGCTGTGCTTCGTTCATCACTTTATCCCGATCATGGCCATGAGGCTCATCTTCTTCAGCCCGGCGATGCTCCGTGTCGGGCTTAACCCGATGGGGCAGGCGGTCATGCAGTTGCCGTGGCTATGGCAGTTGCTGCACCCGCCGGGGCCGAGGGCCGCCTCAAGGGTTTCATCACGGGCTTCATGGCGTTCATCATTGACCAGCGACCAGGCGCGGTTGAGCGCGGCCGGGCCAAGGTATTCATCATTCCACGCCACCACATCACACGATGCGTGGCAGACACCGCAATTGATGCATTCAATGGCGGCATTGGCGGCCTTGCGCTTCTTTGAGTTCGGATCAACCCTGGCGGGGTCGTCATTGCGATCACGGGCGCTGGTAAAACCGGCCCCCGCCTCACCCCACTGGTCAATGAAGCGTGACATATCGGTGGTGAGGTCCTTGATCCGGGGCATGTTGCGCAAGGGCTCCAGCGTGATCTCATCACTGTCACCTTCACCGATACCCTCATCGGTACCGACACCAAGGCTCCGCACATGGGTCCGGCAGGTCCAGCGCGCCCGGCCATTGACCATCATGGCGCAGGACCCGCAGACACCGACCCTGCACGCGAAACGATAGCTCAATGTCGGGTCCTGCTGACGCTGGATTTCAGTCACCAGATCAAGCACGGTCTGGTTTTCACGCACCGGCACCGAAAACCGGTCAAAATGGCCCTCGTCCGCGCCACGCCAGATTTTAACGCTCAATGATTTCACCAGCACTCTCTCCCCTGTAAGACAGTAGCAAATTTTAGTTTTCTGTGAAATTTTATTTTTATCTTTATTTTTTCTGGAATTAATTATTATTGCGGAATTCAGCCTGCGCTTTAATGTTAAACCAACAATAAAGGGCCGGACAATGCCGCGAGTACTCAAGACAACCGCCGCCGCCATGGTGGCCGAAGCACGCACCACCATCAGGGAAATCGACGCCACCGATGCCATCGCGCTGGTGGGGGATGATAACTGGCAATTTATTGATATCCGCGATATTCGTGAACGCCGCAAATCAGGCTTTATCCCCGGCAGCTTTCATTGCCCGCGCGGCATGACGGAATTCTGGATTGACCCGGAAAGCCCCTATTTCAACCCTGTGTTTGATCAGGACAAATCCTATATTCTCTATTGCGCGGCGGGCTGGCGTTCGGCACTCACCGCCGCGATGATGCAGGATATGGGGTTTGAACCCGTGGCCCATGTCACCGATGGTTTTACCTCCTGGCTTGAGGCTGAAGGGCCTGTTGAACATAGTGGTGAGGATAAATAATCCGCCCCTCACGGGTTCAGCAATGATCCCGCTTTTCAAATACCCCCGCCTTTCCTATAAGAGTGCTTTAACCCGAAGGTATACAATCAATGATCACCCGAATTCTCAGCCCGCTCTGCCTGGTTCTGACCGCTGTATTACTGGTATCCCCGCTGATGGCGGCGGACCGGAACAGCATGACGATCGGCCTGCAACTGGAACCGCCCCATCTTGACCCGACCAGCGCCGCCGCCGGGGCCATTGATCAGGTTCTCTACGCCAATGTCTTTGAGGGGCTGACCCGGTTTGCCCGTGATGGATCCATTATCCCCGGTCTGGCAAAAAGCTGGGTGATCAGCCCGGACGGGGCCGTTTATACCTTCACACTCAACGAAAATGTGCGTTTCCATGATGGCAGCGTGATGGATGCATCGGACGTGAAATTCTCGCTCGACCGCGCCCGGGCCGAGGGGTCAACCAACGCCCAGAAAGCGCTTTTTGCCGGCATCACCTCCGTTGAGGCCACCGATAGCCAGACAGTCCGCATCACCCTTGATGAGGCCAACGGGCAGTTTCTATTCAACATGGCCTGGGGCGATGCCGTGATCGTTGCCGAGGAAAGCATCGGGGCTATCCGCACCAAACCTGTTGGTACCGGCCCCTTTATCATGGAACGCTGGCAGAAAGGCGACCGTATCATCCTGTCTCGCAACCCTGATTACTGGGGGGAGCCTGCCCGGCTTGATCAGGTGACCTTCCGTTTCATCGCTGATCCGAACGCGGCTTACGCGGCGATCATGGCGGGTGATATTGATGCCTTCCCGGGCTATCCTGCGCCTGAAACGCTCCCCGGATTTGAAAGCGACCCCCGCTTTCGGGTGATCGCTGGCAGCACCGAGGGCGAAACCATTCTCGCCATCAACAATCAGGCCGGGCCACTGGCGGATCAGCGTGTCCGCGCCGCCATCGCCCATGCCATTGATCGTTCTGCCCTGATTGATGGTGCCATGTTCGGCTATGGTGTGCCAATCGGCACCCATTTTGCGCCGCATCACCCCGATTACCTCGATCTGACCCAACTGTCGGCTTATGCACCCGATAAGGCAAAGAACCTTCTGGCCGAGGCCGGGTATGCCAATGGGTTTGAGACAACGCTGAAACTGCCGCCCCCCAGCTATGCCCGCCGTGGCGGCGAAATCATTCAGGCCCAGCTGGCTCAGGTCGGGATCACCGCCCGCATCGAAACCCTGGAATGGGCGCAATGGCTGGAACAGGTTTTCCGCGGCAAGGATTACGGGCTGACCATCGTCAGTCATACCGAACCTTACGACATCGGCATCTATGCCCGCCCTGATTACTATTTCCAGTATGACAGCCCTGCATTCCGGGACCTGATCAAAACACTGTCAGCCACCAATGATCCTGCCCGCCGCCGTGATCTGGTTCAGTCAGCCCAGCGCATGATTGCCGAGGATAACGTCAACGCCTTCCTCTTTCAATTGCCGCAGATCAACGTGATCAATGCTGGGGTCATGGGGATGTGGGAAAACGCCCCGACCCAGGCCACCGACATGACGGCGGTTTACTGGCAGGACTGAGCGCATTATCCTCAAGCGTATTAGCCAGCCTGCCAACAGGAAACGCCATGTTGATCTATGCACTGCGCAAGGCGGGGTTGTTGCTGTTAAGCCTGACCCTGTCATCGCTGGTGATCTTTGCCCTGATTGAGGTCATTCCGGGTGATCCGGCGCAATTCATGCTCGGCATCGGCGCGGAGGAGGACAGCCTTGCCGCCCTGCGGCAGGAACTGGGGCTGGACCAGCCCGCCCCTCAACGCTACCTGGCCTGGATTGGCGGCATGCTGTTGGGTGATTTCGGGCTGTCCTATACCTACCGGATCCCGGTGCTGGATGTGGTGATGGAACGGCTTGCTGTCTCCCTCCCCCTCGCCGGGCTGGCCATGGCCATGGTCCTGGTGGCGGCACCGGTGATCGCGATCATCGCGGCATGGCGGCATGGCAGCACCGCTGATCATGTGGTCGGCGGGATGACCCAGATCGGCATCGCCGTTCCGAATTTCTGGCTGGCGATCCTGCTGATCCATCTCTTTGCCCTCGGCCTCGGGTGGTTTCCCGCTGGCGGGTTCAGCGGCTGGCACAATGGCAGCGGCGCGGGGTTGAGGGCGTTGTTCCTGCCTGCCCTTGCGCTGGCGATCCCGCAAATAGCGATTCTGGCCCGGATCATGCGCGAAGAATTGATCCGCGCCGCTGATCAGGACTATTTCCGTACCGCCCGCGCCAAGGGGCTGGGCCCGCTGGAGGCGCTGTTGCGCCATGCCCTCAGAAACGCGCTCCTGCCCGTGCTGACGATTGCCGGGATGCAGTTTTCCTTTCTGCTGGCGGGGGCGATCATCGTTGAAAATGTCTTTGCCCTGCCGGGGCTGGGGCGGCTGGTGTTTCAGGCCATTGCCCAGCGCGACCTGATCATGGTGGAAAGCGTTGTCATGCTGCTGGTCTTCGCGGTGGTTGTGGTGAGCTTTCTGGTGGAGCTGGCTTACGGCCTCGCTGACCCGAGGGTCAGGACCGGGGTGAGGCCCCCCAGGGTGAGGAAAGGGCCATGAGCAGCTTCAACACCCGATTGCAACGCGGCGGGATGGTGCTGGCGGGATGCCTTGCGCTGTTTGCACTGATCGGGTTTTTCTGGACCCCTTATGATCCCGCGGCCATGGCCATCAATGAACGGCTCAACGCGCCCACTGCCCTGCATCCATTCGGGACTGATCATTTCGGCCGGGATATTCTTTCGATGCTCATGGCGGGGGCCTATACCACGCTTGCCGTGGCGGCACTGGCGGTGCTGATCGGCGTGGTCATCGGCGTGCCGCTGGGGCTGGCAGGATCAGCCCGCAAGGGCCGGATGCCTGATGAGGCTATCCTGCGTTTTAACGATCTGGTCTTTGCCTTCCCGGCACTGCTGACAGCGATCCTGATCACGGCCCGGTTCGGCCCTGGGGCGGTCAATGCCATGATCGCCATCGGCATTTTCAATATTCCCGTTTTCGCCCGTATCAGCCGCGCCGCCGCCCTGCCCTTGTGGCAGCAGGATTTTATCCTTTCCGCCAGGCTTGCCGGAAAGGGGGATGCCCGCATCGCGCTTGAACATATCCTGCCGAATATCGTCCCCCTGTTGCTGGTGCAGATCGCGATCCAGTTTTCCATCGCCATTCTGGCTGAGGCAGGGCTGGCCTATATCGGGCTGGGGGTTCAGCCGCCTCAACCCAGCTGGGGCAGGATGCTGGCTGATGGCCAGACCATAGTCGCCATCGCGCCTCACGTGGTCTACGCACCGGGGCTGGCGATAGTTTTATCGGTGCTATCACTGAACACACTGGCCGAGGTCATGAAACAGCGTTTTGGTCTTATGGGGGGGAGAGGCTGATGGTCGCCGCGCTCACCCTCAAGGGACTGACCGTCACCATCGCAGGGCAAGAGGTGCTGGCCCCGCTCGATCTGGAACTGGCCAGGGGCAAGGTGCTGGGGATCAGCGGGGAAAGCGGTGCCGGTAAATCCATGACAGCCTTTGCCATCATGGGGCTTCTGCCGGGCGGCTCTGTTCGCCGGGGGCAGATCACCCTTGACGGGGAGCGTATTGACACCCTGTCCGATCAGGCCATGGGGCGGGTCCGGGGTCGCCGCATCGGCATGGTTTTTCAGGAACCCATGACCGCGCTCAACCCGCTGCGGGCGATCGGCTCACAAATCGCCGAGGTCTTCCGGCAACATCAACGCATCAACCGGGTAAAGGCAGCGCGTCAGGCTGATGCCGTGCTGGCGAGGGTCGGGCTGGGTGATATTCCATCATCGCGCCTGCCGCATGAGCTCTCCGGCGGGCAGCGTCAGCGTGTTGTCATTGCCATGGCGATTGCCCTCAAGCCAGGGCTGCTAATCGCTGATGAGGCGACAACCGCGCTCGATGCCACAACCCAGCTTGAAATCCTCGGGCTGATCCAGCGCCTTGCCCGTGAGGATGGCATGGCGGTGATGCTGATCACCCATGATCTGGGGGTCATTGCCCGGATGGCTGATGACATCATCATCATGCAGGATGGCAAGGCTGTTGAACGCGGATCTGTCGCCATGCTGGCGGGTGGTCTGACCCATCCCCACGCCATCGCGCTGGCCGAGGCGGCAAGCCCGCCTGCGCATAAGGCGGATAAAAGCAGGGCGAAAACCCGTCCTGCCCCGCCTCTCCTCAAGGTGGAGGGGCTGCATTATGACTGGGCGAGTGAAACGCAATCCACCGCCAATGGACTTTCCGGTGGGTTACCCCTTGGACTGCCTCGGGGACTGCCTCGGGGTCTTAGGGGAATTGATCTCAGTATCGGTGAGGGGGAAACCCTTGGCCTGGTCGGGGCATCGGGTTGCGGCAAGACCACGCTGGCGAAGCTCCTGCTCGGCCTTTATGCCCCTGATGGGGGCAGCATCACGCTTGACGGGGAAAACCTGCCGGTGCCGCCACGCGGCGGCATGGTTTCGGCCGTTTTTCAGGACCCGTATTCATCCTTCAACCCGCGCCACCGTATCCTGCGGCTGGTGACCGAACCTTTCCATGCCGTCACCCCGGCCCCGTCCGGTCAGCATCAGGGGGATGCAGCGGCGGCCATGCTGGAACGGGTCGGCATTGACCCCGGGATGATGGAACGCCGTATCCATGCTGCATCAGGCGGCCAACGCCAGCGCATCGCCTTTGCCCGGGCGTTGATCACTACCCCGCGCCTGATCGTGCTGGATGAACCTGTATCCGCCCTTGATGCCCCGATCCGGGTCAGGGTTCTGGCGGCCATGGCCGAGATTGCGCGTGAGGCGGGTATCGCCACACTCTTTATCAGCCATGACCTGGCGGTGGTGCGTTCTGTCTGCCCGCGTGTTATGGTCATGGCGGATGGTGCGCTGGTTGAAGACGGCCCCACGGCTGATGTTTTCGCCAACCCCCGTCATCCGGAAACAGCCCGGCTGGTGGATGCAGCACTGGACTGGCGTGATGAGATCAAGACCCGCTTGATGAGGGATGAAACGAAATGATGCAGCCGGGCAGGAAAAACCTGATCACGGATATCAGCGGGATCAGGGTTGGCAACGCTGGTGATGACCGCATCAAATCCGGCGTGACGGTGATCACGGCTGATACCCCTTTCACGGCCGGGGTGAATATCATGGGTGGTGCGCCCGGCAGTCGGGAAACGGCCCTGCTAGACCCTG
Organism: SAR116 cluster bacterium MED-G04; assembly: GCA_002457135.1. Classification (GTDB taxonomy): domain Bacteria; phylum Pseudomonadota; class Alphaproteobacteria; order Puniceispirillales; family UBA1172; genus UBA1172. The sequence continues at coordinate 6,776 of NTKX01000043.1, forward strand.
ATAAGCTGGTTTGTGATGTCGATGCGATTGTGCTGGCGGGCGGTTCTGCCTTCGGGCTTGATGCTGCCTCCGGTGTGATGCAGGGGTTGAGGGATCAGGGCCGGGGTTTTGCGGTGGGTGAGCATCGCATCCCGATTGTCCCTGCCGCCATTCTCTTTGACCTCAATAATGGTGGTGAGGGGGCAGGCACTGAAAACCCCTACCCCCGGCTCGGGCTTGATGCCCTCAACGCGGCCGGACCCCAATTTGATCTCGGCACGGCGGGGGCTGGCACCGGGGCCATTGCCGGTGATTACAAGGGCGGGCTTGGTTCTGCCTCAATCGTGCTTGAGGGCGGGATCACCGTTGCCGCGATTGTTGCGGTCAACTCCCTTGGTTCGGCCATCGTCCCGCATCAGGGCCGTTTCTGGGCAGCCCCTTTTGAATGCGATGATGAATTTGGCGGGCTTGGCATGGCGAGCCAGCATGATGCCCTCACGGAACCCGATCTGCCCAAACTGAACGGCGCGAATACCACCATCGCTGTTGTCGCCACCGATGCCGCCCTCGACAAGGCCGGGTGCCAACGCATGGCCACCGCCGCCCATGACGGCATGGCCCGCGCCCTGGTGCCGTCACACACACCCTTTGATGGTGATTGCATCTTTGGCATTGCCACCGGCGAAGGCGCTATGCCCGGCCCGCTCGACCAGCTCCGCATCGGTCATGCTGCCTCCCTTTGCCTGAGCCGGGCGATTGCCCGCGGTGTCTATCACGCCACCGGGGTTGCGGGTGACCCGATGCCCGCCTTTCGTGACCAGCTGGCCTAATCCCCGGCTGCGACCTCGGCCGCTGCCTTGATGAAGGCTTTTTCCGTGGTGATCAGGTCATCCTAGGTGAGGGCGAGATGGGGGTACATCTTGCTGTTGGGTTTCAGGATACCGCTCCCCCTAAGGCTGGTGTTGAAAATCCTGGCTTTGACAAAAGCAAAATCTGCCACAGTCCGGTTCGGGTGGATGTCATGCATGGCTTCATCTTCGTCAATCTTGACCCGGATGCGAAACCAATGGATGACTGTTTCCCCGGGGTCCGCGATGAGGTAGTGGCGTTTGTGCCGCATATCGCTGATCTGAAACCGCTCGAATGGGTGGAGATACCGGAGAATTGCAACTAGAAAGTCTCCATCGAAAACTACTCCGAATGCTACCATTGCAGCCTCAATCACCGGACGTTTTCAACCGGTGTCGTGAAACCGGAAACCTATGATATCCAGCCTCAGGGGTATTGCCTGCGCCACACCACCGAATGCCAGAATCTGGATGCGATGAGCTACCCTATCGACCTTGATGCCAATGATTACGCCGGGTCCTATTCATCGTGGTTCCTGTGGCCGATGTTCTCATTCCAGGTCTATCCCGGCAATGTGCTGAACACCTATCACTGGCGGCCGGTGGATAGCGGCAGGGTGGTTGTCTGGCGCGGTTGGTATTTGACTGATGGCAGCTACAGCGAGATTATCCGGAATTTGGCTATTCAGGATCGCCAGACCACGGTAGAAGAGGATATTCATCTGGTGGTATCAGTCCATAAAGGCCTCGGCAGTCGCGATTATGTTCCAGGGCCGCTGGTGCTTGATCCCTCCTGCGGTGTGAATTCCGAGCATTCAATCAGGGCGCTCCAGCAATGGATGCGTGAGGCGTTAAACCATGACTGAACTTTCTCTTTTCCAGCAAAGCGCCCTTGATGTGGTGAGCCTCCTCAAAACAGGGGCAATCTCACCGCTTGATGTGATTTATGCGATGGAAGCGCGCATCAATGAAGTGGATGGCGCGGTCAACGCATTGCCGACCACGGCTTTTGACAGGGCCAGAAAACACGCTGAGGCCCTGATGCAGAAACCGCTGGATGAACGCGGTATCCTCGCAGGGCTGCCCGTGGTGATCAAGGACCTGACCCCGGTTGAGGGGGTGCGCTCCACCCTCGGCTCGCCGATTTACGCTGATCATATTCCCGATCAATCCGGGTTTGTCGTCACCACGCTTGAGGCAGCGGGCGGGGTGATTGCCGCCAAATCAAACACCCCTGAATTCGGGGCCGGGGCAAATACCTTCAACACTGTGTTTGGGGCGACGCTCAACCCATGGAACACCGCGCTTTCGGCGGCGGGATCATCGGGCGGGTCAGCCGTTGCGCTCGCCACCGGCATGGCCTGGCTTGCCCATGGCACCGATCTTGGTGGCTCGCTCCGTAATCCGGCCAGTTTCAACGGTATTGTCGGGATGCGGCCATCGCCAGGACGGGTTGCCTGCGGGCCGGGGTCCGACCCGTTTAATACCCTCGGGGTAGAGGGGCCAATGGCGCGAAACGTTACCGATCTTGCGCTCTTCCTCGATGCCATGGCGGTGACAGACTGGCGTTCACCGATCAGCCTTGAGACACCGCCCCGGGCTTTCGTTGATCACGCGCTGGAGGCACGATTGCCAAAACGTGTTGCCTTCAGCATGGATCTCGGCATCACGCCGGTTGACCCATCGGTGCGGGCGGTAATGGACCAGGCGATGGCCAGTATCGCCGATGCCGGGGTTGAGGTGATCCATGATCATCCCGATTTCAGTGAGGCGCATGATGCCTTTCAGGTTCTGCGCGCCCATGGTTTTGCCTCATCATTGCATGAGCTTTACACCGACCACCGGGATCAGCTGAAACCTGAAGTGGTCTGGAACATTGAAAAAGGCCTCGCCCTTGGCGGTGCGGAAATTGCCCGGGCCGAACGCTTGCGGGGCGCTCTGTTTGATCGTGCCGCCCTGTTCATGCAGGGTGTTGACCTGCTGCTGACACCCGCCACGATTGTTCCGCCCTACCCGGTTGAGGAACGCTACGTTACCGAATGCGACGGCATCGGGTTTGAAACCTATATCGACTGGTTGGCCATTGCCTATGCGATCACCCTCACTGGCCTGCCTGCCCTGTCCCTGCCCGCCGGATTTACGCCATCCGGCCTGCCCTGCGGGTTGCAGTGCATCGGCGCAACGCGGGGTGAGGCTGATCTCCTCTCCCATGCCGCCGCGCTGGAGGCGATCCTCGGCCTGTCACCGATCCCGATTGACCCCCGCCCAACGTCTCCATCAAATTGACTGCTCCATTAAATTGATTGCCAAATCAAATTGATTTCCTGAGGGTCAAAAATACTTGAGGAATTTGCTGCCACGGTTTAAGTACCTACCTATGCTTGAGGTAAAGATATAACGCCATGACCCCTCCATCATCCGCTGACTCTTCATCATCCATCAAACCTCTCCCATCCTATCTGGTGAAACGCTATATGGCGTGGCACAAGTCAGGATTTGAAGAAAACCGGAGCTGGTTTCAGCATCTCGCCGAAATGGGCCAGCATCCCCGCGCCATGGTGATTTCCTGCTGTGACAGCCGGGTTCAGGCAACCGCTATTTTCGGGGCCGAGAGCGGGGAGTTTTTCATCCACCGCAACATCGCCAACCTGATCCCGCCCTTTAACCCGAGCGGTGATCACCACGGCACCTCGGCGGCGATTGAATACGCTGTCACCGCGCTTAAGGTCGCGCATATTCTGGTGCTGGGGCATTCTGGCTGCGGCGGTATCCAGCACGGCTACCATACCTGCAACCAGACCCCGGGGCATGGGCTGGAAGACACCAGCTTTATCAAGAAATGGCTGGATATCCTGAACCCCGCCTATGATCTCCTGCCAGATGAAGGCACTGATGAGGAAAAAATCGCCACGCTGGAAAAACGGTCGGTGGTGGTCAGCCTGCAAAACCTGATGGGCTTCCCCTTTGTGCAGGAGGCGATTGAGGCAGACCGGCTGACCCTGCATGGGTTGTGGCAGGATATCGGCTCAGGCGCTCTGCTGGCGTATAATGCTGAAACCGATGCGTTTGAACCGCTCGAATCCCCGCTTTAATTTCAGGCTTTCATCCAGGGTAAACGGATCAGGTCAGCTCGCTGATCTCACGATGGCATTCGATGACGTGCTTTTCGCTCGGCATGCGTTTCGGCGGTGATGTCACATCACAGGTGCCGGGAATAGCCAGCGGGCAGCGGTTGAAAAACGGGCAGCCCGTGTCGGTCATGGTCACCCCGCCGCCGATACCGGCGCTCGATTCCTTGGTGCCGATTGTCTCTTCCAGCCAGCCAACCCTTGCCTCAGGCACGGATGACATCAACAGCTTGGTGTAGGGATGGTTCGGGGCGGAAAGCACCTTGTCGGTCAGCCCCTGTTCGGCAACCCGGCCCGCATACAGCACCACGATTTCATCGGCAAAGGATGCCACGGTGGAAAGATCATGGCTGATAAAGACAAACGAAACACCGGTTTCCGCCCTGAGTGATTTCAGCAATTCAATGACATTGGCCCCGACAATCGTATCGAGCGCGGAGGTCACCTCATCACAAAGCACGACCTCAGGTTCGGCGGCCAGCGCCCTTGCCAGATTGACACGCTGTTTCTGCCCGCCGGACAGCTCATGCGGGTAGCGGCCAGCGAAGGCATAGGGCAGTTCCACCATATCGAGCAGCTGTTTCAGGCGTTGTTCTTTCTTCTTGCCTGTCAGCCCGAGATAAAATTCAAGCGGCCTGCCCAGAATATCCCTGATGCGTTGACGCGGGTTGAGGGCGGTGTCCGCCATCTGGTAGACAAACTGGATTTTCTGCAACTGCTGGCGTGGACGACTGCCCAGATCACCATTCATCTTGTCACCATCCAGAAAGATATCGCCCCTCACCGGCGGCAGAAGCCCGGCAAAAACACGCGCCAGCGTGGATTTCCCGCAACCCGATTCGCCGATAATGCCGACTGTCTTGCCGCGATCAATCGACACGGAGACATCGCGCAGGATCATGGCCGCAGGCTCACCATCCGAACCCTTGCCGTAACCGGCATCAATGCCGCGGACCTCAAGCGCAGGGCTTTTGGCGTTGGCATCCTTTGTTTCCTCACCTTGACCTGCTTCCGGCAGGGGTTTGATCGCCGCCATCAGGCGCTGGGTATAGGGATGCTTTGATGAATGGATGATGGTATCGACCGGCCCGGCCTCTTTCACCTCACCGTTATAAAGCACCACGATGTGATCAGCAATCTGCGCCACCACCGACAGATCATGGGTGACATAGATAGCCGCCGCGCCTTCTTCCTTGATGACCTGCTTGAAGGCTTTCAGCACTTCGATCTGGGTGGTCACGTCAAGGGCGGTGGTGGGTTCATCCAGCACCAGCAGATCAGGTTCACCGCAGAGCGCCATCGCCGCCATCAGGCGTTGCAACTGGCCGCCTGAAACCTGGTGCGGGAAACGGTCACCGATATTTTCAGGATCAGGCAATTCAAGGGCATGGTAAAGCTCAAGCGCCTTGGCGTTGGCTTCCTCCCTTGTCTTGGTGCCATGCAGGATCGGGGCCTCGGTCACCTGTTCGTTGATCCTGAGCGACGGGTTGAATGTAGCCGCCGCGCTCTGGGCCAGATAGGCCACTTTTTCACCCCGGTAGGGACGCAGGTCTTCGGTGGACATCTCGGTGACATTGTTGCCGAGCAGGAGCGCCTCACCACCCGCGAATTTCAGCCCGGGCTTACAATAGCCGAGCGATGACAGGGAAATCGTGGTCTTGCCTGAGCCGCTCTCACCAATCAGGGCTACCACTTCACCGCGCCTGACCTTGAAATCTACGCCTTTGACGATCGGCAATTCGGTTCCGTCATCGCGCAGGGCGTTGATCTTCAGGTCGCGTGTTTCGAAAACCACTTCATCCTGTTGTCTTGCCATCGCCTAGAGCCTCTTGGAAAGTTTGCCGCCGCTATGGGCTGAAACATCATCGACAACAAGGTTGATTGCCACGGTCAGGGTGGCAATACTCAGCGCAGGCGCAATCACCGGGATGATTGAAACCCCGTATTGCAACGCGCCCAGATTTTCACGAACCATTGAACCCCAGTCTGCCTGAGGCGGCTGAACACCAAGCCCGAGAAAGGACAGGCTGGAGATAAAGAGGATGACGTAAATCAGCCTCAACCCGAAATCCGTCATCAACGGCATCGCCGCGTTCGGCCAGATTTCACGGGTGATGATCCACCATCGGCCTTCACCGCGAACCTTGGCGGCCTCAACGAAATCCATCACCATGATTTCCTGCCCGAGCGCCCGCGCCAGGCGGAAAATCACCGTCGCGTAAATCACCCCGGCGGTGCAGATCAGCAGCGGGATCGATGACCCCAGCGCCGCCACAACAACAAGGCCGAGCATGATGGTCGGCAGGCTGAGAAACGCATCATTGATCCGGCTCAACACCATGTCGACTTTCGGCCCGGAAATGGCCGCGCCGATACCCAGCACCACCCCGATCATGTAGGCGAGGATGGTCGCCGCAAAGGAAATCCCGATGGTCCGGCCCGCGCCATACATCAGCCGGGAGAGAATATCACGGTCCGACACATCAGTGCCGAGCCAGGCCCCCGGCTGGGGCAGCTGGAATTCACTGTAGGCATCAGGGAACGGCAGATCGTTTTCACCATAGGGCGCGATGAAAGGCCCGGTAATCGCGATGGTCACCCAGAACCCGACAATAGCCATGCCGATCCATCCCGTGGGGGACGGCTTGTAGCGGGATGATGGCGCGCTGTCCGGCAGCTCATCAAAACTGACCCCGGCATCATAAGGGGCAACGAAATGATCCTGATTTTTGACCTGCCTGGTTTTACTGTTCATTTCGGGTGCCTCAACCTCGGGTTTGAAACAAACGCGGCGATATCAGCAATCAACATCAGCACAACATAGGTCAGGCAGAAAATCATCCCCAGCCCCTGGATCAGGATATAATCCCGGGTCTGGACCCCCTGAACAATCAGCGTGGCGAGACCGGGATAGCCGAAATACACCTCAACCACGATCACCCCTGTGACCAGATAGGCCAGGTTGAGCGCCACCACATTGACAATCGGGCCAATAGCGTTCAGGAGCGCATGGCGCAGGATAATGCGCTTGCGCGGCACGCCCTTGAGGATGGCCATCTCAATATAGGGGGAGCTCATGACATTAAGCACCGCCGCCCGGCTCATCCGGATCAGCTGCGAGGCGATGACGAAACACAAGGTCGTTATCGGCAGGGCAAAATGCAATATCAGCTCAACTATCCCCTTGCCCTCGATACTCCCCACCACCACGGCATTGCCGACATTGAGCGCGAACACAAACAGCAACACCAACAGGGTGGCGGTAAAGAATTCGGGCGCGGCGACCAGCGACACCGATATCAGCGTCAGCACCCGGTCATAGAGTGTTCCGGGGAACATCGCCGCCAGTATCCCGAGGGCAAGCGATATCGGCACCCCAATAATCGCCGTCAGGCTGGCGACCACGACAGTGTTCTCATAACGTTCAGCGATCAGTTTGGTGATCGGCACGTCACTGGCCAGTGATGTTCCCATATCCCCTCGGACGAAATCGGCTAGCCAGTATACATACTGTTCGGGATAAGATTTATCGAGACCCAGCCTGGCGCGGAAGGCCGCGACATTGGCCTCAGTGGCTTCCTGACCCAAGCGGATTTGCGCAGCATCCCCCGGCAGGATCTTGGTTCCGAGGAAAATGATCAGCGATACGGCCAATACGGTAACCAGGCCGATGCCCAGTCGTTTTAAGATGAGAATAACCACCTGTATGAAACGATAAAATGATGGAGCCCGTGGTGTAAAACTACGGGCTCCGTCAGATTTTATGCCTTAGACATCGTCACGAAATAGGAAACCCGGGGATTCTGCTCCGCCGAAGTTGTTCAGCGGAACCTGAGTGCGGCCCTTGACGTAGGATGCGACACCATCAACGTAGTTGAGGTGAGCAGGTATAGCCATGCCGTTGCCTTCATGAATCAACATCTGAAGGTCATGGTACATTTGCTTCCGCTTACCGGCATCGGTTACGCCGCGGACATCCTCCAGTAACTGGTCGAACTGGCCGTTCTTCCAGCGGGTTTCGTTCCAGGCTGCTTCCGAATGGAAGGCAAGGGTCATCATGATGTTGGCGGTTGGACGCATGTTCCAGGTCGCCACGCAAATCGGCTCCTTCAGCCATACAGCACCCCAGTAACCATCTGTGGTAACCTGCTGGATATCGAAGTTCATGCCAATCTTGCGGCCTTCACGTTGCATGAAGAGACACTGGTCAACAGCACCCGGGCCAACTTCAGCAGCAACCACCTTGATAGGGGTGTTGCCGATACCGGACTTCTTGAAATGGAAGGCGGCCTTGTCGAGGTCAAGTTCACGCTGAGGGATGTCAGGGCTGTGATCAAAATAGGCAGGACCAATTGGATGGTCATTACCCAGGCCGCCCTGCCCCTTGAGAACACCTTTGACGATACGCTGGCGATCCTGCAGGTACTGCATCGCACGCCACAGATCAGGGTTGTTGCTGTCAGAGTGATCTTGACGCGGAACAATGTTGATGTAACGACCCGAAGCCAAAGACCAGAGTTCCTTGCCTGCAGTTCCTTCAACAGTTGGAATAGCCTTAGCAGGAACGTTCACCATGGCATCGACGTCACCGGCAAGGAACGCGTTCAGGCGAGCCGTGCTGTCTCCAATACCGAAGTGTTCGATCTCATCAAGGTAGGCGCCTTCTTCCCAGTAATTGTCGTTGTGAACACCGATCGCACGGACACCAGGTTTGAATTCCTTCAGCTTGAACGGACCGGTACCCACGGTGGTGGAGAAATCAGTCTGGCCATTCTGGATGATCTTGAAGTGGAAGGTACCAAGAGCGATCGGAAGGTCAGCGTTTGGCGTTGCCAAAACAGCGCGAACCTCATAATCGTTTACCTTCTCCCAGGCGTTGACCATGCTGACCAGCGAGGATGCCTTGGAAATAGAATCCGAGCCGAGGTGACGGTTCATCGAATAGATCACGTCATCAGCGGTGAGGGTCTTGCCATCATGGAAGGTAATGCCCTTGCGGATCTTGAAGGTCCACACGGTGGCGTTTGAGTTCGGGATAACCTCTTCAGCCAGTTCAGGCTCCCAGCCGAGGGAGTCGGTCAGGCGTGTCAGAGAGTTGTAGAACATCCGGCCACGGAAATAGTCAATCGCCGCGGTGTAGAGCGCAGGGTCAAGCGTATCAGCCGGACCATGCTGGTCACCAGCCATGATCAGCTTGCCACCACGCTTCGGGGTCGCGGCATGAGCATCAGAGAGGCCGGTAAAGAGAGCGCTGGAAGCAGCAATTGTTGCCCCCATGGCCATCATGTAGCTCATGAAATCACGACGCGAAACGCCGCATTTGATCATGGCCATAAGATGTTTCCGCTCAGCTGGGTTCAGCTGATCGAGAACAGGATCATTGGATTTAAGAAGTGTCATATCTTCCCCCCTATAGGAAAAAAACTTTTTTTTGACTGTAACACAGATTTTGAGGATTTGAAGAATGAACTCTGTTTTTTTTCAAGATGCGACACACCATTTCTGAACAGAAAGCCAGCGATCTGCAACTCATTAAAAATAATGGGGAATTTTCAGGCCATGGGGCCAATCAGCCGGATCGGTTCTGTTCAGAATGCGTCATGAACACAACCTGCCCTAGGCCTCGATATCGGGATCACCGGCGCGGTGCATCTCTTCCGGTGTCAATTTTTCGGTCCTGCCCGGCGCCCATGCGCTCG
>NTKX01000044.1 GCA_002457135.1 SAR116 cluster bacterium MED-G04
GAGGGGCTTTCCCTGCCGGTGATGGCTATTCGTCAGGGTGAGGGGGCAGCGCTCCACCACGCCCGTGTTCAGGTTGAAGATGAAAACCGTCATCACCTCGGCCAGGCTGTGTTCACCCTGGCCAGCAAGGCCAGCTATACCGGCGTTTCGGTTCAGACAGGCTCTGCTCTCTCCCGGTGTGAGAACCATTTCAGCCTCAATGGCGAAGAGGCCGATGCCACGCTGACCACGCTTTACCTCGCGTGCCGTGATCAGGTCATGGATGTGACGGCTTTTGTCGGCCATAAAGCGCCGTCCTGCACCTCAATGCAGGTTATTCGCGGTGTTCTTGACGATAAGGCCAGGGGCGTTTTTCAGGGCAAGGTTCTGGTTGACCCGATTGCCCAGCACACTGATGGCAACCAGATGAGCCGGGCGTTGCTGCTGTCCCGCAAATGTGAGGCGGATGCCAAGCCCGAGCTGGAGATTTACGCCGATGACGTGGCCTGTTCGCACGGTGCCACGGTTGGCGAGATTGATGACACGCATCTTTTCTACCTGATGAGCCGGGGCATTCCGGCGGAACAGGCAAGGCAGATGCTGATTGAGGCGTTTCTTGCTGATGCGCTTGATGATGTTGGCGATGAAACCCTGCGTGATTTCGCCATGCAACCCGTTGAAAACTGGCTGACCCAACTCAAGGAGGCCTCTTGATGGATGGCTTGAACAGGAACACATTGAAAGACGGTGCCATCCGGGACCATTTCCCCATTCTGGACCGTGAAGTCCATGGCCATAAACTGGTGTTTCTGGACAGTGCAGCCTCGGCGCAGAAGCCGCGTGAAGTGCTGGATGCGATGAACGACTGCCTGACCGGGCATTACGCCAATGTCCATCGCGGCCTGCACCAGCTTTCGGAAGAGGCAACCGATGCCTATGAGAACACAAGGGCCAAGGTCGCCGGTCTGATCAACGCGCCGTCACCGGATGAGGTTGTTTTCACCTCAGGCGCGACCATGGCGCTCAACCTGATTGCCCGGTCCTGGGGTGGTTCGTTTATTGGGGAAGGTGATGAAATCCTGATCTCGGTTGCCGATCACCACGCCAATATCGTCCCGTGGCAGATGATTGCCGCCGAAAAGGGCGCAAAACTCATCGCCTCGCCGGTGAATGATGATGGCAGCGTCTCGCTTGAGGCGATAACAGGGTTGATCAATGAGAAGACCAAGGTTGTCTCACTGCCGCATGTTTCCAACGTGCTTGGCACCGTTTTCCCTGTTGAACAGATTGCCGACGCCGCCCATGCCGCAGGGGCGATCATGATCGTCGATGGGTGTCAGGGGCTGGTCCATATGCCCGTTGATGTTCAGGACCTTGGCTGTGATTTCTATGTTTTCTCCGGCCACAAGCTCTATGGCCCCAACGGCATCGGCGTGTTGTGGGGCAAAATGGAGATTTTGAAGACCATGCCGCCTTTCCTCGGTGGCGGGGACATGATTGATCGTGTCACCATCGACTATTCGACCTATGCCGACCCGCCACAACGGTTTGAGGCCGGAACCCCGCCGATTGTTGAGACCATCGGGCTGGGTGCGGCAATAGATTTCGTGCAGTCGATCGGGATGGATGCCATTCGTGAGCATGAACAGGACCTGCTGAGCTACGCGCATCAACGCCTGTCAGCGGTTGAAGGGCTGAAACTGATCGGCACCGCCCCTGGTAAATCCGGTGTGGTATCCTTTGTCATGGACTGCGCGCATCCGCATGATATTGCAACGATTGTTGACCGCAAGGGCATTGCCGTCAGGGCAGGGCATCACTGCGCCCAGCCGCTGATGGATTTCATGGGGATTTCGTCAACGGCCCGTGCCAGTGTCGGGATTTACACCACAAGGGAAGAATTTGATGCCCTTGGTGATGCGCTCGAAACCGTCAGGAAGATTTTCGGATGAGCAACGACAACCCTTATCGCAATCATCCCCAGTTCGGGGATTCGCCGGGGCTGGAACATTTCATGCCGCACCAGGCCGAGGTCACGCCTGAGGGGTATCGTGCATCAGCGGGGAAACCGCTGACCGATGGCACCAAGGCGGATATGGTCACCGTTGTTGATGCCCTCAAATCGGTTCATGACCCGGAAATCCCTGTAAACATCTACGATCTTGGCCTGATCTATGATATCCTGCTGCATGATGATGGTAATGTTGATATCACCATGTCACTGACTGCACCGGGTTGCCCTGTTGCGGGTGAAATGCCGGGGCAGGTTGCCGAGGCGGTTGCCGCCACCGGTGCTGTCGGGCTGGTCAATGTTGATCTGGTCTGGGAGCCGGGATGGACCAAGGACCGCATGAGTGAAGATGCCAAGCTTGCGCTTGATATGATCTGGTAGGGGAATTTCTGATGATGTTTGATCCGTCAAAACCACTGTTGAGCCTGACCGACAAGGCGGCTGACCATGTTCGTGGTCTGGTTGAAAAGGGCGGGGATGGTGTGATCGGCATCAGGGTAGGCATCCGCACCGCGGGGTGTTCGGGCATGAAATACCATGTCGAATACGCCACGGAGAAAAAGCCGTTTGAAGACACCATTACCGAAAAAGGCGTGACCGTGATTGTTGATCCGGCGGCGGTGATGTTTCTGATCGGGTCAGAAATGGATTGGCAGGAAGACAAGTTTGCCTCCGGTTTTGTTTTCAGCAATCCGAATGAGACCGCCCGTTGTGGCTGCGGTGAAAGCTTTTCTGTTTCCTGAGGGTATCCCTCAATTCAGGGTGAACAATGAGACCTAGAGACACCACCACTGCTTGGCAGGGTGAAAAAATAGGCGCGGGCGGCGCTTTGCGTGAGCTGTTCATGTTTGTCCTGCCCAAGGATAACCCGGAAATGCTGACGCGCATTCTGGTTGCGCTCGGGCTGATCGGGCTGGCGCGGGTTGGCACCATCGTCACGCCGCTGGCCTATGGCTGGCTGGTGGACCATGTCGCTGGCGGGGACAACACCTTTGATATCACCGTGATGTGGTGGCTACTGGGGGCCTATGCGGTGGCGCGGGTCAGCCGCCAGATTTTTGATGAGGGCAGTGAGTATGCCTTTGCCCGTGTTGCCCAGCGTGCTGTTCATGGTGCAGCCCTGACGACATTCCGCTATCTCCATTCGCTGAGCCTGAAATTCCATCTTGATCGCCAGACCGGCGGGCTCAACCGCGCTATTGATCGCGGGGCCAAGGGCATGGAATTCCTGCTCAACTTCGCCTTGCTTGAGGTGATGCCGCTGATGATCGAGCTGGTGCTGGTGGCGGGGGTGATGTGGGGCCTGTTCGGGTTCGGCTATGCGCTGATCACGATGCTGACGGTCGCGGTCTATGTCACCTATACGCTGATGCTGACGGAATGGCGTATCCAGTTCAGGCGGCGCATGAATGAGGCTGATGAAACCGCTGCATCCCGTGCTGTGGATTCACTGATCAATTACGAAACCGTGAAATATTTCAATGCTGAAGAACAGGAAGCTGATAAGTATTCTAATGCGTTGTCACGTTATGAAAACGCCGCTGTCCGGTCCCGCACCTCACTATCGCTGGTGAATGTTGGCCAGGGGGTGATCATCTCCATCGGCCTGATGCTGGTGATGGGGCTGGCGGGGCATGATATCCATGCCGGCAAGCTCAGCATCGGCAGTTTCGTGGTCGTCAATACCTACCTGATCCAGCTCTATCTGCCACTCAATTTCCTTGGTTTCATCTACCGTGAAATTCGTCAGTCGCTGGCTGATATGGAACGCATGTTCTCGCTCCTGCTCGAAACCCGTGATGTGGTGGATACCGGTGATGCGGGTGAGCTTGATATAAAGGGCGGGTCCATCGACTTTGAAAATGTGGTCTTCTCCTATGGGCCGAGGGGGGTTCTGCGCGGCCTTGACCTCAAGGTTGAGGCTGGCAAGCGCGTTGCCATTGTCGGGCCGAGCGGGGCGGGGAAATCCACGATCTCAAGGCTGCTGTTCCGTTTCTATGACCCCGAGGAAGGGGAAATCCGCATTGACGGTCAGCCCATCAATGCCGTCACCCAACATAGTTTGAGGAGCGCGATCGCCGTTGTCCCCCAGGATACCGTGCTGTTCAACACCACCATCGCCGATAACATCGCCTATGGCCGCCCTAATGCTACCCTGGCCGAGGTGAGGGAGGCAGCGCATATGGCCTCACTCGATAAATTCATCTCCAACCTGCCTGATGGTTACGATACCATGGTGGGGGAACGGGGGCTGAAACTCTCCGGCGGGGAAAAGCAGCGTGTTGCCATTGCCCGCGCTATTATCAAACGCCCGGCGATCTTCCTCTTTGATGAGGCGACCTCGGCGCTGGATACCCACACCGAAAAGGAAATTCAGCATTCACTGGATACGATTTCCACTGGCCGCACCACGCTGATGATTGCGCACCGGCTTTCCACCGTGGTCAATTGCGATGAGATTTTCGTCCTCGACAAGGGCCGCATCATCGAACGCGGCAACCACGCTGATCTGCTGGCGAAGGGCGGGGCCTATAACGCCATGTGGACTCGCCAGTCCGATACCAGGGACATCCTGGCCGTAACCAGCGACTAGTTTTTTATGACGAGTTTGTAATGGTCTGAATGTGTGGTGGCGTGATATAAGTAAAAAAAACTGATTTCAGGTGCTTTATGTCTCTCCCTCTGGAAGAATGGCTTGACCAAAATGCCATCACCGAAGTGGAATGCCTTGTCAGCGATATGGCCGGAATTCCGCGAGGAAAGATTGTCCCCGTCAACAAATTCCGCGCTGCCCTCAATGACCGCAACCTGCGGCTGCCCGAATACGTCTTCGGCCAGATGGTTACCGGTGATTACGTTGACAGTGAGGTTCTGGGGGAGACGATTTCCGATATCATCCTGATCCCTGATCCTTCCAGCGTCAGGCTGGTCCCCTGGTATAGTGAGCCTACCGCCCAGATCATCCATGATGCGATCTATTATGATGGCTCGATTGTCCATGTATCGCCCCGGCAGACGCTGAAAGCCGTGATCGAACGGTTCGAAGCCATGAACCTGATCCCGATCATCGCCCCTGAACTGGAATTCTTTTTGGTCCGGAAGGAAAAGGAGGCGGATACACCGCTATCCCCGCCAATCGGGCGTTCTGGCAGGGCTGAAATGGCCCCCCAGGCTTACGGAATTGATGCGGTGAACGAATTTGACCCACTCTTTGAGGATATCTACGATTTCTGTGAGGCCCAGAACCTTGACGTTGATACCCTGAGCCATGAGAGCGGGGCCGCCCAGATGGAGATCAATTTCAATCATGGTGAGGCCATGTCCCTGACGGATCAGGCCTTTCTGTTCAAACGGACTGTGCGGCAGGCCGCCGTCAACCATGATGTTCACGCCACTTTCATGGCCAAGCCGATGCAGAAACAGCCCGGTAGTGCCATGCATATTCATGTCTCGCTGATTGACCGGGAAACCGGGCTGAATATCTTCAGCAACAGCGATGGTGAGGCTTCCGAGCGTTTTTATCATGCCCTTGGCGGGATGCAGAAATACCTGCCCGCCGCCATGCCCTTGATGGCGCCTTACGTCAATTCCTACCGGCGGCTGCTATCCGGGGTGGATTCGCCCACCAATCTGGCATGGGGCGTTGATAACCGCACCGTGGGGCTGCGTGTTCCCCGGGGTGAGCCGACCCATCGCCGGATTGAAAACCGTATCCCCGGGGCTGATGCCAACCCTTATCTGGCGGTGGCGGCAACCCTGGCGGCGGTATTGCTGGGGCTGGAAAAGAAATGCACCCCGAAAAAAGAGCTGACCAAATCGGGTGAAGACCTGACCACGATACCGCGCAACCTTGATGTCGCGCTCGATGCGCTGGCCAAGGAAGCGGACCTGCATGACGTGCTGGGTAAACAATTCGTGACCGTCTTTGATGAGGTTAAACGCGCTGAAAATCAGGCCTACCTACAGGTTATCAGCCCCTGGGAAAGGGAATACCTGCTGCTCAATGTCTAAGACACAGGATCGCTGGATTGAACAGGATGGCCAGACCATACGCTATCGGGTCATCGCATCCGGCAATGCGGCCAAGGATCACGCCAAGGATCAAGCCAAGGATCCTTCAAGGGGACGAGTGCTGATCCTGCCTGGGTTCACCGAATTTATCGAAAAGCATGAAATCACGGCATCGCGGCTCAACGCCATGGGGCTGGACTGCCTCGTAATAGACTGGCCGGGGCAGGGGCTTTCGGGCAGGTTATCGCCGAAATACCCGCATGTTGCCCATTGCCGTGATTTCAGCGATCACCTGAAAGCGCTCCAGGTTGCGGCGGGGGAGGCTGGCTTCCTTGATGGCAGTATGCCGCTGTTCCTTTTTGGGCATTCCATGGGCGGGCATCTTGCGCTCAGGGTATCGCGCATTCTGTCCTGCCCTATTGCCGGGGCTGTTTTATCGGCCCCCATGATGATGCCGCCTGTTCTGCCGCCCGGACTGATCAGGGGCGCATCGGGGATGCTCTGCCGATTGGGGCTGGCGGGGTACCCTGTGCGGGGTCGTCATGGCAAACCCCGTGATGATCAGTTCTACGCGCTCAACCCCCTGACCCGTTCGCCTGAGGGCTACAGGGTTCAGGTGGACTGGTGGAACCGCAACCCCGCGCTGAAAACAACCGGGCCCAGCTTTGGTTGGGTCAATGCCGCCTATACATCCTGCCTTGCCACCACCGGTAATGCGAAATGGCTGGCTGGCGTTCAATGCCCGGTGCAGGTGCATCTGGCTGATCATGAGGTGATTGTCTCAAGGCTTCATGCCTACCGGATGACCGCAAGGCTGCCCCGGGCAGAAATCCACCACTACCCCTCGGCACGCCATGAATTGCTGCTGGAACTGCCTGATGTGGTGGAATTGCTGTGGCAGAGGGTTGGGGAATTTATCAATACCCAACTGGAGGAAGACTAGAGCTGAAACTGCTCCTGCATCGCCTTTTCCTCCAGCCCGTGGCCGGGGTCGGACAGGATCGTCAGGCTGATGCTGTCATCCTGGCGTGCGGTGACGCTCTTCACCGATGTGATGCGGACTGAATCGGCCGATGCACTGACGGGCCGGAATTGGGGGTCGACCACCTCAAACGTGGCGGTGGAATAATTGCGGATCAACGCGCCGCGCCAGCGTCGTGGCCTGAAGGCACTGATCGGTGTCATGGCCAGCACCTCTGAGCCGAGCGGGATAATCGGCCCGTGGGCTGAGAAATTATAGGCCGTGCTGCCCGCGGCGGTGGCCAGCAACACACCATCACAGACCAGTTCTTCCAGCCTGACCACACCATCAACGCTGATGCGGATACGGGCGGCCTGCTGGGTTTCCCGCAACAGCGAGATTTCATTGATGCAATGGGCGGTTGCGGTATTGCCGTCAACATCGGTGGCCTGCATTTCAAGCGGATGGATGATGGTCTGCTCGGCCTCGGCGACACGTTCGACCAGCCCGTCTTCGCGGAAATCGTTCATCAGGAACCCTACCGTGCCGCAATTCATGCCGAAAACAGGCTTGCCCGTGGCGAAGGTGGATTTCAGCTCATGCAGCATCTTGCCATCACCGCCAAGGGCGATCACGATATCGCATTCAGCCTCATCATGCTGGCCATAACGATTGATCAGCGACTGGCATCGGGTTTTGGCATCGGGGCGTTCGGATGCGGTAAAATGGAATTTCATCGGGCCACTCCTGATCGAGATGCATAGCATAGATGACGGCGTTCTGCCACGCCTGTTGAATTTGCCCCTGAAGCCAGGCATCAGGCCAGCAGCAAAAGGCTTGTATTTAACAGCATTCTGCCCACATTAAATGGATGGCTAAACAAATGAAAAAAATCATGCCTGACCCTGATGCAGGCGGGCTGACCGCCACTATTGACGGCATTGATGAGGCCGGCCAGCCGGTATCGGTGCCGGTGGTGGTCGAACGCCCCATGACGATCTACCTCAACCGCCAGGAAATCGTCACCGCCATGACCCTCGGGGACTGGCCGGATTGCATGGCGGTCGGGTTCCTGCGCAACCAGAACATGATCCGTGATGATGACGTGATCACCGCCATTGACGTTGATGATGACCTCGGCGTGATTGTGGTCAGGACCAGTGAAGAAACCGATTTCGAAGACAAGCTCCAGAAAAAGGTGCGCACCAGTGGTTGCGCCCAGGGAACGGTCTTTGGCGATATGATGGAACGGTTTGAGGAAATCACCCTCAACACCGATGCCCGCATCCATACCTCTGCCCTGATCCGCCTCAGCAAGGCGATTAACACGACCCCCAGTCTGTATCTGTCGGCCGGGGCGATCCATGGCTGCGTGCTGGCCGAAGGCGACCAGCCGCTTGTTTATATGGAGGATATCGGCCGTCATAATGCGGTGGACAAGATCGCCGGATGGATGTTCCTCAACAAGGTTCAAGGCCATGACAAGATTTTCTACACCACGGGCAGGCTGACCAGCGAGATGGTGATCAAGGCCGTGCAGATGGAAATCCCGATCCTTGTATCGCGGTCAGGCTTCACCGAAAGCGGGGTTGAGCTGGCCCGCCAGGCCGGGTTGACGCTGATCGGCCGGGCGCGGGGCAAACGCTTTACCGCCTTGTCGGGTTTTGACCGGATTGTTCATGATGCGGCCATCACCGGCGATACCGGTGATGATGCTGTTGAGGCGCTTTCACCCCAGCGCAAACAACGGGATCAGGCGCGATGACATCCCGCATCACGCCTCAGGATGTGCTTGGCGTCATTCTCGCCGGAGGGCAGGGTCGCCGCATGGGCGGTGACGGCGATAAGCCGCTGACCCCGCTTGGTAATGGCACGCTGCTGTCATCGGTGCTGGACCGTGCCACCCCGCAATGCGGCCCCATGATCATCAACGCCAATAGTGACCCGGCCCGTTACGCCAGCTATGGCCTGCCGGTGGTGCCGGACCGGGTGGAAGGCTTTGTCGGCCCGCTGGCCGGGGTGTTGACAGCGATGGACTGGGCCGCGATGAAGGCACCATCCTGCCGCTATGTCATGAGCTTTGCGGGTGATGCCCCGTTTATTCCGCGTGATCTGGTATCCCGCCTCACGGCAGCGGTGGATGCAGGGGCCGAGATGGCCCGGGCGCGATCCTTTGGCCAGCGTCATCCTGTCTTCGGGTTATGGCCCGTTAAATTGAGGGCAGAGCTGCGTGACCAGCTGGTTAATCAGGGGATACGGAAAATCGATCTCTTCACCGCTGATTACAGGGTTGAGGAGGTTGATTTCGATGGTGTTCCCGATCCGTTTTTCAACGTCAACACCCCCGAAGACCGTGATGAGGCTGAACGCATTCTCCAGGCCGACAAGGGCTGAGCCGGATATCACGCCTCAAGGTTTTGCAATCTTCGGGTAAAAAGCGTAAAACCCCTCAAGACGACTTGCTTGAGGATGACGATGAGCGCCGATAACCCCATCACATCTGCCCGTCACATGGGTGAGATTTACCAGAATGCCATCAGGCAGTTCATGGACAGCCTGGATGACCGGTTCAATCGCGCTGTTGAAATGCTGGTTGAGGCAAGCGGCCATGTCATCATCTGCGGGATGGGAAAATCGGGCCTGTTCGGCCGCAAGATTTCCTCCACCTTTGCCTCCACCGGCACGCCGTCGATCTTTCTGCATCCGGCTGAGGCTATCCATGGTGATCTCGGCAAGGTCCGCCGCGATGATATCATGATCATGATTTCCAGCTCAGGCGAAACCGAGGAGGTTATCAGGCTCCTGCCTGCGCTGAAACGCATGGGGGTACGGATGATCGCCATGACGGGTGATGCCGGCTCTACCCTCGCCAACCATGCTGACGCGGTGCTGGATATCGCCGTTGACCGGGAGGCTTGCCCCCTCAATCTGGCCCCGACCACATCGGGGCTGATGACGCTGGTCACAGGGGATGCGCTGGCTATTGCGCTGATGGAAAAGCGCGGCTTTCAGGTTGAGGATTTCGCCGCTACCCACCCCGGTGGTGCGCTTGGCAAACGGCTGCTGTCCACCGTGGCGGAAACCATGGTGAAGGAAAACCTGCCCTTCGTTTCCCCTGACGATACCATGCGTGATGTGATTGTCGCCATGACGCAGGGTCGGCTCGGCATCGCCCTTGTCGGCAGTGCCGATAACCTCAAAGGCATTATCACCGATGGGGATCTGCGCCGCGGGCTTGTCAACGATATTGATATCAGCCAGGCCTCAGCCGCTGATCTGATGACCCCGCGCGGCCTGACCATCAATCCCGAGGCGCGCATGGCCGATGCCGAACAGCGCATGCAGGAAGCCAGGGTTCAGTGCCTTGTTGTCATGAACGACGATGATCACGTTGTCGGTGTTGTCCAGATTTTCTGAGCAGGGCGATGAAACTCAGCGATTTTGACTATGATCTGCCGCCTGAGGCTGTGGCAAGCCATCCGGCGGAACCGCGTGATGCGGCCCGTCTGCTCGATCTGCGCCGTGATACGCTGGTTGACCGGATTGTATCCGATCTGCCTGATCTGCTGGGGCAAGGTGATCTGATGGTGGTCAACAACACCAGGGTCATTCCGGCAAGGCTGGAGGGCAGGCGGGGTGAAGCGGGGATTTCCGTCACCCTGCATCAGCGCATTGCCCCCGATACCTGGCGATGCTTTGCCAAACCGGCCCGCAAGTTGAGGCTAGGCGATCAGGTGGAATTCAGCAGCATTCTCACCGCCGAGGTTACGGCCCTGGGGGAAGATGGCGAAAGAACCCTGACCTTTACCCTGGCCGGGGATAAGCTGGATCAGGCGATTGAGGCGCATGGCTCCATGCCATTGCCGCCCTATATCCCGCGCCCTGATGGCCCGACCCGTGATGACAGTGCCAGTTACCAGACCATCTATGCCCGCCATAAAGGGGCGGTTGCCGCGCCCACAGCAGGGCTGCATTTCACCCCGGAATTGATGCAGCGGATCAGGGACAAGGGGGTCAATATGGCGGAGGTAACGTTGCATGTCGGGGCCGGAACCTTCCTGCCCGTCAAGACCGATGATGTCCGCGATCACCGCATGCACCATGAATGGGGGGAAATCACCGCCCCGGTGGCTGAGGCGATCAACCGGACCCGTGATGAAGGCGGCCGCATTATCGCTGTCGGCACCACCACGCTCAGGATCCTTGAGGCTTGCTGGAAAGAAAACGGCTGCATTCAGGAATGGCAGGCTGAAACCGACCTGTTTATCATTCCGGGGTTCAGGTTTGGTGTGATCGACCTGCTCATGACCAATTTTCACCTGCCGAAATCAACCCTGATGATGCTGGTTTCGGCGTTTGCGGGCAAAGGGGCGATTGATCAGGCCTATGCCCATGCCCTCAAGACGGGTTACCGGTTTTTTTCCTATGGGGATGCCTGCCTGATGGAGCGGCGCGATGACTGAATTTTCCTTTACCCTTAAAGCCACGGACGGCCCTGAACGCCATGGCCCGAGGCGTGGCCAGCTGACCACCGCCCATGGCGTGATCGAAACCCCTGTGTTCATGCCGGTGGGGACAGCCGCCACGGTCAAGGCTATGACCCCTGATCAGGTCTGGTCCACCGGGGCCATGATCATTCTTGCAAACACCTATCATCTGATGTTGAGGCCGGGGCCGGAGCGTGTGGAACGCCTGGGCGGGGTCCGGAAACTGATGGGCTGGGATGGCCCGCTATTGACGGATTCCGGCGGCTTTCAGGTGATGTCGCTCGGCGCCCTCCGCAAGATTGATGCAGATGGCGTGTCGTTCAAATCGCATCTTGACGGATCAATGCACCGGCTGACCCCGGAACGGTCCACCGATATTCAGCGTATGCTGGATGCCACCATCACCATGGCCTTTGATGAATGCACGCCCTTTCCGGCCGAAGAGGATGTGGCGGCCGCATCAATGCGGCTGTCGATGGATTGGGCCGAACGCTGCCGGGAGGCGTTTTCTCCCCGCCCCGGTTATGGCCAGTTCGGGATCGTCCAGGGGTCTGTCTACCCCGAATTGCGGGCTGAAAGCGTCCGCCGCCTCGAAGCGATCGGGTTTGAAGGGTATGCCATTGGCGGGCTTGCCGTGGGGGAGGGGCAGGAGGCAATGTTCACCACCCTTGATGCCACCACCCCGCACATGACCGCCGATAAGCCGCGCTACCTGATGGGGGTGGGCAAGCCCGATGATATTATCGGCGCGATTGCCCGCGGGGTGGATATGTTCGATTGCGTGCTGCCAACACGGTCAGGGCGCACGGCCCAGGCCTTTACCCGGCGCGGCACTGTCAATATCAGGAACGCCCGCCACGCCGAGGACCCGCGCCCGCTGGATGAGGCGTGTTCCTGCCCGGCCTGCACACAATACAGCCGCGCCTATCTGCATCACCTTTTCAAGGCGGATGAGGTGCTGGGGCTGATGCTGCTGAGCCATCACAACATCCATTATTATCAGGACCTGACGCGAGGCGCCCGCGATGCCATTGAGGCAGGTGCCTTCAACGCCTATGCCGAAGAATTCCGCCGCCTGCAATCGCTGGGGGATGTTGACCCTCTTTAAATCAGGGGGCCTCTTTAAATTAGTGGGCTAATGCGTCATCCTGAAGCCATGGCAAAAAGCATTGCATCCATCCGGGAGAAAATCCGCGCCGATGCCCTCAGCGAAGGGTTCGATGCGGTGGCGTTCACCCCGGCGGAGGCCCCTGAAATTCAGGGCAAGCGGCTTGATGCCTTCCTTGAGGATGGCTTCCACGGCCAGATGCAATGGATGGCGGAAAGCCGGGATCGCCGCGCCAGCCCCACCGCCATGTGGCCTGAGGCGCGAACCGCGCTGGTGCTGGTCATGAACTATGCCCCTGACCATGACCCGATGGATAACCTCAAGCCCCGTGATCGCGGCAATATTTCGGTCTATGCACGGGGGAGGGATTATCATCAGGTCCTGAAAGGCAGGCTGAAACAGATCGCTGGACGCATCGCCGCCCGTGAAGGGGTTGAGGTCAAGGTCTTTGTCGACACCGCCCCGCTCATGGAAAAACCGCTGGCGGCGCGCGCCGGTCTGGGCTGGCAGGGCAAGCACACCAACATGGTCAGCCGGGATTATGGATCATGGCTGTTTCTGGGGGTGATCCTCACCAATGCCGACTGGGCTGAGGTGCCGGAGGAAAGTGAACATTGCGGCAGCTGCACCGCCTGCCTCGATATCTGCCCCACCAACGCTTTCCCTGAACCGTTCAGGCTGGATGCGCGGCGTTGCATTTCCTACCTCACCATTGAACATGAAGGCCCGATCCCGCGTGAATTTCGCCGCCCCATGGGCAATCGTATCTTCGGTTGTGATGACTGCCTGGCGGTCTGCCCGTGGAACCGTTTTGCCGAGGCGGGGAGGGAGTCCCGATTGCAGGCCCTGCCCGGGATGGTGATGCCGCCGCTCACCGAATTGCTGGCCCTTGATGAGGCCGGGTTCCGCGCCCGTTTTGCCGGAACCCCGGTGCGGCGGGCGGGTATAGACGGCTTCAGGCGGAACCTGCTGATCGCGGCAGGCAATTCAAAAAACAGCACTATGATCAGCATGATAAAAGATTTTCTTCATTCAGATAATGAAGGGGTCAGGGTTTCGGCGATCTGGGCCCTAAGTGAGCTGATGCCAGCGGAAGACTTCGCCGCCTTGCGTGATGAACATCTGCCGGATGAGGATAACCCAGCCCTAAGGGCTGAGTGGCGGGATGAATGGCGTGATAAGTGACGGGATGGCAGCCAGCCCTGATAATTTGGCAATGCTTCTAAGGCTAGAGATCACCAATCAGATTGAGCAACTGGCGTTTGACCACATCCAGCCTGGCCCGCAACGCCTCATTTTCAGCCTGAAGCCTGTTCAATTCGGTGGAGGATTGCTGCGCTGAATGCCCGGCCGTGCCGGTGGCGAGATCAGCCTTGCACATGTTGTAGGCCTGAACCTCATCCTGGGTGCTGCCCTCCAGCACGCATTGATGCGCCCATCCCGGTGAAATAATCGGTGCAGTACCGATCGAAGAAGCGATGATCAAAACCCCAACAGTCATCAGAAAAACGCGCATGAACTCCCCCTCGAAAACAAAAACCATTCTGCCACATCATGCCGAGGGCTGAAAGGGGTGAAGGATGGCCGGGGTGCGAGAATGTGGTGGTACTAAAGGGCCGGGCTGCCAGAAGGCCGGGTTACTGGAGCGGTCGACCAGACTCGAACTGGCCCTAAGAGCTTGGAAGGCTCTTGTGCTACCACTACACCACGACCGCTTACTGGGGCTGTATATCAGGTTTCGTCATTGTCGGGAAGGGGGAGCCACCTTGCTGGCTTTGGGGTAGCCACTTTTTGTCATTCCTTGCCCTTCGTGTCCAGCGATTTTTCCTTTTCATAAGTTCCAGTTCTGTCAGTTTAGTTTATCTAATTCCTTCTGGATTATCTTGGCAAGATCATGATCATCTCGCTGATGTGCCAGATCTAGGGCTTGTGCCAAGTCATTTCGAGCTTCCTTAAAATTGACTAGTGAAATGTTACATAATCCTCGATTATAAATTGCAGATACATATTCAGGATTTAACTTAATGGCCTTATTAAAATCTTTTATAGCGACACGAAAATTTTTCATTTTTTTCCTGCATAAGCCACGATTATTGAATGCGTATGAATAGTCAGGTTTGAGCTTGATGGCTTTATCAAAATCAAGCAACGCTTCTCTATAATCCCCGATTTTTTTCTTATACAAGCCTCGATTATTAAAAGCCTCAGCAAAATCGGGTTTTAAACTTATGGCTTCATTGTAATCCAGGATAGCCCCATAAAGGTCCCCCAAATCTTTTTTCTCTATACCTCGATTATTGAAAGCTTCTGCGAAATTAGGTTTCAGGCGGATAGCTTCATTATAATCACTGAGTGCTTCCTTGTGATCACCTAAGTCACTCTTACAAACGCCTCTATTAAAGAAAGCCTCTGCTAAATTTGGATTTAGTTTGATAGCTTCATCATAATCTTGAATAGCACCCTTTAAATTCGCAATCATTTCCTTACTTAATCCGCGCTTATAATAAGCTGCATCATTTTTTGGATTTAAACTAATCGCTTTATCATAATCTCCGATAGCTCTATTTACATAACCCATTGTTTCCAAACATAAACCACGATTATAATAAGCCACGTCATCATTGGGCTGTATAAAGATCGCATTATCAAAGTCTTGGAAGGCTCCCTGATAATCACCGATTTGCATCTTTCTTAAGCCTCGATTGTAGTAAGCTTCGAAAAAATTAGGTTTTAGCCTAATTGCTTCATTCAGGCATTTGATTGACTTTTCAGAATCTTCAGTTACTGAGGGAATTTGTGATTTATAAAAATACATCAACGCGTGTTCTACTTTTTGATAAGTAGATTGACTTTCAGCAAAACCGGCTAGGTCCATGAATAGTGTATTTGCGCTGATCTGAAATCTATTATTGAGCTCTTCTATTAATATAGCCTTATCTTTTTTTTCAATATTAATAGATGTAACGTATTTTTCTTCTTCAACCAAATTGATCATAAATAATCCAGATTGAGCCATAATCCGGCGCTCAGCTGGACCATGCAGGGTTGGCCGCCATTGCCTCATCTTACTATTATCAATTATTTCCTCAATTTTTTCGTTTGTTTGTGCGTGTTTAATAAATCCTTCTTTGATGATAAAGATCTTACCATCTGAGACATAATATTTTTGATCATTACAGGCAAAATAGAGCGCAACCATTGCCTGTTCAGAAAAATCCAATAATAATGTTGCGGCGTTGAAATGCTGCAACTGAGCCAATAATTCGAGATCCGTTAATATTCGACCTTCCTGATGGCCAAACCCTTTTTGCCGAGCTTCTGACAGAAGGTTTGTTTGGTATGCTCGAAGAATTTCGTCTCTTGTTCCCCTAATATAATCATTAAAAGATCGTTTTATTCTTCGCTCTGCACTTGACTGGAGAAGCCATCTGGCATCAGCCTGACCACGATAAACGCATTGGCTCCCTCCAGTTTTTTGATGAATCTGTTCGAGATATTTTGAAACTAAATCTGCCATGACCGCCCGCCGGTTATTGCTTGTTGTTTTCGGGATCGGTAAGCAGAAAGGGTGATCGGAACGTAAAGTATCCCGCTTTTGGGACGGTAACCAAATTCCTGTCATAAGGGAAGGGGCCAGCCTTTTACAGGCCAGCCCCTGATAATCACAAACACAAATTTAAACAAATAAAAACATCATCTTATAACGCGAAGCCAACCTTATAACGCACGCGTTAAATCCAGCCTGATATGTTTTCCTTTATCAGGGTGCTGATCAGGTCCATGCCGTCGGGGTCGGCGTTGAGGCATGGGATATAGGTGAATTCACCGCCACCGTTTTCTTCAAATTCCTCACGCCCTTCCATGTTGAGT
>NTKX01000045.1 GCA_002457135.1 SAR116 cluster bacterium MED-G04
AGATGATGCTGAAACCTGAAAATGACGCTGTTTTCGCTGACCGTGAATGCGATGAGGAAACCCGGCAGATGCCATTCGGGTTATGGCAGACTCTGGCCTGGTTTGCCGGGCTTCTGATAGCCACGTCGATATTCGGGTTCATCATCGCGCTTGGCGGCTTCCTGTTGCTGTTTTTCCATTACCGGGCCCGGATCAGTCCCATAAGGACGATCGTTCAGGCTATTATCGGGGTGATGTTCATGTGCGGCATGGCGTGGACGCTCAACCGTGATTTCCCGCCGGGTCTGTTGCAGCATTTCATCACCCTGCCATGGCCGTTGGGGTAAATCACGATGACGGCTCCGCTTCGCTTTCTCTGTCTTGCCGGGGACGGGATCGGCCCTGAGATCATGTCGGCAACCCTTGATGTGCTTGATGCCTTGCGGCCAGCCCTGTCCCGCCCGGTTGAGATCATTGAACGCGATATCGGTTTTGCCTCGCTCAAGGCCAATGGCACCACCATCACCGATGCCGTGATTGATACAGCCAGGGTGGTGGATGGCGTTATTCTGGGGCCGGTTTCGCATAACGACTACCCCCCCTTGAAGGAAGGCGGGCTGAACCCGTCAGGGGTGTTGCGCAAATCGCTCCAGCTGCATGCCAATATCCGCCCGGCCCGGGTCTGGCCGGGATGCACCCCGGCAATCAGGGGGGAGATTGACCTCATCGTGGCGCGGGAAAACCTGGAGGGGTTCTACGCCGATCGCAACATGCATGAGGGGTCAGGGGAATTCATGCCCACCCCCGGGGTCGGGCTGGCGATGCGCCGGATCACCACCGAAGCCTCGCTCAACATCGCCCGCAGTGCCTTTGACTGGGCTGAACGCCGCCCGGCCCGCAAGGTGGCGGCGATCCACAAGGCCAATGTGATGCGGCTTACCGACGGGATTTTCCTTGATGCCGTGCGTTCGGTGGCGGCCCAACACCCCGCTATCGCCTATGAGGAAATGCTGGTTGATGCGGCGGCGGCGCATCTGGTGCGTGAACCTGAACGCTTTGATGTGATCGTGACCACCAACATGTTTGGCGATATCCTGTCTGATCTGGCATCAGAGCTGACGGGCAGTCTCGGGCTGGCGGGGTCGCTCAATGCCGGGTTGACCCATTGCGCTGCCCAGGCGCAACATGGGTCTGCCCCTGATCTTGCCGGCCAGGACAAGGCCAATCCCGCGTCACTGATCGTCTCGCTGGCGATGATGCTTGATCATCTGGGTGAGGGTGATGCCGCCCGCCGGATTGAGGCAGGACTGGGCGTGATGCTGCAACATCCTGAAACACGCACCGCTGATCTGGGCGGCACGCTTGGCTGCCGTGACTTTGCCCGCCAGCTTTCGGACCATCTCGGCAAGGGAGAATAGATCATGCAGACTGCCATTCCTTACATTTTCATGCGCGGCGGATCATCGCGTGGTCCCTATTTCAGGCGCAGTGACCTGCCCCGGGATCGTGATCTGCTGGCCCGGGTGCTGATCAGCGCGGTTGGCTCCGGCCATCCGCTCAACATTGATGGTATTGGCGGCGGCAACGCTGTCACCACCAAGGTTGCCATGCTGTCGGCTTCCGATGATGACTGGGCTGATATCGATTATTTCTTTGCCCAGGTCAGCGTTGAGGACAGGCTGGTGGATTTCAAGCCGACCTGCGGCAATATCCTGTCCGGGGTTGGCCCGGCCGCGGTGGAAATGGGGCTGATTGAGCCAGGGGAAAGCATCACCGATATCCGCATCAGGGCCGTCAATACCGGTGCAAGGGTTCTGGCGCGTATCGAAACCCCGGGGGGCATGCCCCATTATGAGGGCAGCGCCGCCATTGATGGTGTTCCCGGGAGCGCGGCCCCGGTTGAGCTGAATTTCATGGATGTGGCGGGGTCTTCCACCGGGGCGTTCCTGCCATCGGGCCGGATCATCGACATTATTGACGGGGTTGAGGTCACCTGCATGGATGTGGCCATGCCGATGGTCATTGCCCGCGCCGCTGATTTCGGGCTGACGGGTCATGAAAGCCGTGAGGAGCTGGATGCCAATCGTGGTTTCTTTCAGCGCATGGAAGCGATCCGGGTCAAGGCAGGGGCACTGATGGGCATGGGTGATTGCAGCCAGTCGGTAACCCCGAAATTCGGGCTGGTTGCCCCCCATGATAAACCTCATGAGAAACCCCGTGCGAAACCCCATGGCAATCAGGGCCATATCATCACCCGCTATTTCATGCCCTGGACCACCCACCCGACCATGGCGGTCACCGGCAGCCAGTGCTTGGCATCCTGCGCCCTGACCCCGGGATCGGTGGCGGATGGCATGATGGCAAGGCCTGAGGGCAACCCGGCTACCATCACGCTCCATCACCCCATGGGCAGCATGGATGTGCTGGTGGATTACACCATGGACGGGGATGATTTCATCCACCATTCGGCCGGGCTGGTGAGGACGGCCCGCAAGCTCGCTGAGGGCAGTGTCTTCATCCCATCCTCGATCTGGGACGGCCAACCATGAATAGAAGGGCAATGAATAAACCTGCCCTGAAACTGGCTATCCTGGATGACTGGTTTGATACCCTGCGCGGCCTGCCCTCATTCGCCAGGCTGGATGGCATGGATGTCACGGTCTTTACCGATCACTGCCCTGACCCTGAGGCACTGGCCGAACGGCTCAAGGGGTTTGATGCGCTGGTCCTGTTCAGGGAACGGACAGCGATCAGCCGTGATGTTGTCTCACGCCTGCCCCAACTCAAGCTGATCTCCCAGCGCAGTGTCTATCCTCATATCGATATTGAGGCCTGCACCGACCATGGCGTGCTGGTCTGTTCCAACATGCACGCTGGCACGCCCTCCTATGCGGCATCGGAACACACCTGGGCGCTGATCCTGGCCGCCATGCGTGATATCCCCGCCCAGATGCAGAGCCTGCAAAGAGGGCAATGGCAGATGGGGGTGGGCAAATCGCTCCACGGCCGTCGCCTCGGGCTTTACGGCTATGGCCGCATCGGCCGTCAGGTTGCCGCCTATGCCAATGCTTTCGGCATGGAGGTGGTCTGGTGGGGGTCAGAGGATGGCCGGGGCCGGGCGATAGCCGATGGTGAAACCGTGGCCGAAAGCCGTGATGCCTTTTTTCGTGACAGTGATATCGTCAGTATTCATGTCAGGCTGAAACCTGAAACCCGCGGCATCATCACCGGTGATGATCTGGCGGTGATGGGGCGGGATGCGCTTATCGTCAACACCTCCCGCGCTGGCCTGATTGAACCTGGCGCGCTCAAATCCGCGCTTGATGCCGGTCGCCCCGGCAAGGCCGCTATTGATGTCTTTGATGAAGAACCCATCACCTGGGCGAATGATCCGCTGGCCTGTCACCCGCGCCTGATCGCAACCCCCCATATCGGCTTTGTGACCGAGGATGAATTCGAAATCCAGTTTTCGGATATTTTCGATCAGGTTGTCGCCTGGCGTGATGGCGCCCCGATCCACATGATCAACCCTCAGGTTCTGGATTAACCGCCCCTGCCTTCACCTTCCGGTCAAGCCGAAAGGCAAGCGCAGGCAGGGCAAGGAAGATCATCACCACCCTCACGGTATGATGGAACGCCACAAACGCCACATCAAAGCCGAATAAAAGCGCCAGCAACGTCACCTCATAGAGACCGCCCGGAACAAAGGCGAGCCACAGGCGGAGGAAATTTTCCCCCGACACCGCCGCCATCAGGAACGCTGCCCCCAGATAGGCCGCGATGATGAAAGCCGTCACCTGAAACGCATCACCCAGCACCTTGATAACCTCGGTGATCGACACCCGGGCCAGCCGCGCCCCGACCCCGCCACCGATGGTCAGCTGTGCCAAGAGGACAAATTCACTGATCCTCGGCAGGGTCATCATGCCTGTCATGTGAACGGCCATCGACAGCCCCATCGGGCCGAGCAGATGCGGCATCGGCAGGCGCAGCATCACCGCCAGGCCATAGCCGATCACCGCAACCCCTGCAAACATCAGCAACTCACCCGCAGGCAGAGCCGACATGGCGGGCATGGTTTCCAGCACCACATTGGACCTGAGAACAGCATCCTGCCCCTCAATCATGGCCAGCAGCAGTGGGGTTGAAACAAACACCGCCGCCACCCGCACCAGATGGAACAGCGCCACCACATAATCCTTTTCAACGTATTCCCGCGCCAGCACGATGCATTCCGCCTGCCCCCCCGGGGTTGCGCAGAGAAAGGCCAGAACAGGATCATAGCCGGGCCGTCTGCGCAGCCATGCATAGATGATCGGGGCCACCACCGCGGTGGTGACAATCATGGCGGTCAGGGTCACCGTCCATTGCCCGATCTGCCCCAGCACGTCAGGCGTGAAATTGACCCCTATCAGAACGCCGAGGCCAAGCACCACCGGAATATGGACCCAGCGCGCCACCCCGAGATGCGGTTGCAACGGCTTGACCAGACCGCCGCTGAACCAGACCCCGAAGAGACTGCCGAGGAGATAAGGGGCCGGCATGTTGAGGAGGAGGCAGAGCCAGCCGCAGGCATAGGCGATGATGAAGGTGATGATCACCTGACGGCATTCCGTTATCCGTTGCGTCAAGCCGGGTGATGTCATTGCTGCACCCCGGCCATTAATCCATTTCCCCGATACCCGACATATTCAGCAGGGTCAGCCGTGCCTCGAGCGCATTGCTGATATGGGCCTGCATGGCGGCCTCGGCAGCACCGGCATCCCCCGTCATGATCGCCGCCGTGATCATCTGATGCTCACCGGCGATTGCCTCAACCCTGTCCCCAAGGCTATAGGCGGTCTTGCCGAGCAGGACCATCAGCCGGGACAATCGTTCCAGCCCCTCGGCGAGGAACGGGTTGCCCGCCGCTTGCAGGATCGCGTGATGGAAACGCCGGTTATGGCCCGCCAGAACAGCGGCCTCAACCCCCCGGCTGATATGGTTGGCTTCCTCCTCCCGCAACTGCTCAATGATGCGCCTTTCGGCCTCATGGGCATGGGCGGCGGCCAGTTTCGCCGCCATCCCCTCAAGCATGCCGCGATAGGTGTAGAGGGCGCGAATATCCCGCCAGTCAAGCCGCCTCACCCTGAGGCCATCATGATCACTGTCGACAATGCCTTCAGCGCGCAGACCCGCCAGCGCCTCCCTCAACGGGGTCCGGCTGACATCAAGCGATTTGACCAGCTCAACCTCTTTCAGGCGGCACCCTGGTTGCAACTGTCCATCCTGTATCGCCGCGATCAGCCATTGCCGGATGCGGCTGGATGCGGGTTGCCCGGCGGTATCGCCGATACCCTGGTCAAGACGCGCCCAGTCAATCATGG
Organism: SAR116 cluster bacterium MED-G04; assembly: GCA_002457135.1. GTDB lineage: Bacteria > Pseudomonadota > Alphaproteobacteria > Puniceispirillales > UBA1172 > UBA1172. Next base: position 5,346 of record NTKX01000045.1, read on the forward strand.
TGATCCCCCTGACAGAGGGGAAGTGACCGACACCTGCATGATCCCCGCCTGATGGCAAAGATGGTTCTTGACGGAAGGGTACCCATTTCGTAACTGTATACCAGTGTATACAAAAAGCAAAAATCTTTCTGAAAGCCCCTATAAATCGGGTTCTGATTCCATGGGCCTTGACGTGCTGGTGATCGGGGCCGGTAATGCCGGGCTTTGCGCGGCCATCACGGCGGTTGAGGCAGGGTGTTCGGTGCTGGTGATCGATGCCGCCCAAAAAGATATGCGCGGCGGCAACACGCGCCATACCCGCAATCTCCGCGCCATGCACGATGCCCCCACCGATGTGCTGACCGATGCCTACAGTTTTGAAGAATATTTCGATGACCTGATGCGCGTCACCAAAGGCCTGACCAACAGGGAGCTGGCCCGCCTGACGCTGGAAAAATCGGCTGAGCTGACAGCATGGCTGGGGGAGCGCGGGGTCCGGTTTCAGCCTGCCCTCTCCGGCACCCTCAACCTCGGGCGGACCAATGCTTTTTTCCTTGGCGGCGGGCGCGCGTTGCTCAACAGCCTGTGCCACCATGCCGAGGACCTGGGGGTGGCATTCCGCTATGAGGCCGAGGTCACCGAGCTGAAGATGGATGACGGTTTTTGCCATGGCGTTGTCCTCACCGATGGGGAGGTGCTTTCCGCCAAGCGCGTCATCATCACGGCGGGCGGGTTCGAAGCCAACCTCGAATGGCTGGCCGAGGGCTGGGGGGACGCGGCGAGGAATTTTCTGGTTCGCGGCACCCCCCATAATCGCGGTGCTGTTCTCAAGAGCCTGCTCGATCAGGGGGCAAGGAAAGTCGGTGAGCTGGATCAGTGCCACGCTGTTGCCATTGATGCCCGCGCCCCCCTGACTGATGGCGGTATTGCCAGCCGGATTGATGGCGTGCCGTTTGGTCTGGTGATCAACCGCAACGCCGAACGGTTCTATGATGAAGGCGAGGATTTCTGGCCAAAACGCTATGCGATCTGGGGCAGGCTGGTGGCAGGACAGCCTGATCAGGTCGCCTATGCGATCCTTGATGCTGAGGGGGTATCGCGGTTCATGCCATCGGTTTTCACCCCGATCAGCGCCGACACAATCGAGGATCTGGCCGACAAGCTGGGGCTTGATGCCGCCGCCACCCGCAGGACTGTTGATGCCTTCAACGCCGCCTGCCCGGACGGGCCGATTGACCAGTCGATCCTAGACGGCCAGTCAACATCGGGCCTGACGCCTGAGAAAACCAACTGGGCGGCACGCATTGAGACACCGCCCTTTACCGGCTATCCGCTCCGCCCCGGGATCACCTTTACCTATATGGGTGTGGAGGTGAATGACCGCGCCGAAATCCTGATGGAGGATGGCAGGCCGTCACGCAATCTCTACGCCGCGGGTGAGGTGATGGCCGGGAATGTGCTGGGTCAGGGCTATCTGGCCGGGATCGGCATGACCATCGGCGGGGTTTTTGGCCGCATTGCCGGGGCCGAGGCTGCCTTGCGGCTCAACCGGCCCAATAATAGCACGGTCACCACGAAAGCGAGGGCATGATGAATGATATAAACCTCATCAATCTGGCTGAGAGTGATGCTGACCGTGAGGTTGCGCGTATCATGCAGATCTGCAACGCCTGCCGCTATTGTGAGGGGTTCTGCGCTGTGTTCCCGGCGATGGAACGCCGCCGCCTGTTCACCACCGGCGATACCGCCTATCTTTCCAACCTGTGCCATAACTGCGGGGCCTGCTATCACGCCTGCCAGTATGCCCCGCCCCATGAATTTGCCGTCAACGCTCCGGTTGCGCTGGCGTTGCGGCGGGCTGAAAGCTATGAGCAGTTTGCCTGGCCCCGCCCCATGGCGCGGGTGTTTCAGGCCAATGCCATGGTGGTCAGCCTGATCACGACTGTGGTGCTGATCGTCATCCTCGGGGTCATGCTGGCGTTGATCAACCCGGCGCTGTTCTGGGGCGTGCATTTGGGCGAGGGCGCGTTTTACCGGATCATGCCGCATACCATCATGGCGGGTATCCCCATGGCGATTTCAGGGTTCGTGATCATTGCCTTCATTCAGGGATGGCGGCGTTACTGGCGGGCGACAGGGGCGCGATGGGGAGGCTGGAATGCCTTCACCGATGCTGTTTCCGCGACCATGAGCCTGCGCTATCTTGGCGGCGACAATAACGGCAAGGGCGGCGGCTGCCCCGGCGAAACCGATCGCCTCAGCAATCGCAGGCGGCATTATCACCACCTCACCTTTTATGGTTTCATGCTGTGTTTTGCCTCAACCAGCACCGGGACGATCTACCATTACCTGCTGGGGCGTGAAGCCCCTTATGGCTATTTCGAATTGCCGGTTGTTCTCGGCACGGTTGGCGGCATTATTCTCTGTCTTGGTACCGCCGGGCTGTGGCGCGAAAAACGCCGCATGGACCCTGTGGTCAAGGCGTTTTCAACCCTCGGCATGGATTACGTTTTCATCGGCCTGCTGTTCTGGGTCAGTGCCACCGGGCTGTTGCTGCTGGCGGTGAGGGAAACAGGCCTGATGGGGCTGACGCTGGCCATCCATCTGGGGGTCGTCTATGCGTTTTTCCTGGTCCTGCCCTATTCAAAATTCGTCCACGGCCTGTACCGTTTCGCGGCCCTGCTGCAAAGCGCGGAAGAAACCGGGCCATCCCGTTAAAGTCATTAAGTCTGGCCAATAAATCAGGCCATAAAAGCATACTGGCCTAGATATCCTTCAGCACCATGCGGGCGCAGTTCTGGCCGGGCAATCCGCTGACCCCGCCGCCAGGGTGAGCGCCGGAGCCGCCAAGGTAAAGCCCCTTCACCGGCATCCGGTAATCTGATGCCCCGGGCACCGGGCGCATCGAATAGAGCTGGTCAAGATGCAGCGCACCATGGAAAATATCGCCGCCGATCATGTTCAGCTTGCGTTCGATATCGAGCGGTGAGTTGATCTGGCGATCAATGATCAGGTTGCGGAAACCGGGGGCGTATTCCTCAATCGTGTTGATGACGGTATCGGCGGCCTCATCACGGGCATCATCCCATGACCGGCCATCAGGCAGGTGACGCTGGAAATGCTGGCAGAACAGCGACATGACATGGCTGCCTTTCGGGGCCAGTGTGTCATCAAGCAGGCTGGGAATACAGAACTCGATCACCGGCTTGCGTGACCAGCCGAGCTGGCAGGCATCATCATAGGCCTGCTGGATATAGGGGATTGACGGCATGATGTTGTTGGAGCCGTTGAGCATCAGCTCAATCGGTGTCTTGCTGCCCTTGAGCGAGGTGAAGGACGGCAGGTCACTGAGCGCAAGGTTCATCCTGAAACTGCCGGATTGTGACCGATACCCCTTGATGCGGCGGCTGAAATCCTCAGGCAGGTCATCATGGTCGATGATATTGCCAAAGAGGATCTGCGGATGACAGTTGGCGACCACGGCACGGGCGCGGAATTCCTCACCCGAGGCCAGCCTCACGCCTTCAATCCGGCCATCGTTCATGAGCGCGCCGGTGACCTCGGCCTCGGTCCTGATTTCAACCCCCCGGCTGCGGGCTGATTTCGCCATGGCCTGGGTAATCGCCCCCATGCCGCCTCGGGCATGGCCCCAGGCCCCGCTCTTGCCATTGACCTGACCGAAAACATGGTGCAGCAGCACATAGGCCGTGCTGGGGTGATAGGGGCTGGCAAAATTGCCAACGCTGCCGCTATAGGCCAGCGTGCCTTTGAGGATATCGGTTTCAAACCACTGGTCGAGGTAATCACCAACCGATTTGGTCATCAGCTCGGCCAGCTGGGTCCTGTTTTCGAGACTGGCCTTGGCCAGAACACGGCCCGTACCGAGGGCCTCACTGATCTGGCTGAACAGCGACCGCGACAGGTTGATCGGTGTCTTGCGCATGATCGGGCGCAGGATGGAGCAGATATCCTCAAGAATCACATCAAGCCGCTGATAGTGTTCAGCGTCTTTCCGGGAATAGCGGGCGATTTCCCTGACACTGTCTTCCAGCTTGTGGGGCAGCCACAGGTGACCTTCGGGGCCGAAGGTGATGGAGGCACCCTCCCTCGTGATAATGTCCAGCCCGTGCTGTTCCAGCTTGAGGTCGCGGATCACAGACGGGTCAAGCAGGCTGACCACATACGAGAACTCGGAATTGCGAAACCCGGGCGAAAATTCGGTGGTCAGCGCGGCACCCCCGATGACATCACGCCGTTCCAGCATCAGCACCGATTTACCGGCATTCGCAAGATAGCCTGCTGCGGTCAGTCCGTTGTGGCCAGCACCAATAATAATCGCATCGTATTGCATCACGTTCCTCCAGACCCTGTCATCTGAACGTATCATGTACCGGTAATATCCCGATAGCATTTTCACTTTTCTGTAGGTATGATTTTCAACAGAAATGTTTTTTAGGGACTGCTGATCGATGTTGCCAAGAAATGATATCAACGTGACGGCTGGCCGCGAGGGCCTGCCAGGATGGTGTTACGCAAACCCTGAACTCTATGATATCGAATGCGATGTCCTGTTCCGCCGCCATTGGCAACTGGCCTGTCATGCCTCCGATATTGCCGGCAAGGGGGATTTCATCACCTTTGATCTGGTGGGGGAACGCGCCCTCATCATTCGCGGCAGGGATGGTGAGATCAGGGCGTTCCACAACCTCTGCCGGCATCGCGGCTCACGCGTTGTGGCTGATGAAAAAGGCACCTGCCCCGGTGTGATCACCTGCCCGTTCCATGCCTGGAGTTATGAGCTGGATGGCCGTTTGCGCAGCCCGGCCAAGCCGCGCAGTTTCCCCGATCTCGATCCCGTGGAATGGGGGCTGAAACCGATTGAAATGGAAATCTGGCATGGCTTCGTCTTTGTCCGTTTTCAGCCCGGCCCGCAGCCCTCGGTCAAGGAAATGCTGGCCTCCATCGAGGGTGAGATTACCCCCTATGATCTGGACGGTCTGGTGCCTGATGAAGACGGCCTCTATTGCATGGAAAGCGCGCCCGTGAACTGGAAATCGGTGCGTGACGTGGATAATGAGGGCTATCATGTGCCGATGGCGCATCCCGGGTTGCAGGACCTCTACGGCAAGAATTACATTGATGAGAGTATTTCCGGCTATGTGTCACGGTCGGTCGGTGTCATTGATGATGGCCCAGCCCGGCTGTGGTCGGTTCGGCAATACAAGACCCTGATCAGCAATCTGCCCGAACCTCTATCCGGCCTGCCCCGGCAATGGGTTTATTTCGGCCTGTTCCCCAATTCCGTTCTCGCGGTTTACCCGGACTCGGTGATCTTTTATCAGGACATCCCGAAAGGCGTTGGCAAGACCTCAATCCGCGGCGGGATTTACCGCCGGAAGAATGAGGATCGCGTGACCCGTGCAGCGCGTTTCCTGTCAGGTCGGATTGATCTTCTCACCGCTGAGGAAGACCGCATGCTGACGATCTGGTCACAGGAGGCCATGGCCTCCAGCGCCTATGACGGGATGATCCTGTCTGACCTCGAAACCGGTGTCCGTGAATACCACGACAAGTTGAGGGAGATAATCCCCGTGATGGGCCTGAAAGCGCCGCCCCCGCCTGGCCAGGTTGCCGGTATCAATGCCGGGATGGCAGAAGGGGCAGAATAACCTTGGCATTGTGGTTCAACAAGGAAAGCCGTTCCGGGCTGAAATTGGTCAGCGCCCCTTTCGGTTTTTCGCTGCTGCTGCTGGCGGTGCCGCTGTCGCTGATGGTGTTGTTGAGCTTCTGGACCCAGGACTACCTCACCCTTGACCGGACCCTGACGCTCAACAACTATCGGGAAATCGGCTCCCATCCCGTTTACGCGCTGTTGATGAAACGCTCGGTGATCATCTCGCTGATGGTCACGACCATCACCGTCGCGCTCGCCTTTCCCATGGCCTATTACATTTCGTTCTATGGCGGCAAGCGCAAGGCGCTGTGGCTGTTTCTGATCACGATCCCGTTCTGGACCAGCTACCTGTTGCGGATTTTCATGTGGAAAATCATCCTCGGCTATAACGGGGTGCTGAATTCTACCTTGCAGGGGCTGTCCTTCATTGATGAGCCGCTGACCTTCATCCTCTATAATTCCAACGCCGTGGTGATCGCGCTCGCCCATGCCTGGGCGCCGTTTGCGATTCTGCCCATCTTTGTTGCGCTGGAAAAAATTGATCGCTCCCTGCTGGAGGCTGCGCACGATCTGGGCGATGGTCCGGTGAGGCGGTTTTTCCGCATTACCCTGCCGCTTGCCGCGCCCGGTATTATCGCATCGGCGCTGATCATCTTCATCCCCACTGTGGGGGATTACATCACCCCCAAGATGGTGGGCGGCACCGACGGGCTGATGATCGCCAACATGATCCAGGTGCAGTTTTCCAAGGCCAATAATGCCCCGCTCGGGGCGGCACTGGCGGTGACCTCCATGGTGATGGTCGGGCTGATCGCGCTCGGGTTCGTGTTCCTGAACCGCCGCTGGTTGAGGAGGCAGGCCTGATGCGCGGCGCCCCGAGAACCTTCACCATCTTTGTCGGATTGTACCTGGTGTTTCTCTATGCCCCGGTGCTGCTGCTGCCGATCTTCGCCTTTAATGACAGCGCGATCATCGCCTTCCCGTTGAGGGGCTTCACCCTTGACTGGTTCATCGGGCTGGCCAGTGAAACAACCCTGATTGTCTCGGTCCAGAACTCGCTGCTGGTGGCGATTGTGGCGGCGGTGCTCAGCACCTGCCTAGGGGTGCTGGCATCACGGGCCAGTGCGCGTTTCGACTATCCGGGCAAGAAACCGATCATGTCGTTCCTGATGCTGCCGCTGGTTCTGCCTGAAATTATTGTCGGGGTATCGCTCCTGATCGTGCTGGTCCAGCTGGGGGTATCGCTCAATGTCTGGACCGTGATCCTTGGCCATGTGCTGATCTGCATGCCGTTTTCGATTGCCATCCTCTTGTCAGCCTTCAACAACATGGATCGCAATCTTGAGGAGGCATCACTGGACCTCGGGGCCAACCGGCGCGAAACCTTTTTCAAGATCATCCTGCCGCTGGTCATGCCGGGCATCATCTCCTCACTGCTGATCAGTTTCACCATCTCGCTGGATGAATTTATCATCGCCTTTTTCCTGACCGGGACCGATACCACCCTGCCCGTCTATATCTGGTCACAGTTGCGGTTCCCGTCAAAACTGCCGGGGGTCATGGCGCTTGGCTTTATCATGCTGATCCTTTCCCTGATCCTGTTGACGGCGGGTGAATATTTCCGCAAGAAATCAGCCCGCCTGGCCAGCACTGAAACCACTCTTAACAAGGATGCTGATCATGGCTAAATCGACTGAGAGCCCGATGGTTGAAATTAACGCCGTCAGTAAATCGTTCGGTGATGTCCGGGCTGTTGATGGTGTTGATGCGGTCATACGGGAAGGTGAATTTTTCTCCCTCCTCGGCCCGTCGGGTTGCGGCAAGACCACGCTGCTGCGGCTGATTTCAGGGTTTGAGCATCCCGATGACGGCCATATCGTCATTGCCGGGCAGAACATGGATCAGGTCGAACCCAACCACCGCCCCACCAACCTGGTTTTTCAGTCCTACGCGATTTTCCCGCACCTCAATGTTGAAGAAAACGTTGCCTATGGGCTGAAGCGAAACGGCGTCAGCAAAGACGAGATTGCCGAACAGGTCAATGAGATGCTGACCCTTGTGGACCTCTCCGGCTATAACAAGCGTCCGGCCTATGCGCTTTCGGGCGGCCAGCGTCAGCGCGTTGCCCTGGCAAGGGCATTGATCATGAAGCCCAAGGTGCTGCTGCTGGATGAGCCGCTTTCCGCGCTTGACCGCAAGCTGAGGGAGCAGATGCAGATTGAGCTGCGCGGGCTGCAACGCACGGTCGGGATCACCTTTATCCTCGTCACCCATGATCAGGAAGAGGCGCTGACCATGTCGGACCGCATTGCCGTGATGTTTGACGGCAATATTGCCCAGCTGGCAACCCCGCAGGAACTCTACAGCCGCCCCAAAACGCGCCGCATTGCATCCTTTATCGGGGTGATGAATTTTGTTGAAGGCACCCTCAGGAAAGTTACCGCCAAGACGCTGGAGGTTGAGGCCGGCCCGTTCGGGAAAGTCACCATGGCCCCTGACCAGATGCCTGCCCCGCTTGAGCCGGGTGCGGTTACGGTCGGCATCAGGCCTGAAATGCTGACCGTGCTGTTCAGCGCAAAGGAAAAGGCCGAAATTGAGGTGACCGGCGTGATCACCAACACCGCCTATTTCGGTGACATGACCTATTACAGCGTCCAGATTGACGGCATTGATGAGGATGTCACCGTGTCCATGCGCAACACAGCAGGGCGCAGGGTGCTGGCGGTGGGGGAGGAAACCCGCATCGGCCTCGGGCGGGAATCGCTCATCATCCTGAGCTAGGTTATCACCTTATATTAATTCTGTCCGGAATTGAGGCCATGAAAAAGGCGGGGAAATCCCCGCCTTGATCTTTTTCTCTGTCATGAAGACGTTTAGAAACCGGCCTTGATCAGCTCAAATTCCTTGATCATGGCTTCACGCATCTTCGGGCTGACCGGGGCCTGCCAGAGCGTATTCTGGGAATAGCTCTCAAGCGTGCCAAAGCCGTTTTCCTCACCGATGGCATCCATGACACCGCCATGGGAATGGCCGTAGCCCCATTCGGTCACGATGTATTCAGCCGAGCTTTCCTGCAGCCAGGCGTTGAGGAAATCATAGGCCTTGTCCTTGGATCCTGTGCCATCTTTCATCAACGTGTAACCGCATACCCAGGTCGAGGACCCTTCCTTGGTGTCGCGGTTCATGGCCACCGGAACACCTTCACCTTCGAGAATGACGGCGACTTCGTTCCAGGACCATGACAGGGCAATCTCACCCGTGGACATCAGGCCGCGGACTTCAGCACCATCCTGCCAGTAGGTACGGACGTTCTTGTGAACATCGCGCAGAAACGCAGAGGCCTTGTCGAGGTCTTCCATGGTTGCCTTGTTCCAGTCGGTAATGCCGGTGGCAAGGAAGCCAAGCGCGTAGGCATCATCAACGTTATCAACAAGCGAAACCTTGCCCTCAAATTTCGGATCAGCGAAGGATTGGAGTGTTGCGGCCTCGGCACCGGAAACAAGATCGGTGCGGTAGGTCAGTGCGGTTGCGCCCCAGTCAATCGGGACCACCCACTGCTTGCCGTCTACATTAAAGCCTTCCATGTTCTTGAAATTGGGGATCACCTTGTCCCAGTTGGAAAGGCGGGATGTATCAATCGGCTCGATGATACCGGCCTCACGCCATTTGATCACAGACTGGGAGCAGGGATGCCCCAGATCGGCCCTGAAGCCTGCACGAATTTTCTGAAAGGCTTCCTCTTCATCGGAGAAGAAGGAATAGGTGGGGACATCACCATGTTTATCGACATATTGCTGGAAAAAATTCGGGTCTTCATACCCGGCCCAGTCGAGAATTACCAGATCACTGTCTGCAGCCAGCACTGAGCCTGAGCTCATGACCAAAGCGACAGCAGAGACAACGGTATTTTTGAGGTAGTTCATTTCATCCTCCCTGGATTGAACGCTAAAATTAAGCCTATCACGAATGCGAGAGGCAACAAGCCCTTTAATGATCAGGTTAATGATCAGGACAGCATCTCGGCTTCCACCTCGGCTATGGCTTCATCGAGAATATCGAACATCACGTCAATTTCTTCCCGGCTGATGACCAGCGGCGGGGAGAAAACACACATGTTGATGATCGGGCGCACCAGCAGCCCTCTTTTTTCGGTGGCGGCGTTGATCAGCTCGCCAAACTCAAGATCAATGCCCAGCCGCTTTTCTTCGGGCATTCCCGGTGCAACAGCCCCTTCAAGGCAACCGATCAGCCCCATGCCCCTGGCATCACCAATGATGCGGTGCTTTTCGCCCAGTTGCTTCAGCCTGTCCTGAAAATGGGGGCTGATCTCACGGACATGCTCAAGCAGTCCTTCCTGATCGATGATTTCAATATTCTTGAGCGCCGCCGCAGCACAGACCGGATGCGCCGAATAGGTGTAGCCGTTTGAGAACAGGATATCAGCGTGATCATCAGCGCGAATTTCATCAATCAGCCGGTCAGAGAATATCGCCGCCCCCATGGGAACATAACCTGAGGTCAGCCCCTTGGCGCAGGTGATGATATCGGGCGTGATCCCGAACACCTTTTCCGAAGCGATGATATGGCCCAGCCGGCCAAACCCGGTCACCACCTCATCAGAGATATAAAGAACGTCATATTTGCGGCAGATCTCAAGGCATCCCTGATGGTAGCCTTCGGGCGGGACAATGACCCCCCCGGATGCCAGCACAGGTTCAGCGATAAAGGCGGCAACCTTGTCGGGGCCAACCTCAAGGATCATGTTTTCAAGGTCAGCCAGCTTGGCATCGCGCCAATCCTCAACGCTCATCCCGTCAGGCCTTGTGTAGGGATTGACGTTGGGCAGGAAGCGAACGAAATCGGTGTTGGTGTCCAGAAACTTGCGGTCGCGTTCCTTGCCTGAAACGCTTGCCGAAAGATAGGTTGAGCCGTGATAGGCCTTCTCCCGAGAGATGAAGACCTTCTTTTCGGGGCGACCCTTGACGTTATTATAGAACTGCACAAAGCGGAGGGCTGTATCCACCGCCGATGACCCGCCAGTGGTGAAGAACACCGTGTTGAGGTCGCCCGGGGTTTCCTCGGCAATACGCCGCGCCAGCATTGTTGACGGCTCGGTGGTGGAGGTCCAGGGGCTTGCATAGCCCAGCTGGCTGATCTGGTGGGTCATCGCCTCACCGATCTCACGCCTGCCATGGCCGATATTGACGCACCACATCCCGCCCGGGCCATCAATGAAACGCTCGCCATCACGGTTCACCATGTAGATGCCGCTGGCCGAATCAAACACATCCAGACCGTAGCTTTCCTTACCCATGGCAGACCATGGGTGCATCTGATAGGTGTTATCGAGGTTTTGCAGGTCTTCGGTTGACCAGGTGTTTTTTCGTGCCGACATGGGTTACTCCCGGATACGCGATGGGTTGGGCAAA
>NTKX01000046.1 GCA_002457135.1 SAR116 cluster bacterium MED-G04
TCGCCGCCAACAGGGCATTGACCGCTTCCTTGAAATCCATCTCTATCGCAACGGTCAGTGGAGAGCGGTTTCTTTTATCGGTCATATTGGGATCAGCCCCTGCATCCAGCAGGGCTTTGACTGTTTCAAGGTCTTTGGCAAAGACAGCATTATGCAACGGGGTCTTGCTATTATTATTGATCGTGCGCGGATCAGCCCCCGCCACCAACAAGGCGGTGACGGTCTCACTATTTCCTTCAGACGCTGAACGATGCAACGGGGTGTTATTGTCCCTGTCCCGCATGTTTGGATTACCGCCAGCCGCCAGCAGGGCACTGATCACATCCGCATGACCCTGCTCTGCGACCTGATGCAATAGGGGAAAACCCTTTCTGTTGCGCGTATTGGGGTTGGCCCCGCCCGCCAACAATATATTGACTATGTCCAGATGACCTTTATTCGCCGCCATATGCAATGCGGTGAAGCCTCCCTTGGTGGGTGACTCCAGCTTGGCTCCGGCCGCCATTAAGGCGTTAACCACTTCGGGGTAGTCCCTGATCACCGCCTTATGCAAGGGGGTCAGGAGTTGGTGATCAGGTATATCGGGATTGGCGCCCGCGGCTATAAGCGTGGTGATGGCATCAACAGAACCGTAATAACTGGCCGAATTGATCGGGGTCCAACCGTCCTTGCCCTTGAAATTCAGGTCAGCCCCCGCCGCAATCAGGGCCTCGACAGGTTCAACATATCCATAAAAACCTGCCCAATGCAGCGCGGTCCAGCCATCCTTGTCACGAGCGCCCAGATCAGCCCCCGAATCCAGCAGGACAATGATCGTATCAGCGGTTTCATTAAACACCGCAAAGTGCAGTGGGGCTAGGCCATTCTTGCTGCGTATGTTGGGGTCTACCCCGGCTTCTATCAGGATTTTCACCGAATTGCTGTGGCCATGCTTGGCCGCCAGATGCAGGGGGGAATCGCCATCCTCATCACGCGCATTGGGATTAACCCCCGATGCAATCAGTGACCTGATCAACTTGATGTTACCCGCCCTTGCCGCGATATGCAGGAGATTACCGCCATCCTCATTGATCAGGGTCATGGCGGTTGCGGGTTGCTGTTCAGGTTCAACCATCACGCCTTGCGTTAGTGCTGATGCCGGGGCTGCCACCAAAGGCAGGATGGTCATTGTTATGATCATGGCCTGAAGCGTGATTGTCTTTGGGTTTTTCGCTGTGTTTGTCATTGTCCTCACCATTCCATTCAGAACCGGTCAGGACAGTCTAAAACACCAATAGTTAAAATCCCGTTAAGCGCGAATGGGTTCGTGGAAACATCAAAAATCGTGAAAAATCATGCTGTTTGCTAAATAATCCCTTTTGCAAATATGTATGGTGATGCGCTATTTCATCACTGCCCCTTATGTTGGTAGAATACGGCTGAGAGCAGGACCTTCTGTAAGATGACAACCCCGGGGTAGTGCCTATCATGCCGAATAATCACAATGATGACCCTGTCCTGATCATCGGTGCTGGTGCCGCCGGGTTGAGCGCCGCCCGTGAATTGGCCAGACAAGGCATTGATTTCAGGATCATTGAGGCATCGCACCGTGTTGGCGGGCGCGCCTATAGTGAGGCTTATCAAACAGGGGGCTGGTTCGACCTCGGCTGTTCCTACCTGCATGAGGGGGAAATCAACCCGCTCGTTCCCATCGCGCAAGGCATGGGTTTTGACCTCGGCAATGGTGACCGTTTCAGCATCGATAACTGGATGATGAAACACACCGGGTCTGGCATCAGTGCTGATCTGCTGAAGGAATACACGGCTTTTGACAATGATCTCGAAAACCGCATGGCTGAATTTGCCCGGCAGAACAGTCAAGATGCCGCTATCGCTGATCTTATGGACTGGGATAACCCCTTCGCATCGACCCATGCGCATCTGCTGGCCGGGCTGAACGCATCGGATGCCAGTGATCAATCGGTCGTTGATCATCTGAAGGCCGGATCGGGCAAGGATTACCCTGTCAATGGCGGCCTTGGCCGGGTTGTTGAAGCGCTGGCCGGGGGCATGCCTGTTGAGCTCAACTGCACGGCTGAAAAAATCAGCTGGGGCAATCAGGGGGTCAGTGTTGAGACCAACAAGGGGGTCATCAAGGCCAGCAAGGTTATCATCACCGTTTCCACCGGTATCATGAACAGCGGCAGGGTTGAATTCACCCCGGCGCTTCCCGATGCTTACCTTGAGGCGTTCAGCCTGCTCAAATGCGGGACACTCAACAAGATTGGGGTTGCCCTCGACGGGGATGCTCTCAGGGGGGATAAGATCGCTGATATAACCGATGGCTGGTACGTCAATTTCCCCGGCCCCCACGATCATCAGAGCAGTGATGAAGACATCGCCAGCGTTGATATCATCATCAGCGACAGGCCGCAGGCGGTGGTGTTTGCCGGCGGCAGTTTCGGTGAATACCTGGAAAAGCAGGGCAGGGCGGCGATGATTGATTACGCTGAAACATGCCTCATCAATCTGTTCGGGTCATCCATCAGGGCGCATATTGAGGATCACATCACGACAGCGTGGATGAATGATCCGCTGACACTGGGGGCGTATTCCTACGCAACCCCCGGGGGTTCACCTGCTCGCCAGTTTCTGGCCACCCCGGTGGATGAGCTGATCTATTTTGCCGGTGAGGCTGTCAGTATCCAGCATTATGGAACCTGCCACGGCGCGTATATATCGGGAATGGAAACGGCGAGAGCAATCAGTCAGTCGTAGCCGGGGCCAGCCTTACCCCCCACTATCTGAACGCCTACTTACTGAACGCCCACTATCTTAACCCGGGCTATACCCAGGTTTCAAACGTAACCTCACCATGGGTTGAGGCAACCTTGCTGCTCTCCAGTTTTCGGTTGGCCAGAATCAGGTCCAGATCAACCTTGCGGTCATGGTCAAAATCTTTTGCAATCCGCGTCAGCAGTATCCGGTCAGCGACATGGGCCGAGGCCTCATACCATTCGACACCACCCACGATATAGATCGAATATTGCGGGAAGCTGGCCTTGATATCATTGAGGATATGATCGGGGGTCAGCTCATGCCAGTTATAGACCCCGAGGCAGTGATCCGGCATCTCATTACTGGAGGAAACCAGCACAGAGGGCCTGTCCGCGGTGAAGTTCATGATGGCACCGCGAGTGCCGACCCTGATGTTATCCAGCGTCTGGGATGTGTACCATTCACGGTCTTCGGCGTATTCGCCCTCCCACGGCAGACCGCCGCCAAGGCCGATTTCGCCATTCTGCCCGCAGGCGATGATAAGATTGATCAGCGGCTTGTTCATGAGGCTGATCCGGGCTTCATATCTGGGGTGATGTCAGAATCAAAAACCTTCATCCAGATCTGATCAAGCGCTTCCAGGCTGGCGCGATCATAGCGTTCCAGGTTTTCCCAGTACCGGCCATCGGGAGTGTGGTAATCCAATTTCTGCTCCATCTTAAGGGCTTCTTTGAGGTGGTGGCGGTTCAATTTCTGTTCCGGCTGATAGGTCGCAACGGCACCATGGTCTATCTGGGGAATAGATAAATTGGTTTCACCCGAAGACAAGCTGACAAGGTTGCATCCCTGTTGCCCAGCAAAGGCCATCATCCGGTAAGAACACGACTTTAGCGAGGTGAGCGAAATGTCATCACGCATCGGGTCGGGGGTGCCGGTGCCATAAAAATGAGTATCCCCGCTATCAGGATAATACATATTGCACCCGGCAAAACCTATCAATTGGGGTGAAAAGGCGGCCAGGCACCAGTAACCGGCGGTGAACGCCATAGTCGCCCCGGCGTAAACAAAACCGCCCATGCTGTTCTGCGCGGGAACGAAATCAGCCTCGGTGATAAAGCGTTGATGCGGCTCTATCCGGGCGGGTTTGTTCTGATCCGCGAAATCATAGGGGAAGATCATATCATCCCAGTCATCACGCACTCTCCACGCGTTGTTGATGACAACAATCCGGTCAAATGGTGAACGGTCCCAGGACCGGGCTTCTATTGCATTCGGACCAGACCCTATGATTAGAATATTCATGCTATAACTTTGATGATGTATTTGGATGCAACATGGTACTATAAAAGCGTTAACTAATGTTGATTTTCTAAATGAGTTTTACTGCACGTCCAACGATGGGGTTAAGCATGGAAACCACACCCGAAAACCAAGACCCTTTTTGTGAGGCATGCCAGCCTGATGCGCTGGTGATTGATGCGGCGCAACTGTCAGGATTTCTGGCAAGCGCTTCAGACTGGGAAGTCAGGACCGATGATACCAGGCGCTATCTTTCGGCAACCTTCAAATTCGGCAATTTTGCTGAGGCTTATGCCTATGGCGCGCGGGTAGCGGCGCTGGCTGATGAGCACGGCCATCACCCGCGCATCACCATTGAATATGGCCGCGCCACCATCGAATGGTGGTCCCATAAAATCGGTGATATTCACGCCCTCGATGTCGAGCTGGCGGGGTTGACGCAAGAATTGTCCGTGAGCGGTTAGCCCCTGAGCAGGGTTTTCGTTGCGATCGGTGCCGCCTTGCGGATACCCTCACGAACGAAAATGAAGATACCGCTGCCGACAATCAGCCCCATCCCGGTCAATGACCAGGCATCCGGGTATTCGCCGAAAAAGATGATCCCGACGATGATGGCGATCACCAGCATGGTGTATTCAAACGGCGCGATCACCGCCGGGTTGCCAACTCGATAGCCTGATATCAGGAGGATGATCCCCGTTGTCCCGACAGCAGAGATCACGCCAATCGCCATCAGCACAAAGAGATCATCAAACACCCACGGCCGGAACAGGTAGGAAATGCTGGCCAGATCAGCCTCAGGCTGGGGGATGACCATCATGATCAGGGCTGTTGTCGTCCCGAAAACGATGCTGCCCATATACATATGGCAGGTTTGCTGAAAGACGCTGTCCTTCTCACGGGTGTAGCGGGCAATGATCATTGAAATCGAATAGGTCAGCGCGCAGAACACCGGCAGCAGCGCAACCCAGTTGAATTCATCAGGGTCAGGCTTGATGATCAGCAGCATGCCCATGAACCCGACAATGATAGCCCCGATGCGGTAGAGGCCCACCGGATTTTTCAGCACAATCCGCGATAGAATGGTCAGGAAAAACGGGCTGACGAAAAACAGGCTGGTAGCCTCGGCAATCGGCATTGATGCCAGCGCGAAATAAAAACACAGAAAGCCGAAATAAAACATGATGGCGCGTGTAAAGGAGAGCAGGGGATAGGCCGAACCAACGTTGGTGGATCGCCCGGTCAAACGCAGAAACAGCAACAACAGTGAGCCACCGATCAACCCGCGCATGACCACGATCTGGATCAGCGATCCCTGGTCAACCATGGTCTTGATTAGAAGGTCCTGCATGCTGAACAGGAACATGCCTATGACGATGCACAAAATGCCACGTTGATCATCGCTCATGACTGTCATCCGCATCGTTGGGTATTGCCGTCATCATGATGCAGGAAATAGCGACTGACAAGAGAGATTATTATTACATTTCAGTCGATTGCAGGACAGTATTAATCCATTTTCCGACATCAGGTCGGATTTGGAACAAGGCAGGTGGCATTCCCCTATGCGGGAGGTGGCGGATGGGGTGGGATTCGAACCCACGAAGGGCTTTCACCCTTGCCGGTTTTCAAGACCGGTGCATTCAACCGCTCTGCCACCCATCCGTTGCCGGGGTTATAGCACTGGCTTGGACACAAATAAACCCGTTAAACAGCCCTGAATTCAGCCCCCGGCCTTAAACCCCCGGCCTTGATTAAGGTGTTAACCGATGAAACCAGCCCCGGTGCGATTTTACCCCGGGGTTAGGCACAGGATTAGGCACGGGGTTAGGCACGAAGGCCACAATCGCCATAGGCAATTCCGGCAAAAGAGGATAGGATCGCTGAAATCACGCAAATTCCATGATATTTTTCACATGATATTTTCCATATGATATTTAAGGACTGGATAACAAAGGGTTCCGGATCAGGCCGATACCGTCAGGGGCTGGCCGGATCGAAACACGGACCGTCATGCAGAACAGCAGGTTTCTCAGGGTCTTCAGCAATATCAGCCGATTAATATCAGGACAGTCACTCAAGTAGGCTAATGATCGAAGTTCTCACCATCAGTATCCCCTTTTTTGCACTGATCTTCCTTGGTTTCGGGGCAAGGGTTGCGAATTTCTGTTCGATTGATGATGCACGATTTTTGTCCCGCTTTGCCTTTTATGTGGCCCTGCCTCCGTTTCTCTTTATCAAGGTGGCCAGCAATGATCCGGTTGAAATTCTGAACTGGGGGTTTGTCTGGCGTTATGAGCTGGCGACCATCGTCATCTTCATGCTGGGTGCCGCGCTTGGCAGGGTCTTCTTTTCGCTTCGCCGCAATGAGCTTGGGATTTTCGGGCTTAACGCCTCTTACCCGAATTACGGTTACATGGGGGTTCCGCTGACCATCATGGCCTTTGGTGATGCCGCCGCCCTGCCGGTGACGCTGATGTTGCTGGCGGATACGATTGTTCTCCTGGCACTGACGGCGATCTTCGTTTCCGATGACAGTGGCGGGCCGCTTAAGGCTGTGGGCGAGATTGGCCTGACCCTGATTAAAAACCCGCTGATGCAGTCGGCCATTCTGGCGCTTTTGTTCGGGGCAAGCGGGCTGAAACTGCCGCTGGTTCTGGACCATCTCTTTACCATTCTGGCCGGAGCGGCGGCGCCGGTGGCCCTCTTTGCCCTCGGGGCCACGCTATACGGTCAGCCGATCCGCAGTGCAGCGGGTGAAATCACCACCCTGTCGGTGCTGAAACTGGTGGTGCATCCCCTGCTGGTGAGCGGGCTGTTTATCCTGATCCCCGGGCAGGGCGATGTCTGGATCAAGGTTGCTATCACCTCCGCCTGCCTGCCGGTTGCGGCCAATGTTTTCATGCTGTCCCAGGTCTATGGGGCGTATTCAGGGCGGACTGCATCAACCATTTTGATCTCAACCCTGATGGCCACCCTAACCGTGCCGATTTTTCTATATATGCTCTTTTTTATGCTCTGACATACCAAATAGGTTGTTTTTGGCCCGCTTCACGGATAGTCTGGACCTATAAAGCTGGAGGCTGCCATGACACGCTTGAAACGGTCTATCGCTGTTTTTTTCCTGACAATCGGAATGGGAATGCTGGGGGTGGCCGGAACGGCTGTCGCCCAGGATCAGTCCTTTGGTGACTGGCTGGTTGAGCTGCGTGCCGAAGCCTCATCCAAGGGAATTTCCGATGCCACGCTTGATGCTGCCCTGAATGGCATTGTCCCGATCCCGCGTGTCATTGAGCTGGACCGGAAACAGCCTGAATTCACCCTGACCTTCGCCCAGTATCTGGACCGGGTGGTGCCGCAATCCCGAAAGGATCGCGCCCGCGCCCGCTACAACAAGCATCAGGACTTGCTGGAGATGATCGGCAAGAAATACGGGGTTCAGCCTCGTTTTGTCGTGGCGCTCTGGGGCATTGAAACCGATTTCGGCCGTGTCCTTGGCGGCTTTGATGTGATCCCTGCACTGGCGACACTGGCGCATGATGGCCGGCGTTCTGCCTTTTTCAGGAAAGAGCTGCTGGATGCACTCACCATTATCGACCAGGGCCATGTCAGCGCCGACAACATGAAGGGGAGCTGGGCCGGTGCCATGGGGCAGAGCCAGTTCATGCCGTCATCATTCCGGCGATACGCCCAGGATTATGATGGTGATGGCCGTCAGGATATCTGGGGGACACAAGGCGATGTCTTCGCCTCGGCCGCGAATTACCTGAAAGGGTCCGGCTGGCGGGATGATATTACCTGGGGCAGGGAGGTTAGCCTGCCGGATACAGGGGCCGCCAGCCCCGCCAATGCCATGAATTTGCATGACAGCAAGACCTGGAAGAAACTGTCGGAATGGTCCGCGCTGGGTATTCGCAAAGCTGATGGGACGGCCCTGCCGGGGCGTGATCTCAAATCCAGGCTGGTTCTGCCGGATGGTGCTGACGGCCGGGCCTATCTGGTCTATGCCAATTATGAGGCCATCCTGAAATGGAATCGCTCAAATTATTTCGCCATTGCTGTTGGAACGCTCTCAGATAGTTTGAGATAGTCTATGAGATTTCTTTTTTTAGTCCCTCTTTTTGCAATACTTTTGTCGGGTTGCACGACGATTGAGCTGGCGGCTGATCTGGCCAAGAAGCTCAACAAGCCTCAAGACGGAAAAACCCCTTCCAGCAAGGTTGTGGCCGAACCGCGCTACAAGGTCGGCAACCCCTATGAGGTTGCCGGCATCTGGTATTACCCGGATCGTGACCTCAGCTATGATGAAACCGGGATTGCGTCATGGTACGGGGATGAATTCGCCGGCAAGCTGACCGCCAATGGTGAGATTTTTGACCCGGAAATTGTCACAGCAGCCCATAAAACGCTGCCCATGCCATCAGCCGTGCGCGTCACCAACCTTGAAAATGGCCGTTCCATGGTGATCCGCATCAATGACCGTGGCCCGTTTGTTGCGGGCAGGATCATTGATCTGTCGCGGGAGGCAGCCCGCCTGATGGGGTTCAAGAAACAGGGTATTGCCCGGGTTCGGGTGCAGATACTGGCCGAAGAAAGCCTGCGCCTCGAACGTGAGGCGAAAGAGGGACGCTTCCCTTCCATCGGGGCGAGGGAGAATACGCCCATGCCCAAAACCACGGCGGCCGCGGTTCCATCGGTGTCGCTCAAATCCACCAATGAAAGCGGCGCGGTGATTGACCGGAAGACCGAAACGGTTTCCGCCATTGATCTGATCACCTCGGCACGCTCCACCGATGTTCTCGAAGTGCCGCCGGTTTCCACCGTCATCTGGGTTCAGGTCGGTGCGTTCAGTGATATCGGCAACGCCAAGGCCATGGCCAAACGGTTGCGCAGTGTCGGCAAGGTCGAGATTTCCAGTTTTGATCATAATGGCTCGGTTGTTCACCGGGTCCGCATGGGGCCGATTACCGAAGTCGCCGATGCCGACAGTATGCTGGAGAATGTCATCAAGCTCGGATACAACGGGGCCAGGATCATCCTGGAATAGTCTTTTTTTGGACACAGTAATTGTGTACCCAATCCCCGATTGAATAATGAGGAAAACCATGATTGGGAATGTTGCATTGAAATTTCGGGTAATGGTGGCCTGCCTGCTGATGGCGGTGATGTGCGCCGGTGCCGCTCAGGCTGAAATCATCACGCCGTCGCAATACGTCATGATCATGGATCATGAAACCGGTGATGTTCTCTATGAAAAGAACGCCGATCTGCCCATGAAGCCTGCCTCCATGGCCAAGATGATGACCATCTACCTGATTTTCAAACAGATCAAGGATGCCAGCCTGAGGCTGGATGACAAATTCATCGTCTCGGAAAAGGCCTATCGGAAGGGTGGGTCACGGACTTTCCTTGAAATCGGCTCTCAGGTCAGTGTCTCTGACCTCCTGCGCGGGATCATTGTGCAGAGCGGGAACGATGCCGCCATTGTGGTGGCAGAGGGGCTGGCCGGAACAGAGGAAGCCTTTGCCGAGGAAATGACCCTGACCGCAACGAAACTGGGCATGATGAACACAGCCTTTGGCAACGCCACAGGCTGGCCCGATGAAATCACCACAACAACGGCGCGGGATCTGGCCATTCTGGCCCGTGCGATCATCACCGAATTCCCCGAACTCTATAAGATTTTCAATGAAAAGAGCTTCACCTATAACGACATCAAGCAGGGCAACCGGAACCCGCTGCTCTATGCACTTGATCATGCTGATGGACTCAAGACCGGCCATACCGAAGAAAGCGGCTATGGGCTGACGGCATCCGCTGAACGTGATGGCCAGCGGATTATTCTGGTGCTGAACGGGCTTGGCAGCAACAAGGAACGCAAGCAGGAAAGCATCCGACTGATGGACCTGTCGTTCCGGACATTCCGCAAGTTCACCATCGTTGAACAATTTGAAGTGCTGGCCAATGCCCCGGTCAATATGGGGGAGCAGACAACGGTCCCGGTCACTGCGGAAAAGGCGATCACCCGAGTCATGCCGCGCAAGGATTTTGTCGGCATTACCCGCCGTATCGAACTTGACCCCGATATCTCGGCCCCGGTGGCCAAGGGCCAGCAGCTCGGTTCCATCTACCTGACAATCGGCGATAGCATTGAACGCTTCCCGCTGGTGGCCGCCAATGCGGTTGAGGAATTGCCGTTCTACGCCAAGATCGGGGCTTTTTTCAAGGTGCTGATCTTTGGTCATGAAGCCCCCGTGGTCGGGTCTGAATAGCCCGTCATGGCTGGGGTATTCATTTCTTTTGAAGGCGGTGAGGGCAGCGGAAAATCCACCCAGATCAGGCTGCTGGCCAACTGGCTCGCCGGGGAATGGCCGGGTAAGGTCACGACTACCCGTGAACCCGGCGGAACCCATGGTGCCGAAAAAATCAGGGCCTTGCTGGTCAAGGGTGATGACAATGCCTGGGACAGCACCACCGAGGCCCTGCTCATGACCTCTGCCCGGCGTGAAAACATCACCCGGATCATTGAACCTGCCCTGGCCGAGGGCGAGGCTGTGCTGACGGACCGTTTCTATGACAGCACCACGGTTTATCAGGGGATTGTTGGCGGGGTTGATCCTGCGCTGATCACCATGCTGAATGGCCATTTCCTCAATGGACTGGCGCCTGATATCACCATCCTGCTGGATATTGATGCTGAGGTCGGGCTTGGCCGCAGTCAGCGTGCCGATAATGATGAAACCCGGTTTGAGCGGCGTGGCCTCGCCTTTCATCAGGCTGTACGTCAGGGATTTCTTGATCTGGCCGGGGCCGCACCCGACCGGTTCATCGTGATTGATGCCAGCCGCAATGAAATGGCCATTCATGAAGATATTATCAGCCACCTGAAACCGCGCCTGGACGCGTTCCGATGAACGACAGTGACAGCATTGATGAGCTGCACCCCCGCCTCAAGCAAACCCTGGTTCAGCATGACAACCTGATTGATGAGCTGGACCCGAGGGCAGGGGGGCGATCGCACCAGTCCTTTATCTTTTCCGGCCCGAAGGGGATCGGCAAGGCCACGGCGGCCTATACGCTGGCCCGCCGGCTTTTTTCCAATACGTCTGAAGAGGCAGGGTTATTCGGCGATGCCCCGTCACCAAGCGCTGATGACCCCCAGGCCAGGCTGGTGGCCGCCAATTCCCACCCTGATCTGTTGACGCTCGAACCCGACCCGACAAAGGCCAGCCAGACCATCACGGTTGAACAGATCCGCAAGATTTCCCATTTCCTCAGCCATAGCCCCAAGATGGGGGAATGGCGCATGGTCATTGTCGACAGTCTTGATGCCGTTAATTTCAACGGTGCCAACGCCATGCTGAAAACGCTGGAAGAACCGCCAGCGCATTCCCTGATTGTCCTGATCAATCACCAGACCCGGCCTGTTTTGCCAACGATCCGGTCACGGTGCCGGATGGTGCGTTTCAGCCCGCTCGATTTCGATCAGGCAAGGGCGCTGGTGGTGACCAGCTTCCCTGAGGCTGACCCGAACTGGATTGATGTGGCCACGGTGTTGTCGGGGGGTGCGCCCGGCAAGGTCATGCTGTTTGCTGATGCCGGGACTGTTGACCTCTATGCTGAGACATGCAGCCTGATTGCAGAGGATAATGCCAAACCGGCCGCCATCGAAACCCTGGCCAGCCAGTGGGGTGCAGGGGGAGGGGCCAATATCGCCCGCCGCCAGTCCGCCAGGCTGGTGTTTGACCGGCTGATCACCATGGCGGTTCGCAAATCCGCAGGCGCGGGCGAAATGCATCAGGGCGCAACGCTGGATATCGAAAACAGGGCCACGGACCGCATCGCTTCCCTGATGGATGCTGAAAAGCTGGCGCTCACCCACCAGGACCTGATCCGCAATCTGGATGAGGCCGAACGGCTCAATACCGATCAAAGCGTGATTTTTTTCAACCTGATCCATGGCTTCGCCGTCAGTAAATAACCCTCACGGACTGCCTAGAGGGTTGCGTGACGGGGGGCTTCGGGCTAAATCATGTGCAACCCGATAAAGACAGGTCACCCCTTGATGAAACCCTCCTATTACCTGACGACCCCGATCTATTACGTCAATGACAAGCCGCATATCGGGCATGCCTACACGACCCTTGCCTGTGATGCGCTGGCGCGGTTCAAGCGGCTTGACGGGTTTGACGTGATGTTCCTCACCGGAACCGATGAACACGGCCAGAAAGTCCAGAAATCAGCTGAACAAAAAGGCATCGACCCGAAAGCCTTTACCGATGAGGTCAGCCAGAATTTCCGCGACCTGACCAGCACGCTCGATTTCACCAATGATGATTTCATTCGCACCACCGAAGAACGCCATTACCACGCTTGCCAGAAACTGTGGTCAACGCTGCTGGCAGAGGGGGACATCTACCTGGACAGCTATGCCGGATGGTACGCCGTGCGGGATGAGGCGTTCTACGCCGAAAGTGAAATCAAGGACGGCAAGGCACCATCAGGCGCGCCTGTTGAATGGGTGGAGGAGCCATCCTATTTCTTCCGGCTTTCGGCGTATCAGGACCGGTTGCTGGAATTCTATGAAAACAACCCTGATTTTGTCGCCCCCAAATCCCGCTTTAATGAGGTCAAAAGCTTTGTTTCAGGCGGGTTGAATGATCTGTCGGTATCGCGGGCCAGTTTTTCATGGGGCGTGCCGGTCCCTGATGATGAACGCCACGTCATGTATGTCTGGCTCGATGCCCTGACCAATTACATGACCGCGGTCGGCTATGGCCAGGAAAATGGTGATGCGGATTATGCCCGCCGCTGGCCCGCTGATCTGCACATGGTGGGCAAGGATATCCTGCGTTTTCATGCGGTCTACTGGCCAGCCTTTCTGATGGCGGCAAAACTGCCCCTGCCAAAGCGTGTTTTCGCCCATGGCTGGTGGACCAATGAGGGGCAGAAAATCTCCAAATCGCTTGGCAACGTGATTGATCCTGTTGAACTCGCTGATCGCTACGGGCTTGATCAGATGCGCTATTTCCTGTTGCGCGAGGTCCCTTTCGGCAATGATGGCGATTTTTCCCATAGCGCCATGGTGCATCGCATGAACGGTGATCTGGCCAATGATCTCGGCAATCTCTGCCAGCGTGTTCTTTCCATGATTTTCAAAAACTGTGATGCCACCATGCCAGCCTGCCCGGCAACGCTGGAGGATGCTGATACATCCCTGCTCAACCGGGTGGATGGCATGCTGGAACGCCAGCGAGCGCATTACGATAACCAGCTCTTCCATGAAGCCCTGAAAGATGCCTGGGATATTGTCGGGGAGGCCAACCGCTATGTTGATGAAATGGCGCCATGGTCCCTGCGCAAGACTGATCTTGAACGGATGGCGGCGGTGCTGTGGGTGCTGGCTGAAACCATCCGGCAGGTTGCTATTGTGATCCAGCCGGTGATGCCGACAGCGGCGGCGGCTATCCTGGACCAGTTGCGTATTCCTGAGGATGAACGCGGTTTTGCCATGCTGGGTGCGGGCAACAGGCTGGCAGGCGCAACACCGCTGGATAAACCCACCCCGGTTTTCCCCCGGTTTGTCGATGATGAAGGGGAGGGAGCATGACCGCTGTTTCGGGTGTAATTGACAGCCACGCTCACATTGATTTTCCCCATTACACGGATGACCGGGATGACATGCTGGCCCGGATGCGTGATGCCGGGGTGTCTGATGTGATCTGCATCGGAACACGCCTGACGCATCAGGACGGCCCCCGCAATCTGGCGGAAAGCGCGGATTTCATCTGGTTTACCGCCGGTGTTCACCCCAATCATGCCCAGGATCAGGATGATTTTGATAACCTCGATGCCTACCGGGCGGCGGTTGATCACCCGCGCTGTGTCGGTATTGGTGAGGCCGGGCTGGACTATTTCTATGACCGGACTGACCCGCAACGCCAGATGACCTCATTTCGCTGTCAGTTGCAGGTGGCGCAGGAAACCGGGCTGCCCATAGTCATCCATTCACGCGATGCTGATGAGGATATGGCCGCGACCTTGGAAGAATTCGCGGCCAAAGCCCCGCTCAAGGGTGTGATGCATTGCTACAGCAGTGGTGCTGATCTGGCCCGCCGCGCCCTTGATATCGGGTTTTACGTTTCCTTTTCGGGGATTCTCACCTTTGGCCGTTCGGATGAGTTGCGTGAAATAGCAGCATCCATCCCTGATGATCGCCTGCTGGTGGAAACCGACGCGCCCTACCTGTCGCCCGCCCCGTTGCGCAAGATCAAGCGCAATGAGCCCGGGTTTGTGGTTCATACATTGGCAAAACTGGCGGAAATCAAGGGCAGGCCTGTCGATGAGATGGCCAGCATCACGGCCGGGAATACCCGCCGCCTTTTTCACAAGATGGAGAAGGGCGCATGAAGGTAACGATGCTGGGATGCGGAACCTCGGTCGGAGTGCCGGCTCTCGGCAATGCCGGATGGGGCAAGTGCGACCCGTCAAACCCGAAAAACAGGCGCCAGCGTTGCGCCATTCTGGTTGAAAAGGACGGCTTTAACCTCCTGGTGGATGCTGGCCCTGACATCCGCAATCAGTTGCTGGCGGCGGGCAACCCGCGGATTCACGCTGTTCTGATTACCCATACCCACGCTGATCACGTTGCCGGGCTTGATGACCTGAGGACGTTTTACTGGCCCGACCGGATCAAGATACCGGTTTACGGCACCGCCTCAACACTGGATGAGCTGAAATCCCGGTTTCACTATCTTTTCGTCAAGAATGAGCGGTCACCGACGTATTTTGAACCCTCGCTTGAGGTCAACCAGATTTCCCCCGGTGACCGGCTGGAAATCGGCGGGATTGATGTCAAGGTGCTGCGCCAGTTTCATGGCCGTATTGAATCGCTGGGCTTCGTTTTTGATGAAAAACTGGGTTATTCCACCGATGTGGTCGACATGCCCGAAGAAAGTTTCGCTGAACTCCATGATCTGCATACCTGGATTGTTGAGGGCCTGCGGGCTACCGAACATCAGGCCCACGCCCATTTTGATCTGACCTTCAGCTGGATCGAACGCCTCAAGCCGCAAATGGCCTACCTGACGCATCTCGGGCTTGAGGCCGATTACGATGAAACGACGGCCATCTGCCCTGACGGTGTTGAACCTGGCTACGATGGGCTATCCATCACCCTTTAAGATAGCTTTATGCTCCAAAACATTATAATTATTGATTTATTTTCAATAATGATACGCCGTCATGCGGAAGTATATATGGATCAATGATGAAAGATGGCGTAATCCTCTAAGCCAGTTGCAATTGAAAATAAGAATTGTTTTATGCGAAACGGTTTCTCCCTGATCGAACTTCTGGTTGTTGTTTCCATTATCGGTATTCTCGCCTCTGTCGGCCTGGTCGCTTATCAGGTTTATAT
>NTKX01000047.1 GCA_002457135.1 SAR116 cluster bacterium MED-G04
GCACGGTTCAGCAATGTTCGTGTCATTGAACATGTCTGGACGCTTGTCCGCACCGAAGATCATCTTGCCTCGGTCCACAAGG
This sequence comes from SAR116 cluster bacterium MED-G04, assembly GCA_002457135.1. Classification (GTDB taxonomy): domain Bacteria; phylum Pseudomonadota; class Alphaproteobacteria; order Puniceispirillales; family UBA1172; genus UBA1172. The sequence goes on from NTKX01000047.1 coordinate 83, forward strand.
CTATCGAAACGCATGGCGGCGTGGTTTTCTTTTCAATTGCCGAAAGAGAGCTCCGCAGCAAGCTTGAGGACCTGTGCCGGATGCATAATATTCCTGCCCTCAGTGTTCTGGATCATGTCATCCACACCCTGTCCAAAGTGCTGGGCCAGCCTGATGAGGAAATAAGGGGCGGCCAGCACCGCATGGATGAAGCGTATTTTGACCGGATTGAAGCGCTCGATTTCACGATCCAGCATGATGATGGCCAGGGCCTGTCCACCGTCGGCAACGCCGATATCCTGATTGTCGGGGTATCGCGCAGCTCAAAGACACCAACATCCATCTATCTGGCCCATCGCGGTTATAAGGTTGCCAATTACCCGCTGGTTCCCGGGGTGCCGATGCCGCTTGATGAAATGCCGATGGGTGGTCTTTTCACGGTTGGGCTGATCAAGGATGCCAGACGGCTTGTCCAGATCCGCCGCAACCGCCTGCTGGCCATGAACGAACGGGAAAACAGTAGTTACGCCGATATGAAAACAATCAGCGATGAGATCAATAACGCCCGCAAGCTGTTTACGTCCCAGAACTGGCCGGTCATTGACGTATCCCGGCGTTCGGTTGAAGAAACAGCGGCCGAGATCATCAATCTTTATAATACATGGCTCGAAAATGAAGGGGCATCGTGACCATGCTGTCGACCCCTGAGGGCAAGATCATCCTCGCCTCACGCAGCCCGGCACGCCAGTCCATGATGCAATCGGCTGGTATTCGTTTCACCACCACCACCGCGCCTGTGGATGAGGAGGCCTTGCGTGAAGCTGGCCTCGCCGAAGGCATCAACGGCGTTGATATGGCAACGGCCCTGGCTGAGGCAAAGGCATTGCGGGTCAGCATGATGGAGCCAGGCGCCTTCGTCATCGGCAGTGATCAGCTGCTGGAATGCGACAGCGTATGGTACGGCAAACCGGCCAGCACGATTGATGCAACGCAGACTCTTTTGGCTCTTTCCGGCAAAACCCATCAGCTGATCACGGCGGCGGTGGTGTTCCAGGGCGGCAGGCGGATCTGGCATCATTGCGAAAGCCCGCGTGTCTCCATCCGCAATCTCGATGGTGACACGATTGAACAATACCTCAAGGCCCTGGGCGATGATGCCCTTGCCACCCCCGGGATTTACAAGATAGAGGATCGCGGCGCCCAGATTCTGAGCCGGGTTGATGGCTGCCCCTATGCTGTCATGGGCATGCCGTTACTACACCTGATGGCGTTTCTGCGGGAACGCGGGCTGGTCCCGGAGGGGGAGGCATGATCACCCTCGGGTTGACGGGGTCCATCGCCATGGGCAAATCGACTGTGGCCGGGCTTTTCAGGGATGAAGGCATCGCCGTGCATGATGCCGATGCCGCCGTCCACCGCCTGATGCAGCCTGATGGCCGGGCCTTTGCCGAAATTGCCGCTGCTTTCCCTGACGTTATCATTGATGGTGCTATTGACCGGAAATCGCTGGGCCGGGATGTTTTCAAGAGGCCTGAAAAACGCACCCTTCTCGAAGGGATACTTCATCCGATGGTGCGGGAGGCTCGCCAGGATTGGGTCCGTCACCATGAGGCTGAGGGCGCTGCCCTTGTGGTTCTTGATGTGCCACTGCTCTATGAAACCGGTACTGAAAAAAGCTGTGATGCGGTGGTGGTGGTATCAGCATCACCATGGCAACAACGCCGCCGCGCCATGGCCCGGCCCGGGATGACAGAACAGAAGCTGGATGCTATTCTGGATGCTCAGATGGATGATGCGGAAAAACGCCGCCGGGCTGATTTCGTGATCCCGGCGAATTACGGGATCAGCACCAGCCGCTGGTATGTGCGCCGGATCATCGCAGCCTTGACCGAAAGGGCCTGACCTGATGCGTGAAGTTGTCCTCGATACCGAAACCACGGGCCTCAACCCCGGTGAGGGCCACCGCATTATTGAAATCGGCGCGCTGGAGATGGTCAATCATATCCCGACCGGCAAGACCTATCATGTCTATATCAATCCTGAACGGGTGGTTGACCCGGATTCAATCGCTGTTCACGGCCTGACCAATGAATTCCTCGATGACAAGCCCCTGTTTGCCGATATTGTCGATGATTTCATGGCATTTCTGGGCGATTCGCGTCTGGTCATCCATAACGCTGCCTTTGATATGGGGTTCATCAATGCCGAACTCGAACGACTTGGCCGTGACCCTTTGCCGATGGACCGGTCGCTGGATACGTTGGCCCTGGCCCGCAGCAAATTCCCCGGTGCCCGCGCCAATCTTGATGCGCTGTGCCGCCGTTTCAGCATCGATAACAGCCATCGTGACCTGCATGGCGCGATGATTGATACCGATCTTTTGGCCGAGGTTTATATTGAACTGATCGGTGGCCGCCAGATGGGATTGTCCTTCACCGATACAGGTGCCGCGGCCCCTGTCACGGTCATGGATACCCTGCCGGTGGCGGCAGCCACCTCAGCCCGCAAACCGAGGCAGCATGCTGCCTCGGCCGAGGAACTGAAAGCGCATCAGGAATTTGTTGAAAAACTGAAAAACCCGCTCTGGCTGGAGCTGGGGACAACGCAGCCCTAACTCTTTTTCTTGCCTTTTTTAGGGGTTTTGCTGTCTTTTTCGGCACTGCCATTGGCGGCACCACCATCAATATCGCCATCATTATCAGCATCATTATCAGGGGCGACAGCCTGGTTGGCATTGCGGCTTTCCATCCCGGCCTGATAGATCCGGACGAAATCAATCGGCTGAATGTTGAGCGGCATAAACCCGCCGGCCTGGGTGATGGATGAAAGAATATGCCGGGCGAAAGGGAAAACCATTCTCGGGCCTTCGATCATGACCAGCGGATGGATATGCCGGTCTTCAACCGCCTGATCTATTGAAATCACGGCCGCGTAGGACAGCTCGGCGATAAAGAGCTGATTATCCTCACGCTTGGCGTTGGCGGTGATGGATAACACGACTTCGAAAAACCGTTCCTGTTCCTGAGGATTGGCGCTGACATTGACGTTGATTTCAATTTCAGGCTGGCCCTCGGCACTGATAAGGGCCTGGGGTGCATTCGGGTTTTCGAAGGAAAAATCCTTGATGTACTGGGTGTGAATGACGATCTGGGGCTGATTCTGGTCTGCCATAGTTGGTCTCCTTTTTTCTCTTAAGTATCAGTCTTTGCGCTCAAATTCACCATCAATAGTCACCCCGGACGGATTTTTATTTTCAGGTTCAGGGTCTTCAGGTGGCGGTGTTGCATTGAAACTCTTGTGAAAGACCATGGTATTCCTGCTCATCAGGCTGAAAACAAGGCGGCCAAGGATGATGGCCAGCACAGTCCTCAACCCCGGAACGAACAGCACCAGCCCGATGGCATCCGTGACAAACCCGGGCATCAGCAACAGCCCGGCGGCCAGGATGATCGCGCTGCCATCGGCAATTTCCAGCACAGGCGGCCTGCCGCCGCTTGCCGCATCCCTGAACCGGCGCATGGTGCTGGCCCCGGCCTTGCGGAACAGTCGTAATCCGATAGCCGCTGTGGCAAACACAGCAACAATGACAAAAAGAGCGCCGGTTTCAGCACCGATGAGGGCGAAAACCTTGATTTCAGCCCAGATTATCAGCACCATCATGGCCAGAAAGATCAACCCGGTCACTTTTCATTTCCTTTCAGTTCTTGCCTATCAGGACGTGAGCAACTATTTCTTATTTATGCCGTTTGATTGTAAAATGGTAGACCAGATTGTTTTTAGACGTTTATCGAGGCAACCCGGTCTGATTCTGAAGGTGAGAGGATAAAGGCGTATGTCTGGCGGAATTCCGTATATTGATATTCTGATTTTTGCGATTATCGCAATCTTTCTTGGCCTGCGGCTGCATTCCGTTTTGGGAAAGCGCACAGGCTTTGAACAGGAAAACCCGCGTGATCAGGATATGGTTGCCGCTGTCACGGAAGGCAGCAGCAAGGTTCAGACCATCCCGCTCAACGGCACCGGCATTGATGCCATCATGAAAGCCGATCCTTCCTTCAGTGATGTTGAGTTCGTTAATGGTGCCTCCAGCGCCTATGGCATGATCCTTGAGTCGTTTGCAGGTGAGGATATTGAGGCGCTCAAGCCACTGCTTGGCTATGAGATGAACAGCAGCTTTGCCGAGGCGATCCGCGAACGCCAGAAAGCCGGTGAAACGCTCAGCATCACTCTTGTTGATCTGGAAAAGGCTGAAATCAGCAACGCCAGGCTGGTTGATGGTCTCGCCATGATCAGTGTTGATTTCCAGTCAAGCCAGAAACGCCTGTTGCGGGCCGAGGATGGCAGCGTGCTGGATGGTGGCGGGGATGAAGCTGAAACGTTCCGCGACCGCTGGACCTTTGAGCGCGATATTTCATCACGCGACCCGAACTGGCTGCTGGTGGAAACCGAAACCATCGATCCGTGATGCCCCGATACTTTTGGGGTGATCATGACGTATGGACCGGCACAGGGTCAGCCCGGTGAACGGCATTTGATCAGCGGCCACGATCAGGGAGTGGGGCATCATGGTCAAGAAACTCAATCCCGATGACAAGGCTGTCTGGCAGAAAGTCGCCAGCACAGTCACGCCCCTGTCTCCTGAAAAATTGTCTCCTGAAAAATTGACCCCCGAAAAACTATCCGCCCCTGAACCCGACCCGTCCCGACCGGTGAAAGCCAAGGGTAAAGCCAGAAAGGCCAAGCCCAAACCGGCAAACCCTTCGCTTACCCGTGCCGGGGAAACAAAAAAACTCAAACCGCCTGAAACCCCGCCGGGACCCGCCAACCTCAACCAGCAGGGCTATGGCGGCATTTCACGGTCTGATGCCCACCGGATCAAATCCGGGCAGGTTGAGATTGATGCACGGATTGACCTGCATGGCATGACGCTGGAAAGGGCGATGCTGAGGCTGAGGGGATTTATCGCCTCGGCGATCGGGCGCGGTGACCGGACAGTGCTGGTCATCACGGGCAAGGGCCGGGGCGGCACCGGCGTGATCAGGCAACACCTGCCCGTCTGGCTGAGGGAACAGCCGCTGAAACAGCATGTCATCGCTTTTTCCGAGGCCCAGCCAAAGGATGGCGGGTCCGGCGCGTATTACATCAGGCTGCGGGTATCATCATGACCCCGTTCGGCCTGAAATTACGGGAAATCCGCCGCAAAAGAGGGCTGACCCAGGCGGTGATGGCGCGCAACCTCGGTATCTCGGTGGCCTATCTGTCCCAGCTTGAAAACGGCCATAAGGGCCAGCCCTCTGCGGTGATGGTTGATCAGATCTGTGCCCTGTTCGGGCTGATCTGGGATGATGCCGAGGCCCTCAAGGAACTGGCCCGGCAATCACGGACCCGGGTTGTCATCGACACCACCGAACTCGGCCCCGAGGCAACGCGGGCCGCCAACCTGATGGCCCAGGTTCTGCCCCGTGTCGAAGAAGAAGAGGCCGAACAGATGGCCCGCTTCCTTGCTGAACGGCAGAAGCTGCTCTAGCCCGTTTCAGCCGCAAGCATCAAATTACTGGAAAAAATCCCCTGTTCTTGGTAGTTAGTCAACCAATTGCCCCCTAGCATGGCAGGAGACACCCCATGACTGATGCGCGCAACGCTTCAATCAGCCGCAAGACGCGGGAAACCGAAATTGAGGTCACGATCGATCTGGATGGCAGTGGCACAGCCACCATCGACACCGGGATCGGTTTTTTTGATCACATGCTGGAACAGCTGTCCCGGCACAGCCTGATGGATATTTCCATCAAGGCCAGGGGGGACCTGCATATTGATACCCACCACACGGTTGAGGATTGCGGCTGGGCAGTCGGTGCCGCTTTTGCCAAAGCCCTCGGGCCACGCCAGGGTATCAGGCGCTATGCGTCATTTTACCTGCCCATGGATGAAGCGCTCTCAAGGGTAGCGGTTGATGTATCGGGCCGGCCATTTCTGGTCTGGCATGTTAACCTGCCATCACCAAACCTAGGCGTGATGGATACCGAGGTCTTCCGCGAATTCTTTCAGGCCTTCAGCCAGGCGGCGGGGATAACGCTGCATGTTGAAAATCTTTATGGCGTGAACACGCACCACATCATTGAATCCTGCTTCAAGGCCCTGGCCCGCGCCCTGCGCGAAGCGGCATCCATTGATCCCAGGGAGGAAGGCCGCGTGCCTTCAACCAAAGGGGTACTGGGCGGGAGCCTTTGATCCCATGCAGGTTAGTGTTGTTGATTATGGCTCAGGCAATCTGCAGTCCGTGAAACAGGCGCTGATTTCGGCCTCCAGCGCGGCCGGGATCAATGCCGATATCAACGTGACCGATCAGCCCGATGCGGTGGCCGGGGCTGATGCTGTTGTGCTGCCGGGTGTTGGCGCGTTCGGTGATTGCATGGCCGGGCTTGAGGGCATAGACGGCATGCGCCCCGCGCTGGAAGAGGCGACCACAACCCGGGGCCGGCCTTTCCTTGGTATCTGTGTCGGCATGCAACTGATGGCGGCCCATGGCAATGAGGGCGGGTATTGCGCCGGCCTTGACTGGATTGATGGCGGCGTTGATGCGCTGACCCCCGATGATCCCGGCCTCAAGATACCGCATATGGGATGGAACAGTCTTGAGATGGTGGAAAATCATCCTCTCTGGGCAGGGGTTGAGCATGGATCGGCGGTCTATTTCCTTCACAGCTATGCCTTCACCGGGTCTGAAAAACGCCTCGCCTGCACCGATTATGGTGGCCCTGTTGTCGCCGCAATTGGATATGATAATAAGGTCGGACTTCAGTTCCACCCTGAAAAAAGTCAGGCTGTCGGTCAGCGCATTCTGGCCAACTGGCTTAACTGGAAACCCTGAAAACAAATGAGCAAGACCATGTCGCCTCCCTCATCGGAACGCCTTCCGAAAACAAGTGTTGAAACCATCAGGGACCTCTCCAACGGGGACCTGCAAGAACTCTGTGACGCAACCGAAGCCGCGATTGAATCCGGCGGCGGTTTCGGCTGGCTGTCACCACCACCACGCAAGACTCTCCAGGATTACTGGAACGGCGTCCTGCTGATCCCCGAACGTGAGCTGATTGTCGGCCGCATTGATGGCGTTATTGCCTCCAGCTGCCAGATCGTCCGGCCGCCGCGCAACAATGAGGCCCAGCGCTTTACCTGCCATCTCAACACATTCTTTGTGGCGCCTTGGGCCAGGGGCAACGGCCTTGCCCCGCTGATGCTCGATGAAGCCGAGGCCTTTGCCCGGACCGAAGGGTTCAACATGATCAACCTTGATGTTCGTTCAACCCAGACTGACGCGATCCGGCGGTATGAGGCCGCGGGCTATATCCGTTTCGGAACCCACCCCCAATACGCCTATGCGGATGGCGAATACGTCACCGGTTTTTATTATTACAAGGAAGTTAAATGAACCTTTACCCGGCGATTGATATCAAGGGGGGTGCCTGCGTCCGCCTGCTGTACGGGGATATGGACGCGGTGACGGAATACAATCCCGACCCGGGTGATCAGGCCCGCCGATTTGCCGCTGCCGGTTGCGCCTGGATCCATGTTGTTGATCTGGACGGCGCGGTTTCCGGCAGTGCTGTTAACCGCGATGCCGTGATCGCGATACTGGCGGCGGGGCTGCCGGTTCAGCTGGGTGGCGGCATTCGTGACATGGCGGCTATCGAACGCTGGATTGATCAGGGGATCAGCCGGGTTATTCTGGGTACCGCCGCGCTCAAGGACCCTCAACTGGTGCGTGATGCCGCGAGCGCCTTTCCCGGGCGAATAGCCGTTGGTGCTGATGCCCGTGACGGGATGATCGCCGCCGAAGGCTGGGTTGAAACCTCAGAGGTTGCGGTGACCGAACTGGCAAAACGGTTTGAGGATTGCGGCGTGGCCGCCATGATCTTCACCGATATCGGCCGTGATGGTGCGCTCAAGGGCGTTAACCTTGATGCCACCGCCGCGCTGGCCCGCTCCACCTCACTGCCGGTGATTGCTTCGGGCGGGGTTGCCTCGATTGATGATATCCGCGCTCTCGCCAATGATGACAGCGGGATTGAGGGCGTGATCACTGGCCGTGCCATTTATGATGGCAGGCTCGATATCACCGAGGCCCTCACCGTGCTGGAGGCGGCGTGATGCTGGCCACCCGCATTATCCCATGCCTTGATGTCAAGGGCGGGCGTGTCGTCAAGGGGATCAATTTTGTTGATCTGATTGATGCCGGTGACCCGGTGGAACAGGCCCGGATCTATAACGATGCCGGTGCTGATGAGCTGTGCTTTCTTGATATCACCGCCAGTCATGAAGGCCGGGACACGATCTATGATGTGGTGCGCCGCACCGCGGCTGAATGCTTCATGCCGCTGACCGTGGGTGGCGGTGTGCGCAGTGTTGACGATTTTCGGACCCTGCTGCTGGCCGGTGCCGACAAGGTTTCGGTCAATTCATCGGCGGTCAGTGATCCTGATCTGCTGGGCCGGGCCGCGTCCCGTTTCGGCAGCCAGTGCGTTGTTCTCGCCATTGATGCAAGGCGCAACGATGACGGGGGTTTTGAGGTTTTTACCCATGGCGGGCGCAAACCAACCGGGATTGACGCGATCGAGTGGGCGCGTGACGGCGTGGCGCGGGGTGCCGGTGAAATCCTCCTCACCTCCATGGACGCTGACGGAACCCGTGATGGCTATGATATTGAACTGACCAGGGCTGTATCCGATGCGGTGACGGTTCCTGTTATTGCCTCAGGCGGTGCCGGTCACGCCGGTCACATGGTTGATGCGGTCAATGCTGGCGGTGCCTCGGCGGTGCTGGCAGCATCGATTTTCCATTTTGGTGATCTGACGGTTGATGCGGTCAAGGCCGCCATGCATGATGGCGGTATCGCTGTTCGCCGCAATGACCGGATCATGACGGCATGACCAGTGGCATGGACACCAGTAATAGGGAGACCAGCATGGATGGCCGTATTCTTGACCGTCTTTTTGAGGTGGTTGCCAGCCGCAAGGGCGCTGATCCAGCCAGCTCATGGACAGCGAAACTGCTGGCCGAGGCACCGGAACTGCCTGCCCGCAAAATGGCGGAAGAGGCCACCGAAACCCTGATCGCCGCGCTTGGTGATGATCGCCAGGCCCTGACCGCTGAGGCCGCTGACCTGATTTATCATCTTCTGGTGGTGCTGGTGTCACGCGGGGTTGAGCTAGAGGATGTCTGGGCCGAACTCCAGCGGCGTGAGGCGCAATCGGGTATTGCCGAAAAGGCTGGTCGCGGCCAATAATCAGGGACCGCTCATCGAAAACCGGAAAGGGTCAGGCCATGGCTGATTACGACGATAACAATATCTTTGCCCGTATTCTTCGTGGCGAGATCCCATCACAGACCATTGATGAAGACGCAACCACGCTGTCTTTTTCTGATATCAACCCGCAGGCAGGCAGCCACAGCCTGGTGATCCCGAAAGGGGCCTATGCCAACCTGTCCGATTTTGCCGATGGGGCCAGTGATGCCGAGCTGGCGGACTGGGTCCGTTCCCTTGTCCGTGTTGCCCGCAAAAACGGGCTGGATGAAAACGGCTATCGTGTCATCGTCAATTGCGGTGACAACGCCCATCAGGAGGTTCCGCATCTGCACGGTCATGTGCTGGGTGGCCACGCGCTGGGGCCGATGCTGACACGCCGTGACCAATAAGATTGGATTAACAGGGCGGGATTAATCAGCCCTGATCGTTGCTGACAGCGGATTCAAAGCCCCGATGGATAACAGGGCTTGGATAACGGGGCTTTTTTTAATGCCCGATTTACTGTTGCGCGGGGCTGCTGCTTCTGAAACACTGGAAAACACAATAATAACAATATATTAGCATTATATTATGCAATCAAAAATAACCACGGTTGCCTTTCGCGGCATCACCACCACCACGGTTGAAGTGCAGGTGCATCTTTCCAATGGGCTGCCCAGCATGGCGATTGTCGGTCTGGCTGATAAGGCGGTGGCGGAATCCAAGGAACGTGTCCGGGCGGCGCTGTCGTCAATGGGGCTGGCCCTGCCGCCAAAGCGGATTGCGATCAACCTCGCCCCCGCTGACCTCAGCAAGGAAGGCTCGCATTACGATCTGCCTATTGCCATGGGGCTGCTGATCGCCATGGGCGTTCTGCCCACGGACAGCATTGACGGCATGGTGGTCATGGGGGAGCTGTCGCTTGATGGCGGGATTGCCGCTGTCCAGGGGGTGCTGTCGGCGGCGATTGGTGCGGCCAGCATGGATTTCGGGCTGATCTGCCCTGAAGCTTGCGGCAATGAGGCGGCGTGGGGTGGCCCGCTCAACATCATAGCCGCGCCGTCACTGATGGCACTGGTCAATCACCTGCGCGGTGAACAGGTTCTGACCCCGCCGGTTGCGGATCACTGCATCCCCGCCGAGCGGCCTGAAAACATGCGTGATCTGGTGGGTCAGTACACCGCCCGCCGCGCGCTTGAGGTCGCCGCCGCCGGTGGTCATAATCTCCTGATGATGGGGCCTCCCGGGGCGGGCAAATCGATGCTTGCCGCTCGTTTGCCCGGGCTGTTGCCGCTCCTGACAGCGGCCGAGGCGCTGGAGGTGACGATGATCAACTCACTGGCCGGGCAATTGCCCGAAGGCGGGCTGATCATCCAGCGGCCGTTCCGTGAACCGCATCATTCCTCCTCCATCGCGGCGCTGGTGGGGGGCGGGACCAAGGCCCGCCCGGGTGAAGTTTCCCTCGCCCATGGCGGGGTGCTGTTTCTGGATGAGCTGGCGGAATGGCAACGTGGCCATCTGGATGCCCTGCGCCAGACGGTGGAAAGCGGCAAGGCGGTGGTCAGCCGGGCCAATCATCACGTGACCTACCCGGCCCGGTTTCAGCTGATTGCCGCGATGAACCCCTGCCGTTGCGGCTATCTGGGTGATCCTGCCCGGGCCTGCACCAAGGCACCGCTTTGCAGCCGCCAGTACCTGTCCCGGATTTCGGGGCCGATGCTGGACCGGTTCGACATGATGATTGAGGTTGGTGAGGTCCCGATATCCGCCATGAGCCGTTCGGGTGAGGGCGAGGATACCGCCGTTATTTTGGAACGGGTGCATGCTGCGCGTGAATTTGCCTCAATACGGCCGCAACAAAAGGACAATCCCATCAATGCCCAATTACCGCCCGACCGGCTGGAGGATGCGGTTCGCCTGCAAGCCAAAGCCAGCAAATTGATTGAGGATGCCGCCGAAAAGCAGGGTCTGTCGGCGCGGGGTTATCACCGGGTGCTGAAAGTCGCCCGCACGATTGCCGATCTTGACCAGTCAGGGGATGTCACCACGGCGCATGCCGGTGAAGCGCTGCAATACCGGCGATTGCCTGTTCAGGCCTGAATTTTGGACCCCCTGACGCTTGAACTCTCTAGCGTTTGGCTTCAATCGCATCCCAGATCAGGGCGGCAACATCAATCCCGGAAAACCGCTTGATTTCCCTTATGCCCGTTGGTGACGTGACGTTGATTTCAGTCAGGTAGCCGCCAATGACATCAATGCCGGTGAACAGCAGGCCGCGTTCCTTGAGCGTCGGGCCGATGATCGCGGCAATGCGGTAATCATCCTCATCAAGGCTGGATTCCATGGCCTGGCCACCGACATGCATGTTCGACCGGCTTTCGCCTTCCTGCGGAACCCGGTTGAGGGCGGCCACCGGCTCCCCGTCAATCAGGATGACGCGCTTGTCGCCCTTGCGCACCGCGGGCAGGTATTGCTGGGCCATGAGCGGCGCCCGATCCATTTCCAGCATGACCTCGAGCAGGGAGGAAAGATTGCTGTCATCAGGCTTGAGGTGAAACACCCCGGCCCCGCCATTGCCGAACAGGGGCTTGACGATAATCTCACCGTATTCGGCCCTGAACGCCTTGATATCATCGGCATTGCGGCTGATCAGTGTCGGCGGCATGAGTTCGGGAAAATGCGTGACCAGCAGTTTTTCAGGGGCGTTGCGGACCTCGGCCGGGTCATTGACCACCAGTGTCTGGGGATGAATATGCTCCAGCAGGTGGGTGGCGGTGATGTATTGCATGTCAAACGGCGGGTCCTGCCGCATCAGCACCGCATCAAACGATTGCATGGACCGGGTTTCGATATCGCCTGCCGTGAAATGATTACCGGCCTCATCACGCAGGCTGACCGGCCTGCCATGCGCCATGAGTTCTGAGCTGCCCTGGTCCGCATCACCCGGTTTCAGCTGCATGGAAAGATCAACAGGGCTGTATAAAAACAGCTCATGGCCGCGGGATTGCGCTTCTAGCCCGAGTGCAAAGGTGGAATCCCCAGTGATATCGATGCCCTCAATCGGGTCCATCTGAATAGCGATATTGAGGCGCATCAGCCCTGATCCTGCCTGTTTGCGTCCCTTTTCCGGGTAACCTTTTTAATCGAAATCGTGTTACTGACGGTCATCGTCATTGATACGGATATAGTTGACGACTTCCTGGGCGAAGCGAAGCTCCCTTGCATGGCTGACGACAGCCTGCATTTCGTCTTCGGTTGAAGCGATACCCGTCAGGAACACCGTGCCGTTCACCACATCGACCGAGAAATTGATGGATGAAATATTCTGATCACCGATCAGCTTGGCCCTCAACTGTGCTGCTGCCGCCAGATCCTTTGCAAAATCCTTGAGGCTGGATTTATCGGTCACGTCAATTTCGTTGATAACCTCAATCACGCCGCGAGCATTCCATGAAATCTGGGTTGCCTGAACGCGTTGTTCGGGTTTTTCAACGTTACCGGTGAGCAGCACCGAACCTTCATTGACGGAAATCGAAACCCCGGAAAACAGACTGATATCAGTGTGCAGGAAATCATCGGAGATTTTGGCCTTGATGACGCTGTCAGAAATTGAGGTCCCCAGCCCCTTTTCAGTGGACCCCGCAGCAACGGCGGCAGCACCGACACCGGCCACGGCACCGACACAGCCTGAAAGCGACAGGGTCAGCATGACCAGAATGGCAACCGGATTAAGGAGGAGAGATTTCAGTTCTGATGGCATTGCTTAAGGCCCCTGATTTTTGTTCGGACAGGTACACTTCTATTGATGCAGGAGAGTGGTGAAAAACTCAACCGATTAATTGCCGGCACCATCATAAATCAGTCCGTATCAGCATAAATCAGCCAGTTGAGCCAACCCGATAAAATCACTATATCAAACCGGCAGACCGGCTCCATCATCCCGATCCCGGCCAGAAAATGACTGGCGGCGGCCCTGATGCGGCGGCGTTGACGCGGGCCGGGCAGCACGGCATCGAGCGGTGTATCCGCCCTCGCCCTCCACTTGACCTCAATAAAGGCAAAGGTGCTGCGGCGCGTCATGATCAGATCAATCTCACCGCCATGACAGCGATAGCGGCGATGCAGCAAACGGTAACCCCTGATGCGATAAAAAAGGGCGACCAGATGTTCCGCCATCCGGCCATTCCATTCCGCTTTCTTGCGTGACTTCGTCATGACCCGTCTTCATTTTCATCAGGGTCTTCATCAATACCAAGAGCCAGACCATAGACGTGTTTTTTGGGGATGCCGGCTGCATCGCTCACCATCCTGACGGCATCACGCCTTGAATGCCCATCCGCCATGGCCCGTTTCACCATCCGGGTGAGGTTATCATCATCCGGTTTTGCCGCTGATTGCGCAGGCCCGATCACCAGCACGATCTCGCCCCGGGGCGGGGTATCCTGAAACGACCGGATCACATCCCGGGGCAGGCCGCGATGGATATCCTCATGCAGTTTGGTCAGCTCACGGATGACGGCAATCTCGCGTTCCGGGGCCAGCTCGGCCAGATCATCGAGGCAGGCCAGCAATCGTTTCGGGCTTTCATAGATGATGATGGTGCAGGTCTGGCTGATCAGCTCGGCCAGCTCGGTCCTGCGCTTGCCCGCCGGGGCAGGCATGAACCCGGCGAAATAGAACCGGTCGGTGGCAAGCCCTGAGACAACAAGCGCCGCCAGCATCGCCGAAGGCCCGGGGATGGTGGTGACGTTCAGCCCTTCATCATGGCACCGGCGCACCAGGCTGAACCCTGGATCGGACAGAAGCGGGGTTCCGGCATCACTGACCAGGGTGACGGATTTACCGTCTTTCATGGCCGCGATCAGGCCATTTTCAACACCGGGGTTGCTGTGATCATGATAGGCGATGAGCTTGCCATGGGTGATGCCCATTCTGGTCAGCATCAACCCGGTGTGCCTTGTGTCCTCACAGGCAATGAAATCGGCGTTTTGCAGGCTGGCCTCGGCGCGAGGTGACAAATCACCCAGATTGCCGATCGGTGTTGCCGTGATGGTCAGGCCCGGAGAGGAGGATTGAACTCGCGTGTTTTCTCCCCTTGAATTTTTTGGTAGTCTGATCATACGGATCACCCCTGTTGATGGACGCCGTACTGCCCATCGCTACCATGTTATTCTGAGAATGTAACAATCAACTCGGCAGGATAGAACAGAAAAAGCCATTATGCGGAATAGGGTTTATCACAGCGCTGCATCATTGCTGGCCATCCTGCTGTTGGTTTCCGGCTGCTCCGAGACGTCCACCGATGGATCAACCAGAACAATCGAAATTCTTTCCGCTTCGGGTCAGGTCTATAACGTTGTTGTTCCCTCCGGCAAGGATGAACCTGACACGCCGGTGGTGAGCGAAAAGGTCAAAATCGGCAAACTCAGAAAAGACCCGGTGAAAATCACCGTCGCGAAACCGCGTGACGTTACATCCGCCGTGGGGGTTGAGATTGCCGAGGCCGAGCAAACGGAAAGCGCGCTCGACAAGTCCTTGAGGGAAATCAGCGAAAGCGAGGCCAATCTGGTCACCACACTGGCCAGCCAGTTGCAGAGCGACACCGAAAAGGAAGAGCCGGTGGCTGAATCTGCAATTTCTGGAGCAACGGCCCCCTCAGAAACCGCCTCTTTGGAAACCAATATCGCTGAAGTCCCTGCTCCTGAGGTCAGCACACCCGAGACCGAGACTCCTGAAACAGGCATCCCTGCCGCGCCGATTTCAAGCACCACTTTTGAAATTGCGTCAGCCGGGCAGACTGATGAAGGCGATACGGCCGAAGCCCCTGATGACAGCGTTGTCTGGAATATCGAAACGTCATCGGCGGCGAGGGCAAAGCCGGAGGAGGTCATTATCCCCGAGGGCCAGGACCCGTCACTGGCCGAGGATGCATTGTCAGCGGCGTTTTCCCTCGTCCGGCAACAGAGCGGCAATGCCCCCCCGCTTGAG
>NTKX01000048.1 GCA_002457135.1 SAR116 cluster bacterium MED-G04
GGCCACGGGATTACCCGGCAGGCAGAACACAGGCTTGCCGTTGATCCAGCCCACCGCCATGGGGCGGCCGGGCTTGATCGCCAGCCTCCAGAAATCGACGTTGCCGCCCGCCGCCTCAATCGCGGGGCGGGCGTGGTCTTCCTCACCTGTGGAACTGCCGCCGGTTGAGATAATGGCATCAGCCTCATCCAGCGCTTGCTCAAAACAGCGGGTCAGGGCCTGGCGATCATCCCTGATAATGCCGCGATCAAGGATGCGGTGGCCATCGCCTGTCAAGAGGCTTGCCAGCATGGGGCGGTTCGAATCATGCAGGCGGCCTTCATTAAAGCCTTCGCTGCTTCCGGCTTCAACAACCTCATCACCGGTGGAGAGAGTAGCAATCCTGAGCGGTGATGCCACGGTCAGGTGATCCATGCCGATGGATGCTGCCAGTCCGATTTCCGATGGCCCCATCCGAGTGCCTGAGGTCAACACAACCTCACCGAGCTTGACGTTTTCGCCCATTGGGCGGAAATTCGCGCCTTTTTTGATGCCGTCGGGCATGATCACGCGCCCGTCATCACCGATCTGGCAGTGTTCCTCCATCGCCACGGTATCAGGGCCTTTCGGCATGGGCGCGCCGGTGAAGATACGATAGGCAAAACCGGGGGGTGCATCCTGGCTGTAAGGATGACCGGCCTTGATTGAACCCATAACCTCAAGCGGTGTTTGCGCTGATGCCACGTCAGCCGCATGAAAGGCATAACCATCAACCGCGGCGGTATCCTGTTGCGGGACGTTGATCCGGGCCTTGACGTTATCACGCAGGATACGCCCCGATGCCTCATTCAGCGGCAGGCTTTCGGTCCCGGCAACGATGTCAGCCCGGGACAATGAGCGTTGCAGGGCTTCATCAATGGTGATGTCCTGCGGGGAGGGGGCGGGATGGTCCTTCATGCGACCAGCCTTTTTTCAACAGCATCGGCGATGCTTTCGATATTGTTCAGGTCCAGCACCGGCAGGGGGCATTCGGGCAGGGCGGTGTCACTGGCCACCATCCTGATCCCGGGCCGGGTTTCATGCAGGAAAGGGTTCGCCTCTTCTTCACGCCAGATTTCAATCTTGGGAAAATCGAGGTTCTTGTACCCCTCAACCAGGACGAAATCAGCCGGGTTGATCTCACCCAGCAGCGTGTTCAGGTCAGCTTCATCACCATCAGGTGTTTCGGTGAATTTGACCCGCCGGAGTGAAGAGGAAACAATCATCTGGGTGGCCCCGGCCTTACGGTGCCGCCAGCTGTCCTTGCCCGGTGTGTCGGCATCAAAGGCATGGTGGGCATGCTTGATGCTGGCAACGCTGAAACCGCGCTGGCAGAGGGCTGATATCAGCTTTTCAGCGAGGGTCGTTTTGCCGGAACCCGAAAAACCGGCAAGGCCAAAAACAAATCCGTGTTTCCCGGCCTCAGGAAAAGAAGTCATGTTGTAACGCTTTCTGAAAATAATCCCATCCTGAAGCCACTGTCAGGAACGCGGCCAGCCAGATCAGGCCGATGGTCACCATCTCAACAGGCCATAAAGGCGGCATCAGGGGTACCGATATCGCAAAACCGACCGCCACCAGCTGGGCGGTTGTCTTGAACTTGGCCAGCCAGGTGACGTGCAGAATAATGCTGTGACCGGCCACAAATTCACGCAAACCCGCGATCAGGACTTCACGCAGGATGATCAGGAGGGCGGGAACGAAAAACAGCCATCCCCAGTTGTCCATGGCCAGCAGGGCAAAGAGACAACCCGCCATCAGGAGCTTGTCGGCAATCGGATCAAGCATCCGGCCAAAGGTCGTGATCGCGTCAAGCTGGCGTGCCAGGAGGCCATCGAGCCAGTCGGTCCCCGCCGCCAGCGCATAGAGGATCAGGGCCGCCCAGCGCGTGATCTCATCCCCTTGAAGCATCAGCAGGGGGATGATCAGGCTGGCAGCAGTCCGAAACAGCGTGATGGCGTTTGGCAGGCTTTTAATCATGCTCGCGGCACTCCCGGAATGGGTGCGGGGTCTCCCCGCCCGTATTAATCTAGACAGATTTACCATCATTGTGGAACCAGCCATAGATGGTTTCTGCAACCTGCCGCGAAATCCCGTCAACGCGCATCAGGTCAGGAATATCAGCCCTCGCCACCGACCGCGCCGAGCCGAAATGAGACAGCAACGCCTTTTTCCGTTTTGAGCCAATCCCCGGTATCCCGTCAAGCGGGGAGGTGGTGGCTTCCTTTTTACGGCGATCACGATGGGCGCCAATGGCAAAGCGGTGGGCCTCATCCCTCAGCCGTTGCAGGAAATGCATCACCGGATCATTCCCGGGCAGGGTAAAGCTGGATTTTCCGGGCTGGTGAAATTCCTCCCGCCCGGCGTTGCGGTCAGGGCCTTTTGAAATGGCGACCAGTGGCACGCCCTCCAGCCCCAGATCCTCCAGCACCGAGATGGCCGAGGATAATTGCCCCTTGCCGCCATCGATCAGCACCAGATCAGGCCAGACCCCGGTTGTGCGGTCAGGATCATCACGCATGGCCCGCTGAAAACGCCGCTGCAACACCTGCCGCATCATGGCAAAATCATCACCGCCAAATTCAGGCGTGTTTTCATCACGGACGATATTGTATTTGCGATAGGCGTTGCGCATGAAACCGTCTTCCCCGGCCACGATCATGCCGCCAACAGCGTTGCTGCCCTGAATGTGGGAGTTGTCGTAAACCTCAATCCGGCGGGGCATTTCATCCAGTTCAAACAGGTCCTGAACCGCGATCAGCATCTTGCGCTGGCTCTGTGACTGGGCCAGCTCACGGGCCAGGGCTTCGGAGGCATTGCGCCCGGCCATGGCCATCAGGTTGCGGCGATGCCCGCGTGCCGGTTTGCTGATGCTGATCTTGCGCTCGGACCGGGAGGACAGCGCCTCAGCCAAGAGATCAGCCTGATCAGGCATGGTGCTGACCAGAATATCGGGCGGGCAGGGCTTATCATCATAGAACTGGCCAATGAAAGCGGCGACCACCTCAGCCTCGGTGTCATCCTGATCATGGCGCGGAAAGAAGGATTTGTTGCCGTAGTTCGACCCGTTGCGCATGAAGAATACCTGAACGCAACTGCGCCCCCCTTCCTGATGGATCGCGATAATATCGGCGTTAAGCTCACTCGGCAGGTTGATGTCCTGATGCGCCTGAATGCTGGTCAGGGCCCTGATGCGGTTGCGCCAGGTGGCGGCTTCCTCAAATTCCAGCGCATCGGCCGCGCTGTGCATGCGGCGGGCAAATTCATCCTGCACCTGACGGGATTCCCCGGAAAGGAAGCGCGCGGCCATCCTGACCTGCTCGGCATAATCCTCCCTTGAGATGCGATCAACGCAAGGGGCGGTGCAACGCTTGATCTGGTATTGCAGGCAGGGCCGACTGCGGGCCGAGAAAATCGAATCTGAACACGTTCTCAGCATGAAGGCACGCGACAGCTCGGTCACGGTCCGGTTGACGGCACTGGCCGACGCGAACGGGCCGAAATAATCCGCCTTGCGTTTGCGTGGCCCGCGATGCTTGGCCAGCTGGGGCCAGTCATGGTCACCCGTCAGCATGATGTAGGGGAAGCTCTTGTCATCCCGAAGCAGGATATTGAACCTTGGCTTCAGGGTCTTGATCAGGTTGGATTCAAGCAGCAGTGCCTCAACCTCGGTCCGGGTTGTGACGATTTCCATGCTGCGGGTTTCAGCCACCATGCGGATGAGCCGCGAGTTCAGCGCACGGGTCCGCGTGTAACTGATAACACGCCGGTTGAGCGCCTTGGCCTTGCCGACATAAAGAACATCACCGGCATTATCCAGCATGCGGTAAACCCCGGGCTGGGCGGTGAGCTTGCTGGCGGTCTTGCGGATCACCTCAATGCCGTGGCTGAAATCCACCTGAGCCGGGTCAGGGGCCTGGTCGGGCGTGGCATCGGGGCTGTTCTGTTGCGTGTCTGGTTCCATGATTTCATTATATTACAAGTTGTTGCCATTTTCAGCATGAAGGGTGGCGAAATGGTGAGAATCGCAATCATCAGACTGCCGGATCAGTAATCCACCGTGCCTGTGGAAAACCATGTGGATAAAACTCACTGTTCTGTTGTTGAATCGCGGATTTCTGCCAAAGTGACCGAATTGCACAAATTTTAGGCAATGTTAAGATAAATTAATAATTACAATAATTTACAGATTTTCAAGTGGGAAAATTCACTCTGGATGCTGATTTTGTGAAACTTCTGTTTCAAAAATATGGCAGGTGATCATATCTGTGCATAATCAGAGGGGTTTTAAGGGTTACTGGCACCCGGGCAGGGGCGAAATTTTTTTTAGTACATTAGTCTTGCAAATCAACCCTGTCCCTGAAATTAGGCCCTTCAGACAGGCCTGAAACCGGGCCTCCTAGCCGGAACGCCGGCCCCGTCTTGCCCGCTTTTCCTCACGCTTGAAGGCAAGGGCCGGGCCACTGCCGATTTCGAGTTCCGAGGCCTCCAGGCGGCGGATTTCATCCCTGATCTTCGCTGCTTGCTCAAATTCAAGATTGGCGGCGGCGTTCTGCATGGCCTGTTCAAGATCGGCCACGGTTTTGCGCATATCCTTGCCCACCATGTTGCCGCCCTTGCCATCAGCATCAACCTCAACCCGGTCACCCTTTTCATAAACGCTGTCCAGGATATCGTTGATCTTGTTCTTGATGGTGGCGGGGGTGATGCCGTGCTGGGTGTTATACGCCTCCTGCTTTTCGCGGCGGCGGCTGGTTTCACCGAGGGCATAGTCGAGGCTGGCGGTCATGCGATCAGCGTAGAGCAGGACCCTGCCTTCGACGTTCCGCGCGGCCCGGCCGATGGTCTGCACAAGGGACGTGCGGGAACGCAGGTAGCCCTCCTTATCGGCATCAAGGATCGCCACCAGCGAGCATTCGGGGATATCCAGCCCCTCCCGCAACAGGTTGATCCCAATCAGCACGTCAAACACGCCGAGCCTGAGGTCACGGATAATTTCAATCCGCTCAAGCGTTTCCACATCGGAATGCAGATAGCGCACCTTGACCCCGGCCTCATGCATGTATTCGGTCAGGTCTTCGGCCATTTTCTTGGTCAGGGTGGTGATCAGCACACGGTCACCACGGGCGGCGGCATCACGGCATTCAGCGATGACATCATCAACCTGATTTTCGGTCGGCCGGATAATGCATTCCGGGTCGAGCAGACCGGTTGGCCTCACCACCTGTTCGGTGAAGACACCGCCGGTGCGCTCCAGTTCCCACGAACCGGGGGTGGCCGAAACAAAAATGGTCTGCGGGCGAAACGCCTCCCATTCCTCAAACTTGAGCGGCCTGTTATCGAGGCAGGACGGCAGGCGAAAGCCATGCTCCGACAAGGTGCTCTTGCGGGCGCGGTCACCCTTGTACATCGCGCCAATCTGCGGAACCGTGACATGGCTTTCATCAATGAACAGCATGGCGTCCTCAGGCAGGTATTCAAAAAGGGTGGGGGGCGGCTCCCCCTCACCCCGGCCGGAAAGATAGCGTGAATAATTCTCAATCCCGTTGCAGGTGCCGGTTGCCTCAATCATCTCAAGGTCAAACTGGGTCCGCTGTTCGAGCCGCTGGGCCTCCAGCAGGCGGCCTGCGCCTTCAAGCTCCGCCAGCCGGGACTTGAGTTCGGTACGGATCAGCCTGCTGGCCTGTTGCAGGGTCGGTTTTGGGGTCACATAGTGCGAATTGGCAAAGATACGGACGCTTTCCAGATCACTGCTTTTCTGCCCGGTCAGGGGGTCAAATTCGGTGATGGTCTCAATCTCGTCACCAAACAGCGAGATACGCCAGGCACTGTCCTCGAGGTGAGCCGGGAAAATTTCAACCGTATCGCCGCGGACCCGATAGCAGCCTCGCTGAAACCCGGCATCGTTGCGCGTGTACTGGAGTTCGGTCAACTGGCGGAGCAGTTGCTGGCGTTCGATCTTGCCCTGCCTGGTGAGGCGAATGACCATGCTGGAATAGGTTTCCACCGAACCGATACCGTAAATACACGATACCGAGGCAACGATCACCACATCGCGGCGTTCAAGCAGGGCGCGGGTCGCGCTGTGGCGCATCCGGTCTATCTGCTCATTGATGGTGGCTTCCTTTTCAATATAGGTATCAGAGCGGGGGACATACGCCTCAGGCTGATAGTAATCATAATAGGAAACGAAATATTCCACCGCGTTATCGGGGAACAGTTTTCGAAACTCGCCATAGAGCTGGGCCGCCAGGGTTTTATTGGGGGCCAGGATCAGCGACGGGCGGTTCATCTTTTCAATGATATGCGCCATGGTGAAGGTCTTGCCTGACCCGGTCACCCCAAGCAGCACCTGATCGCGTTCACCGCCCTTGACCCCGGCGGTCAATTCGGTGATGGCGGTGGGCTGGTCGCCTGACGGTTCGAACTCGCTCGCCAGGGTCAGTGGCGGCGTGGCATCGGCCTCATCATGAAAGAGAGGGGCCATGGCCTGGGGGGAATGCTGTTTCATGGGTATTAATATAGGGCATGTTCGGGGCAGGGCATAGACCGGCCTGAACAGTTTTCCCTTGCCCATGATGGTGGGCAGTTTTATGAAGTAGGAACACCAACACAATCATGCTTCACTCGGACGAGACCCAGAAAGGACCCCCTCATGGCCTTTATCGCTGACCGGCTTTCCGCCATCAAACCATCGCCAACGATGGCTGTCTCCAACATGGCGGCTGAACTCAAGGCAGCGGGACGTGATGTCATCGGCCTTGGCGCGGGTGAACCTGATTTTGACACGCCGGAGCATGTCAAGGCAGCCGCGGTCAAGGCCATGGCTGATGGCAAGACCAAATACACCGCCGTTGACGGTATCGCCGAACTGAAGCAGGCGATCATTGACAAATTCAAGCGTGAGAACAACATCGACTGCACGGCGGCTGAGGTATCGGTCGGCACCGGCGGCAAGCAGGTGCTGTACAATGCGCTGCTGGCCTCGGTCAACCCGGGGGATGAGGTGATCATCCCGGCACCGTACTGGGTTTCATACCCTGATATCGTGCTGCTGGCCGAAGGCACGCCCGTGATTGTTGAATGCCCTGCATCCGCAGGGTTCAAGATGACCCCCGCCCAGCTGGAGGCAGCGATTACCCCCAACACCAAATGGGTTATCCTGAACAGCCCGTCCAACCCGTCCGGCGCGGGTTACACCAGGGATGATCTGGTCGCGCTGGCCGAGGTTATCCGCAAGCATGAAAACCTTTATGTCCTGACCGATGATATGTACGAACATCTGGTCTATGGCGATTTCAAGTTTGCAACCCTGGCCGAGGTCGCGCCTGATCTGCGTGACCGTACCGTGACGCTGAACGGGGTTTCCAAATCCTATTGCATGACGGGGTGGCGGATTGGCTATGCCACTGGCCCTCAGCCGCTCATCAAGGGGATGGCAAAGCTGCAATCGCAGTCAACATCCAGCCCCAATTCGATTGCCCAGCATGCCGCTGTCGCCGCCCTCAACGGGTCGCTCGATTTCATGCGCAGCAACCTTGCGGCCTTTGATGAACGTCGCCAGCTGGTGGTTTCCGCGCTCAACGCCATTGACGGGGTGGAATGCGCTGACCCGCAGGGGGCGTTCTATGTGTTCCCGTCGATTGCTGGCGTGATCGGCCGCAAGCGCCCGGATGGGGGCGTGATCAGCAATGATGGTGATCTGGTGACCTGGCTGCTTGAGGACGGCGGTGTTGCCGCTGTTCAGGGCGCGGCCTTTGGGCTGGAGCCGCATTTCCGGATTTCCTATGCCACCAGCACCGCTGCACTCGAAGATGCCTGCCAGCGCATCCATGCCTCAATCAACAAGCTGTCATAAAGTCACCATCACGGAATTGTGATCATGGAATTCTGGCCAAGGTCACAATCTTTCCACATTCTGGCGGTATCGCTTGATGATGAATAATGATGGGCCAAACCCTTGGACAGGCCCGATATGGAAAGGATAACCGCATGCTGATCAGACCATCCCGCCCGTGGGAGATATCGGAAAACGATGTTACCCCTGAAAGCGTTTACCTTAATCGGCGCAGCATCCTGACAGGAATGGGTCTTGGTGGTGCGGCACTGGCGGCAGGGATGCTGCCCAATTCCGTTTCGGCAGCGATCACCGGTTTCCCGGCCCCGCGCAATGGCGAATTTACCCTCGATCGCCCGATCACCGATGAGGAAGAGGCCACAACCTATACCAATTTCTATGAGTTCGGTTCATCCAAGAACATCTGGCGCAAGGCCAAGCGGCTCAAGGTTGACCCATGGATGGTGACCATTGATGGCATGGTCGAAAATGAGATCAGGATTGATGCCACTGATCTGCTCGGCAAGCTTGGCGGGCAGGAAGAACGGCTCTATCGCCACCGCTGTGTTGAAGCATGGGCCATGGCCGTACCGTGGACCGGTGTTCCGCTGTCACGGCTGGTGAAATTCGCCCGCCCCAATGCTGGTGCGAAATACCTGCGGATTGAAACCTTCAATGATCCTGATATCGCCCCGGGCCAGCGTCAGCGCTGGTACCCATGGCCGTATGTTGAGGGCATCACCATTGAGGAAGCCGATAACATGCTGGCGTTTCTGGCCACCGGGATTTACGGCAAGCCAATGCCGAAACAGAACGGTGCGCCAATCCGCCTTGTTCTGCCCTGGAAATATGGTTTCAAGTCGATCAAATCAATCAGCCGGATCACCTTTACCGATGAAAAGCCCATGAGCTTCTGGGAAGAATTGCAGCCCCGTGAATACGGTTTCTGGGCCAATGTGAACCCTGAATACGATCACCCGCGCTGGTCCCAGAAAACCGAACGCATGCTCGGCACCAAGGATCGGCTCGATACCATCAAATACAACGGTTACGGTGAGTGGGTCGAAGACCTCTACAAGGACATGGAACAGGACCGCAAACTGTTTTTCTAAACGCGGGTTCTTACAAAAGGGATGGGCTAGATATTGCGGCCGGTGAGCAGGCTGGCAATACGGCCCGTTTCATCCAGCAACGGCCCTGCCGGACCCGGGAACGAATAGGGCGAAAGCGATTTCGCGTCTTTCGTGTAGCCGCCTTTTTCCATGATGCGGTGGAACAGCGCGATCCGGCCCCCCTCATCCCTGAAGGAATAGGAATAGACCGGCTTGCCCGAAAAGCATGCCTCTGACGTCATGTTGACGGAATCGCTGGTTACCACCATGGCATCAGCATGGCCGAGGATACCCGGATAAGGGTTCCTGCCTTCACCTTCCCAGATATAAAAGGCCGGGCTGGACCGGGCGGTCTTGATCGCGGCCCGGATCGCCTCACTGGCCTCATCAAGGGTACGCCGCGACAGGATGAAAACCAGGCTGACCGGCTTTGCATGGGCCAGCGCGGCGGCAAATTGCCCGAGGGCAAAGTAATCCGGCATGGTGACCTGATAGCGCCGGTTTGATCCCCCCACCATGAAGGCGATCACCGGCTTAGGCAGGGAATAGATAATTTCAGGCAGGGTATCGGCGGTGCTGGCGATTTTCTCTGATGTCAGGGCGTTGAGTGACCCTGTGGTCACCAGCACATTATCGCCGCGCACCTTGTCATGGGACGGTACGATCATCCAGTCAAAATGATGCGGTGGCAGTTTCGGGTCCTGAATATGGATCGTCTGACTCACCCCCTTACTGAGGCGGCGGGCCAGCATGGAAAATCCGGCCATGCGCCGGCCGGTGGTGATGACAACATCGGGCCAGCCCTTCTGCGCAGCCTCAGCCATCGGGCGCGGCATCGGGGTGAAGGGCAGCAGGGCCAGCCTGGAAAATTTGCTGACCAGGGCCGAGGCATCAACCCGGATCACTTCAACCTCAAGCCTCATGCGTTCAGCCAGGCCGAGGGACTGGACCTCCATCCCCTTTGTGCCATCACTGATCACCCATGCCGTTTTTGCCGAAGCGAGTGGCGCGGGGGTTTTGTTTTTTGTCGTTGCCATGGAATATTTGAAAACTTTATGAAATTATTCGGTAATAAACTTGCGCATATTGAAACAATCAATCATATAATAACATGGTTTTTCAATCACGGATAACCGGTTGTGCTTGGTGAACAGGACCATGGGAAGCAAAGTAAAACTCGATGATGTCGACCGCCGGATTCTGAGGGATCTTCAGGCTGATGGCCGAATGACCAACGTTGAACTGGCCAAGCGCATCGGCATATCGGCCCCGCCCTGCCTGCGGCGGGTTCGTGCCCTCGAAGAAAACAAGATTATCCGTGGTTACCACGCTGATATCAATCATGAGGCGCTCGGCTATTCGGTGATGGTTTTCGCCTTTGTCGGGTTGCTGTCACAGGCTGAAACCGATTTGAAGGAATTTGAAAGCCTGGTGGCGAGCTGGCCTGAAGTCCGTGAATGCCACATGCTGGTGGGTGAAACCGATTTCCTGCTCAAGATCGTTGCCCATGACTGGGACAGTTTTCAGCAGTTTCTGACCAGCAAATTGACCCCGGCACCCAATGTCAGCCACGTCAAGACCGCGCTGGCCATCCGTTCCAACAAGGATGAGCCGGGCGTGCCGATTGACCAGCAGGACTAGCCCACGGGCCGGGTTTCAGCTCTTCAACACGTTGATTTCAATGATTTCGTAGGATTTGCGGCCGCCCGGGGTGTTGACCTCAACGCTGTCACCGACACGCTTGCCAATCAGGCTGCGTGCAATCGGGGAGGAGGTTGAAATCAGCCCACGCGAAAGATCAGCCTCATAGGGGCCGACAATCGAATAAGTGCTTTCCTGATCGGTGTCTTCATCAGCAACCAGAATCCTGGTCCCGAAAGTCACTGTCTGGCCTGTCAGCTTGGTGGGGTCAATCACATCAGCACGGCTGGTTACATCCTCCAGCTCGGCGACTCGCCCCTCAATAAATGACTGGCGATCACGGGCAGCATGATATTCAGCGTTTTCAGACAGATCGCCATGCTCACGCGCCTCCGCAATGGCTTTGATCACAGCGGGGCGTTCAATGCTTTTGAGTTTGGTCAACTCTGTTTTCAGGACTTCAAGCCCGGCTTGGGTAAAAGGTATTTTATCCATCATCATTTCCATCTGTAATAATTCAGGTTAACAGCATCAAATGGCTGTAATCCAGCATTTTTTATGTGTCTTGCTGATAGTCCTGAATGGAACGAACCGAAAGATGGTCATCCTGCATGGTCTGAATGGCAATGACCGATGCCCGCGCCTCTGGCACGGTTGTGTAATACGGGATTTTATTCATCAACGCTGTCTGGCGGAGCGAAAAACTGTCACGAATAGCGGCAGCGCCCGAGGCCGTGTTGAAGACCAGATCAATCCGGCCATCAACCATGTAATCAACCGCATGGGGCCGCCCCTGCATGACCTTGTTGACGACTTCGGTTTCAATACCCGCAGTGTTGAGCGCATCAGCCGTGCCGCCGGTGGCAATCAGGTTGAACCCGAGCTTTTTCAGGTCCCGGCAGATCGGCAGGATATCGGGTTTATCCTCATCCTTGACGGAAATGAAGACATTGCCTGAACTGGGCAGAAACACACCGGCCCCCAGCTGGCTCTTGGTAAAGGCATGGGCGAAATTCTCCCCGATACCCATCACTTCACCGGTGGATTTCATCTCGGGGCCGAGGAACACATCAACCCCGGGGAAGCGTGCGAACGGGAATACGGCCTCCTTGACGGCAACATGCTTGAGCTGCTTTTCCTTCAGATCAAAGCTGGCCAGCTTTTCACCGGCCATGAGGCGGGCGGCAATCTTGGCCATGGGAATACCCGTGGCCTTGGCAACAAAAGGCACGGTGCGGGAGCCGCGGGGGTTCACCTCCAGCAGGTACACAGCCTCATCCTTGATGGCGAACTGGACGTTCATCAGCCCGACGACCCCCAGCGCAAGCGCCAGATCATTGGTCTGCTGGCGGATCGTGGCCAGCACACCCGGGCTTAAATTCTGTGGCGGCAGGGAACAGGCACTGTCGCCGGAATGGATACCCGCCTCTTCGATATGTTCCATGATCCCGCCGATGAAGACATCCTTGCCATCGCAGATCGCGTCGACATCAACCTCGGTGGCGTGATCGAGGAAACCGTCAATCAGCACCGGATCATTGCCCGAAACCACCACCGCCTGTTTCATGTAACGGTCCAGATCGGTCATGGTATGCACGACTTCCATGGCGCGCCCGCCCAGAACATAGGACGGCCGGATCACCACCGGCATGCCAATTTTCTCAACAATGGCGCGGGCTTCCTCAATCGAATAGGCGATACCGTTGGGGGGCTGGCGCAGGTTGAGCCGATGGACCAGCTGCTGGAACCGTTCACGGTCCTCAGCCAGATCAATCGCATCAGGGCTGGTGCCGAGAATGGGAATACCGGCATCTTCGAGCGCACTGGCGATTTTCAGCGGGGTTTGGCCACCCAGCTGGACAATCACGCCCTTGACGGTGCCGTTCTGTTTTTCGGTTTCGATGATCTCAATGACATCTTCAGCCGTCAGCGGTTCGAAATAGAGCCGGTCGGATGTGTCGTAATCGGTGGAAACAGTCTCAGGGTTGCAGTTGACCATGATGGTTTCATAACCGGCATCGCGCAGGGCATAGGCGGCATGCACGCAGCAATAGTCAAATTCGATCCCCTGACCGATCCGGTTGGGACCGCCGCCGAGGATGACCACTTTTTCACGGTCGCTGGGGCGGCTTTCGCATTCGAACCCGGCGGTGGCCTCATAGGACGAATACATATACGCGGTTTCCGATGCAAATTCGGCGGCGCAGGTATCAATCCGCTTATAGACAGGGCGGACCCCGAGCGCACGGCGGCGTTCAGCGATGGCCGATGCCTCCATGCCGGTCAGCTCAGCCAGCCTGCTATCCGCAAAACCGAGCGATTTCAGCATCCGCACGCCGTCTGCATGATCGGGCAGGCCCTTTATGGTGATCGCCTGTTCTACCTTGATCAGCTCATCCATCTGCTCAAGGAACCATTTGTCCCAGGCGGTCCATCCGGCGATCTGTTCCACCGTGAACCCGTTGCCAAGCGCGCTGGCGATACGGACTATCCGGTCAGGGGATTGCTCACCAAGCCAGCCAGCCATCACCGCCTCATCATCATGGTCATCAGGCAGATCAACAGGGTTCAGGCCGGTGAGGCCGATTTCAAGCGACCGCAGGGCCTTTTGCAGGGATTCCTGAAAAGACCGGCCCACCGCCATGGTTTCACCCACGGATTTCATCGAGGTGGAAAGCCTGGCCTCGGCCCCGGGGAATTTCTCAAACGTGAAGCGCGGGATTTTGGTGACAACATAATCGATTGTCGGCTCAAAGCTCGCCGGGGTGGCGCCATCGGTGATGTCGTTATCCAGCTCATCAAGGGTGAAGCCAACGGCGAGTTTCGCCGCAACCTTGGCAATCGGGAACCCCGTTGCCTTGGAGGCAAGGGCAGAGGACCGGCTGACCCGGGGGTTCATCTCAATCACCAGTTGGCGGCCTGTGCGCGGGCAGACCGCAAACTGCACGTTGGAGCCGCCGGTATCAACACCAATTTCGCGCAACACCTTGATCGAGGCGTTCCGCATTTCCTGGTATTCCTTGTCGGTCAGGGTCAGGGCTGGCGCAACCGTGATGCTGTCGCCGGTGTGGACCCCCATGGGTTCGACGTTTTCAATGGAACAGATGATGATGCAGTTGTCGGCCTTGTCGCGGACAACCTCCATCTCAAACTCTTTCCAGCCGAGCACGGATTCCTCAATCAGGACTTCGCTCACCGGTGACAGCCTCAGCCCGCCGCGAACGATTTCTTCAAATTCGCGGGTGTTATAGGCGATCCCGCCGCCTTCACCACCCAGCGTGAATGAGGGCCGGATAATAGCCGGAAGCCCGACATGATCCAGTGCCTCCATCGCCTCATCGTAATGCTTTATGAGGCGGGAGCGCGGGCTTTCCAGCCCGATTGCATCCATGGCGTTGCGGAACAACTGGCGATCCTCGGCCTTCTCGATAGCGTTGATGCTGGCCCCGATCAGCTCAACCCCGAGGCGTTCAAGCGTGCCATCACTGGCCAGGCTGAGCGCGGTGTTGAGAGCCGTCTGGCCACCCATTGTCGGCAGCAGGGCATCGGGCTTTTCGCGTTCAATGATGCGGGCCACGGTGCTGGGGGTAATCGGTTCGATATAGGTTGCGTCAGCCATGCCGGGATCAGTCATGATCGTGGCCGGGTTCGAGTTTACCA
>NTKX01000049.1 GCA_002457135.1 SAR116 cluster bacterium MED-G04
CGGCGATCTTTTCACCGCGCTGGCCATGAAAGGCCTGATGGACGGGCTGGGCATAACCGATGCAGTCAGGGATGCCAGCCGCCTGAGCGGGCTGATTTTCAGCGAAACCCAAAGGCTGGGCCGCAAGGACATTGCGCTTGAAGCCATTCGACCGGTGATTGCCAACCCCGAAATTTCCGCTGGCCCGACCAGCGTTTCCTGATCGGGAATTAAAGCCCGCGCCTGACCAGTTCTTCGGCGATCTGCACCGAGTTGAGCGCCGCGCCCTTGCGCAGATTGTCCGACACGCACCAGAAGACAAGACCGTTTTCAATCGTCGGGTCCTTGCGGATACGGGAGACATAGACCGCATCTTCACCAGCGGACTCCTTTGGTGTGACATAGCCTTCATCAGCGCGGTGATCAATCACCACCACGCCCTCGGCTTCACGCAGGGCCTCACGCGCGGCATCCTCATCAATCGGGTTTGCGCATTCGATGAACACAGCCTCACTATGGCCGATAAAGACCGGCACACGGACGCAATGCGCCACCACCTCAATCGCGGGATCGAGGATTTTCTTGGTTTCGACCGTCATCTTCCATTCTTCCTTGGTGAACCCGTCATCAAGAAACTTGTCGATATGCGGGATGACGTTAAAGGCAATATCCTTGGTGAACTGTTCGGGCTTGAGCGGCTCATTGACATAAATGCTGCGAGTCTGGTTGAACAGCTCATCCATGCCTGATTTACCGGCACCGGAAACAGACTGATAGGTTGATACCACCACCCGGCGCACAGCAAAGGCATCATGCAGGGGCTTCAGCGCCGTCACCATCTGGATGGTCGAACAGTTCGGGTTGGCAATGATATTGCGGCGATCATCATCAGCCAGATAGGCATCCAGCACATCACCATTGACCTCAGGCACAATCAGGGGGACATCCTCATCCATCCGGAAGGCCGAGGAATTATCAATCACCATTGCACCGGCGGCACCGGCCTTGGGGGCGAATTCCAGCGCCACGCTGCCGCCTGCGGAAAACAGCACGATATCGACTTTCGCAAAATCAAAATCATCAAGCGATTCGACGGTCAGATCGCGATCTTCACCGTAAGAAAGCTCACGCCCGGCTGAACCCCGGGACGCCAGCGCGTGGACATTGTCAGCAGGAAAATCACGCTCGGCAAGCGTTTGCAGCATTTCTCTGCCCACCGCGCCCGTGGCACCGGCAACCGCAACATTATAACCCATTGGTCATGGTCCTTTCGTTGAGCCTTGAGGCTTTAGCGGGCAAGGGCATCAAGACTGTCAAGAACAGCCCCGATCATCCCGTCCGTGCCGGTCTGGGTGCAGCCATCGGCCATGATATCACCGGTCCGAAGCTCACCATCAAGGGCCTTTTCAACCGCGCGTTCCAGCAGTTCGGCATCATCACCCTGATCAAAGGAATAGCGCAGCAGCATCGCCAGGCTCAGCACCTGGGCGAGCGGGTTGGCAAGCCCCTGACCAGCGATATCAGGCGCGGAACCATGCACCGGCTCATAAAGGGCGTGACGCTTGCCCGTGGTCTCGTCAATCGCACCAAGGGAGGCTGATGGCAGCATCCCGAGGGAGCCGGTGAGCATCGCCGCACAATCCGACAGAAGATCACCAAACAGGTTATCGGTGACGATGACATCAAACTGGCGCGGGTTGCGGACCAGCTGCATGGCGCAGTTATCAGCATACATATGGGACAGGCTGACACCCTCACCCTCGGCGGCATGGAGCGCGGTCATGACCTCACGCCAGAGTACCCCTGAATGCATCACGTTGGCTTTTTCAACGCTCATCACCGCGCCATCACGCTTGCGGGCAAGATCAAAGGCAACACGCCCAATGCGTTCGATTTCAGGCGGGGTATACATATTGGTGTCAAAGGCACGAACCATGCCGTTGGCATCAGTGTCACGGCCACGCGGTTCAGCGAAATAGATCCCGCCGGTAAGCTCACGAACAATCACGATATTCAGCCCCGAGACAATCTCAGGCTTGAGGCTGGATGCGGAAACAAGCGGCGGGAAAACCAGCGCCGGGCGGAGATTGGCAAACAGGTCCATTTCCTTGCGCAGGCCGAGCAGGGCCCGCTCCGGCTTCAGCTCAAACGGCAGGTCATCGTATTCAGGCCCGCCAACAGCCCCGAACAGGACAGCATCGGCGGCCATGGCATCAGCCAGGGTTTCATCGGTGAGGGGAGAGCCGGATTTGTCATAGGCCGCCCCGCCAACCAGGCCTTCGCTGATATCGAAACTGATCGAGCGGTGCTTGGCCAGCCAGTCGACAACCTTGAGTGTTGCGGTCATCACCTCAGGGCCGATACCGTCACCGGCCATCACCATCATTTGTCTGTTCGTTGCCATTTATCTATCCTGTTGATTGATATTCATGCTGTTCCTGAACGCCCTGACCAGAGCCAGGGGCGGGATCAGAGCCAGGGGTGGGAGTTTTTGCGGGATGCCTCATAAGCCTCAATCTTGCTGCGTTTCTGCAAGGTCAGGCCAATATCATCGAGGCCCTCGATCAGGCACTGCTTGCGGAACGGGTCAATATCGAAACTGACCGTTGCGCCGTTGGGGCGATGAATTTCCTGGGTCATCAGATCAACCTTGAGCATCGGGTTTTCGGCATCACTGGCATCCGCCATCAGGGCATCGCGCTCATCAGCCGAAACCACAATCGGCAGAATGCCGTTCTTGAAGCAGTTGTTGTAGAAGATATCGGCAAAACTGGTTGAGATCACAACGCGGACACCATAATCGAGCAACGCCCATGGCGCGTGTTCACGGCTCGACCCGCAGCCGAAATTGTCACCGGCAACGAGGATCGAGGCCCCCCGCCATGGTTCCCTGTTGAGGATGAAATCCGGCTTTTCGCTGCCATCGGTATCAAACCGCATCTCATCAAAGAGATTGGCCCCCAGCCCGGTTCGCTTGATGGTTTTCAGGAACTGCTTGGGGATGATCATATCAGTGTCGATATTGATGATATCGAGTGGCGCGGCGGTGCCGCTATGGTTGACAAATTTCTGCATTGATCAGCCCTCCTGCAAGGCGCGAACATCAGCCAGCTTGCCTGAGATAGCGGCGGCCACGGCCATTTCCGGGCTGACGAGGTGAGTGCGTCCACCCCGGCCCTGACGGCCTTCGAAATTACGGTTGGAGGTTGAGGCGCAACGCTCGCCCACCGAAAGACGGTCAGCATTCATGGCCAGGCACATCGAACACCCTGCCTCACGCCAGTCGAACCCGGCATCACGGAAAATCGCATCAAGACCCTCTTCCTCAGCCTGCTTTTTAACAAGGCCTGAACCCGGAACAACCATGGCACGGACACCTTCGGCCACCGACCGGCCCTTGGCAATGGCGGCGGCGGCGCGCAGATCCTCAATCCGGCTGTTGGTGCAGGAACCGATAAAGACCGTGTCGATGCTGATATCGGTCACCTTCATGCCAGCCTCAAGCCCCATGTAATCAAGGGCGCGGTTGATCTTGGCCTCCTGGGCCTGATCCTTGGCGGCTTTCGGGGTCGGAACCGTGCCGGTGATGGCAACCGTGTCTTCGGGGCTGGTCCCCCAGGTCACGGTCGGGGCGATATCGGCGGCGTTGATCACGACTTCACGATCATAGCGTGCGCCTTCATCCGATGGCAGTGTCCGCCACCACGCAACAGCGCGATCCCATGCCTCCCCCGACGGGGCCATGGGGCGGCCCTTGATATAGTCAAAGGTATGCTCATCAGGGGCGATCATCCCGGCGCGGGCGCCAGCCTCGATCGACATGTTGCAGATCGTCATGCGGCCTTCCATGCTGAGGTTGCGGATCGCCTCCCCTGCGTATTCGACCACATGGCCGGTTCCGCCAGCGGTGCCGATAACCCCGATGATATGCAGGATCAGGTCCTTTGCCGTCACCCCGGGGGTGAGATCGCCATCAATGGTGATCCGCATGTTCTTGGCGGGTTGCTGGATCAGCGTCTGGGTCGCCAGCACATGCTCGACCTCCGATGTGCCGATACCAAAGGCAAGCGCACCAAAGGCACCATGGGTGGCGGTATGCGAATCCCCGCAGACAATCGTCATGCCCGGCTGGGTGAACCCCTGTTCAGGGCCGATCACATGAACGATGCCCTGACGGATATCCTCCATGCCGAAATAGGGAACGCCAAACTCGGCGGCATTGCTTTCCAGTGCCTCAACCTGAATGCGGGATTCGACATCAGCGATCCCTTCGGAACGGTCAGAGGTGGGAACATTATGATCCGCCACCGCAAGGGTCCGTTCAGGGGCTGAAACCTGCCGCCCGGTCTGGCGCAGGCCCTCAAAAGCTTGCGGGCTGGTGACCTCATGGACGAGATGACGGTCAATGTAAATCAGGCTGGAGCCATCCTCATCCTTATGGACCAGATGAGCATCCCAGATCTTGTCAAAGAGTGTGCGTGGTGTAGACAATGCAATTCCCCATCATTTGCCGGTAATCCTTCCGTCAGGATACCTGTTATAGGCCCGTCATTGCCAATCGATCAGCAAGGCGGGCGATGGCAAAAACGGGGTGGTGATGCTAGGCGGTCGCTTCGGTGCGTTTTTCAGTCTTGGTGGTGCGGTCACGCGACTTTTCCGTGATCCGGGCAGCCTTACCGGTGCGACCCCGCAGGTAATAGAGTTTGGCGCGACGAACGCGGCCACGACGAAGAACAGTGATCCCGGCGACACGGGGTGAGTAAAGCGGGAAAATACGCTCAACCCCTTCACCATAGGAAATCTTGCGAACCGTGAACGCGGAATTCACGCCATCGGATTTGACAGCGATGCAGACACCTTCAAAAGCCTGAATCCGCTCACGCGTGCCTTCGACAACCTTAACATCAACGCGCAGCGTATCACCCGGACCAAATTCCGGTGTGTCGCGATCAGCGTTGATCTTATCCATTTCTTTCTGGCCAATTTTATCAAGAATATTCATGGCCTTTTCTCCTTCAAGAAACCAGACTGGGGGCCGATGCCCCGCCAGTGAGGGGTTGATATATCACTGTCCGTGCCATCTGTCACCCCAAAATGGCAAGGAAATGGCTTATTTGCTCTTTTGCCGTGCCTGCCATGCTGCCCACAGGTCAGGCCGTCTTGCCCTTGTTATGGCCTCGGCTTTGGCCTGTCGCCATTGACGGATCGCTTCATGATTGCCGCTGGTCAGAATATCCGGCACGGCCATGCCGTTCCATTCCCGGGGCTGGGTGTAAAGCGGGTGTTCCAGCAGGCCTTCCTCAAAACTGTCCTCGGCATGGGCCTGGGCATTCCCCATGACCCCGGGGAGCAGGCGGATCACCGCATCCATCAGCACCAGCGCCGCCATCTCACCGCCCGACAGGACGTAATCCCCGATGCTGACTTCCATCAGCCCGGCCTGATCAATGACGCGCTCA
This sequence comes from SAR116 cluster bacterium MED-G04, assembly GCA_002457135.1. Lineage (GTDB taxonomy): Bacteria > Pseudomonadota > Alphaproteobacteria > Puniceispirillales > UBA1172 > UBA1172. Next base: position 5,439 of record NTKX01000049.1, read on the forward strand.
TCAAGGCCCTCATAACGGCCGCAGACCATGACCGCGCCCGGCCCGGCCGCCAGTTCACGCACCAGCGCCTGATCAAGGCGGCGGCCCCGCGGCGAAAAATAGATCATCGCCGTGCCTTCAGCCATGCCCGAAGCCGCCGCGGTGATGGCAGCCGCCACCACATCAGGCCGCATCACCATGCCCGGCCCGCCACCAAAGGGCGTGTCATCAACGGTGCGGTGACGATCATGAGCATGGTCACGGATATCATGGACATCAAGGGACCAGAGGCCTTTTTCAAGCGCCTTTCCAGCCAGCGACTGGCCAAGCAGGCCAGGGAACATGGCGGGGAAAAGCGTCAGAATACGCGCATTCCACGGTAAGGCAGGGGGTAAGGCAGGGGGTAATGAATGGGTCGATGAAGGGTCGGAAGCCATCGTTTTCACTCCTCCAGCCAGACCGGGTTGACGCTGAGCCTGATCAACCCGTCCAGCAATTCCATCCTGTTGTCACCCCCGAAAGGGATCAGCACAGGGCTGGCATCGGGGCGTTTGACCTCAAGCATGGACCCGGCACCGAAATCATGAACACCGATCACCTCACCAATCGGGCCGAGGGACGGGTCCTCAACCCGGCGGCCGATGAGGTCAGCCTGATAGATGCTGTCCTCATCCGGTTCCGGCAGGGCTGAACGTTCAACATGGAACGCGGCCCCGCGCAGATCATCAGCCGCTTCACGACTGTCAACACCGTCAATCGCCGCCAGCACCATGCCCTTGTTCAGGCTTTTGACCGTGATGGTGAGCTGCTTGCCACTATCCAGCGTCACCGGGCCATAGGCGGCAACATCCCCCGGGGTTTCGGTGAAAGGCTTGATCTTGACCATCCCCCGCACACCATGGGCGGAGGTGATAACGCCAAGACAAACCCTTTCATCAGCCATGGGGTGTTCCAATCACAGGCCGATCAGGCCTGCTCTTCGGTGCTTTCTTCAGCAGGAGCTTCTTCAGCCGGGGCTTCAGCAGCTTCCTCGGCGGGAGCTTCTGCGGTTTCCTCAGCCGGGGCTTCCTCGGCAGGAGCTTCCTCGGCAGGAGCGTCTTCAGCGGCGGCGGCTTCGGCGGCTTTTGCTTCAGCGGCAGCTTCAGCAGCAGCGGCGGCTTCGGCGGCTTTTGCTTCGGCGGCAGCTTCAGCAGCAGCGGCGGCTTCGGCCTCGCGTTCCTGACGCTTCTTGCCCGGGGCTGATTTCTTGGGCTGATCACGCAGCGCAGGCGCTTCCAGCAGGCCAAGACCGGCCATCATCTTCTGGACACGTTCGGTCGGCTTGGCGCCTTTGGAAACCCAGTGCATGGCGCGTTCACCATCGAGGGTCAGGCGTTCCGGGTGATCCTTTGGGACCATCGGGTTGTAGGAACCGAGGCGTTCAACGAAACGGCCATCACGGGGTGATGAAGCCTCAGCCACCACGATCCGGTAATATGGGCGCTTTTTGGACCCGCCACGGGCCAGTCTGATCTTAAGTGCCATGTCTTAATTCCTTTCCATAAAAGACAGCATTTATCAAAGGCAGCACCTTGCTTGAGCGCAAAGGCCTACCGTTTCTTTTTCTTTCCGCCACGCGGCATTCCCAACCCGGGAAGACCGCCTCGAAATCCGCCACCGGGCATACCGCCAGGCATTCCCCCGGGCATACCGGGCATCCCGCCAAGACCGGGCAGGCCGGGGGCCGAACCGGCACCACCAGCCCCAGCACCGCCAGCCGGGGCGCCACCCCCAAACATCGATGCCAGCGCGGCGGGGTTACCGCCGCCCATCTTGCCAAAGCGTTTCATCATCTTGGCCATGTCCTGATACTGCTTGACCAGCTTGTTGACCTCCTGCACCGAGGTGCCGGAACCGGCGGCAATCCGCTTGCGCCGGGAGGCGTTGAGCAGGGCAACCTGAATGCGTTCCCTTTTGGTCATAGACAGGATGATGGCTTCCTGACGATTGAAAAACCGGTCATCCATTCCGGCGGCCTCAATCTGGTTTTTCATCTTGCCGATACCGGGGAGCATCCCCATCAGCCCGCCCATGCCGCCCATCTTGCGGAGCTGGCGCAGCTGGGAGAGGAAATCGTTCATATCGAACTGGCCCTTGGCCATGCGGTCGGCCATCCGCTTGGCTTCTTCTTCCTCGATCGTCTCGGCGGCCTTTTCAACCAGGCCGACGATATCGCCCATGCCGAGGATACGGCCAGCCATCCGTTCGGGGCTGAACTCTTCGAGCGCGTCCTGCTTTTCGCCGACACCAAGGAACTTGATGGGGCAATCGGTGACCTTGCGCATCGACAGCGCGGCACCACCGCGCGAATCACCATCCGCACGGGTCAGGACAATACCGGTGATGCCGACCGCATCCTTGAATGCCTCAGCCGTTACCACCGCGTCCTGGCCTGTCAGCGCATCGGCAACCAGCAGGATTTCGGCCGGATCAGACGCAGCACTCACGTCACGGACCTCAGCCATCAGGGCTTCATCAACCGTGGTCCGGCCGGCGGTATCAAGGATCAGGATATCGGCCGATTGCAGCCGTGCCGCATCCATGGCCCGGCGGGTGATCCCGATCGGGGTATCGCCATCCTTTTCGGGCAGCACCGACACCTCGGCCTCACCCCCGAGGATACGCAACTGTTCACGCGCCGCAGGGCGGGTCACATCGAGCGAGGCCAGAAGAACGCTTTTCTTGTGCTTGGATTTGAGCAGGCGGGCCAGCTTGCCTGTAGTGGTGGTCTTACCGCTACCTTGCAGGCCAACCATCAGGATGACAACCGGTGCCGGGCGATTGATATTAAGCGGGGCTTCACCCGGGCCAAGGGTTTCGACCAGCGCATCATGCACGATCTTGATGACCATCTGGCCGGGCTTGACGGATTTGAGGACAGCCTGACCCACAGCCTCCTGCCGCACCGAAGCAATGAAGGATTTGACCACCGGCAGGGCGACATCAGCCTCAATCAGCGCGCGCCGCACTTCACCGAGGGCAGCGTCCACATCGGCTTCGGAAAGGGCACCCCTGCCCCTCAGGGCATCAAGGGCACCGCCCAGTTTTTCGCTCAGGCTTTCGAACATGGCCCGGCTTTATCCTTCCTCAAGGTTTGATCGGCAGGATGGTCAGCAACCGGGCAAAGCGGGAATACGCCTGTGCCTGAAACTCAGGGACAGACGGAACCCGTCAAGGTCTGGCGTTGAACATGCCGAAAATCTGAACCCTAATTGATCGATTTCGGGCTGAATGTCAAGCCGGGGAAGCGCGGCAGAGGCCCCGGACCGGTTTTTCCGATGGAGCCGCTTAACCAGTTGGATCATACTGGCTGCATATTTTTCTGGCGGCATATATATAAGGAGTTGCTCCCATGGCTTTTCTGGCCAGTTTCGTTCACTTCATGCTCGACCCGCTGCATATCATGCTGGCCCTGGTCCTTATCCTGCTGGCGGTGACCGGAACACGCCAACATCACCAGCGCCGCCGATCACGCTCCATTATTGTCAGCCTGACCGTGATCTGGATCGGCAATCTGGTGTTTCCGATTGTCCCCTATTATGCCGTCATGGCGCTGGAAAACCGTTTCCCGCAAGGTGACGTGACCAACCTCGATCAGATCATCGTTCTGGGCGGCTGGCAGGGAGACGGGCTGGTTGTCGCGGCGAGGGGTGAGCCTGAATACGGCGCGGCCATTGACCGGTTGTTGAGGGGGGTTGAGTTGGCCCGCACCAATGAGCAGGCTGAACTGGTGCTTTCCGGTGGCCTGAAAACCCACCCCGAGGCAGCATCCGAGGCTGATATTGCCCTCATGGCCATCGATCAGCTCGGGGTTGATGCCAGCCGTGTCCGGATTGAGGATACCTCAACCAACACCGCCGAAAACGCCCGCTTCACGACAGAGAAATTCTCCCGGGATGGCCGCATCGGGCTGGTGACATCAGCCGCGCATATGCCAAGGGCCATGGCCACGTTCAGGGCCAACGGGCTGAACCCTGTTGCGATTCCCACCGATTACCAGACCACCGGGATGCATCCGCGTTTCAGCGAACTTTACCGCAGGGGGCTGTCGATCACTCATATTGCGTTGCGTGAATGGGTCGGGCTGGCGGCATACCGACTGCTTGGCCGCACCGAAACCCTGCTGCCCCGACCCTGACACCAGGATTAAACTTTACCGGTATGAGAGGATGCCAGTGCCATGGCAAAGGCATCGGCTTCGAACGGTTGCAGATCATCCTTGCTTTCGCCAACCCCGATGGCGTGGATCGGCAGGCCGTATTCTTCGGCCAGTGCCACCACCACACCGCCCCTTGCGGAACCATCCAGCTTGGTGACGATCATGCCGGTAAGCCCGGCAACCTCACTGAACGCCTTGACCTGCGACAGTGCATTTTGCCCGACGGTACCATCCAGCACGATAATGCTGTCATGCGGGGCGGTTTCATCCTGCTTGCCGATGACGCGGTGGATTTTGGCCAGCTCATCCATCAGCTCGGTGCGCGCCTGCAATCGCCCGGCGGTATCAATGATGAGGATATCCATCCCGTCAGCCACCGCCGCCTCCAGCGCACGGAACGCCACCGCCGCTGCATCCGCGCCTTCTTCACCGGTGATGACAGGGGTTGCGGTGCGTTCGCCCCAGACCCGCAGCTGTTCCACCGCCGCCGCCCGGAAAGTATCCGCCGCCGCCAGCATCACCGATTTGCCCCGGGACTGGAAAAATTCGGCCAGCTTGCCCGCGGTGGTGGTTTTGCCCGATCCGTTGACCCCGACCATCAGGATGACATGCGGCCGGTTGGTATCATCAACCGCCAGCGGCTTTTCAACAGGCCTCAGGATAGCGGCAATTTCCTCAGCCAGCGCATCGGCCAGGCTTTCGGTGTTAACGCCATCGGGGAAAGGACGCTTTGATAACCCGCCCGCCAGGCGACTGGCGGCATCCATGCCCAGATCCGCCATGATGAGGGTGTCTTCTATTGCCTCAACCGCGGCGGCATCAAGGCTCGGCTTGCCGATAACATCGGCCAGCCCGGCGCTGATCTTGCGGGCTGTCTTGCCAAGCCCGGACCGCAGCCGCGCCATCCAGCCACCGGTTTTTTCAGCCTCGCTGTCATCAGCAGGTTCCGGTGATGGAGGTTCAGGTTCAGCCGCTTCAGGCTCCACTATCTCAATTTCAGGGTTTTCAGGCTGGGGCTTTTCTTCAGCCTCAACAGGTGCAGGGGGTTCTTTTTTCTTGCGGCGGAAAAATATCATGCTCGTTTCTCTGCGATCAGCACATCGCCCTCCCTTGCGGTGATCCGCACCGGGCATACCGTTCCGGCCGGGGCCTGGCTGTGCGGGCCTTCAATACGGACACGGGCGAACTGGCGCGAATGCCCGATGCCGCCTGTTTCCATCAGCACTTCATCATCATGGCCAATGCGGCTGTCAAGAAAGGCCTGCTGGTGCCGCGCCGCCCGTTCACGCAAGGATGCGGCACGCTGCCTGATCAGGGTGCCATCAACCTGGGGCATTCTGGCGGCGGGCGTGCCTTGACGCGGGGAATAGGGAAAGACATGCAGCCAGGTCAGTTGGGCATCATCAATCAGGTTGAGGGTCGCTTCATGCGCGGCATCATCCTCGGTCGGGAAACCGGCAATCAGATCAGCCCCGAACACAGTATCAGGGCGAATCCGGCGGACCTCCCGCACCAGGTCCAGCACATCGGTTGCGCTATGGCGGCGTTTCATTCTTTTCAGGATCAGATCATGGCCATGCTGAACCGACAGATGCAGATGCGGCATCAGCCGGTGATCATCAGCCAGCGCTGTCAGCAGATCATCATCAGCCTCGGCCGGATCAACCGATGACAGCCTGAGGCGTTGCAATTGGGGAACCTGATCCAGCAGCTGGCGCACCAGCCCCCCCAGTTTCGGGGTGCCATTGAGGTCACCGCCCCATGACGTGATATCAACCCCGGTCAATACCACCTCGGCAATACCGGCCTCGGCGAGCTGGCGGGTCTGGCTGATAATATCAGCCGCCGGTACCGACCGGCTGTTGCCCCTGCCATAAGGGATGATGCAGAACGTGCAGCGATGATCGCATCCCTGCTGAACCTGCAGAAACGCCCTGGTATGGTGATCGAACCCTTCCAGCAGATGCGGCGCGACATCACGCACCGTCATGATATCGCCCACCGCCATCATGGTATCGGGTGTGTTGCGGGCGGCCAGTTTCTGCCAGGTGTCGGGTTGCAGTTTTTCATGATTGCCGATGACGGCATCAACCTCGGCCATGGCCTGCCATGATGCGGGGTCGATCTGGGCGGCGCATCCTGTGACCACGATCCGGCTGTCCGGGTGATCACGCCGCTGGCGGCGCACCGCCTGACGGGCCTGCTTTTCCGCCTCGGCGGTCACAGCGCAAGTGTTGATGATGATCGTATCGGCCAGCCCGGCTTCCTCACCATGGCGGCTGATCACCTCGCTTTCCCATATATTAAGGCGACAGCCAAAGGACTGGACAGTGGCGCGGCGATCCTTCATGGCCTCGCCCTCACCTGATCCGGCAGAGTCATGCTGCCTGAGAAAACAGCGGTGGAAGGCCCCCGCATGATGATGCGGTCATCGTCTTCACGCCAGGTGATGTTCAAAACCCCGCCATCCAGCACAATGTCGGCTTCGCGGCCAATGATGCCGCGCCGCGCCGCTGCCACCAGCGTTGCGCAGGCCCCTGTCCCGCAGGCAATGGTGATACCGGCACCGCGTTCCCAGACCCGCATCCTCAGCCTGTTTTCACCGAGCGGGTGGGCAAATTCGATATTGGCGCGTTCAGGGAAAATCGGGTGATGTTCCAGCACCGGGCCGGTCACCGCCAGATCAATCGCCTCAGCATCATCCACCAGATGCACCGCATGCGGATTGCCCATGTTGACCATCACCGCAGGTGGCAGGCCATCATGACCCAGATCAACGTGGAGGGTATCAGCCTCATGGGCCAGCGGGATATCCTGCCAGTTCAGCCCCGGCACCCCCATATCAACCGCGATCATGGCCCCGTCGCGCCATGCCTCAAGCATCCCGCCCGTGGAATCCATGGTCAGTTTGCCGGTGTCATCAGGGTCCAGCACCAGATCGGCAACACAGCGTGTACCATTGCCGCAGGCCCCGCTTTCGGAGCCGTCATTGTTATAGATTTTAAGCCCGATATCAGCATCATCAGACGCGGTGATCAGCATGATCTGATCGCACCCGATACCAAAATTCCGGTCAGCGATCAGGCGTGCCTGATCAGCGGTCAGCGCAATGTCACGCTGGCGTCCGTCAATCACCACCACATCATTGCCGATGCCGTGCATTTTGGTAAAGGTCAGTTCCATGCCGTTGATATACGCTTTCTTGCCCCCTGATGCAAAGACCTAAGACTAGGTTTTGGGGTTGGGGTTTTGGGGCTGGGTTTTGGGGCTGTCAAAGAGCTGCTACCCTGTCACCATGGTCAGTCCCCGATGATGGCGATCACCGGTGCGTGGTCTGATGGCTGCTCCCAGCCCCGGGCTTGCCGCAGGACAGAGGCGCTTTCAACCCGCTTGCTGAGCGGCGGTGTCACCCAGATATGATCAAGCCGGCGGCCTTTATCGGCGGTATCCCAGTCCCGCGCCCGGTATGACCACCATGAATAGAGCTTGCCATGGGGGATGGCATCACGCACCGCATCACGCCAGCCGCCCGCCTGCATGATCGCGGCCATGCCTTCGGTTTCAACCGGGGTGTGGCTGATGATCCTGAGCAGCTGTTTATGCGACCAGACATCATCTTCATGGGGCGCGATGTTGAGATCGCCAACCAGCACGGCCGGGGCCTCACGCTGGCTTGCGGACCATGCCTCAAGCTCATCGAGGAAGCGCAGTTTATGATCGAATTTCGGGTTGGCCTCACGATCAGGGACATCACCACCAGCCGGAATGTAGAAATTGTGGATATCGACCCCGCTTTCGAGGGTGACAGCCTGATGCCGGCAATCCTCCCGCCCAACCCAGTTGAGGTGACGGTGATCATGCAGCGGCTGGCGGGCAATGATGGCAACGCCGTTATAGCCCTTTTCACCCCGGATCGCCTGATGCGGATAGCCAGCCTCACGGATGGCTTCACCCGGAAAGGCATCATCAGGGCATTTGGTTTCCTGCAGGCACAGCACGTCCGGCGCCTCCTGTTCAAGCAGGCGAAGCACCAGCGGCAACCTGAGCCGGACCGAATTGATATTCCAGGTGATGATTTTCATGCCATGTGCTTTATTCAGTTTTTACCGCCATACGCATACCAGATTTCAATGATTAGCGGCAACATACACCATGAATACGAGTTCCAAAACCAGCCATACAGCCACGAATTCCACGGTCACCTCCACTTCCAAAACTATTCATCAATGTAAAAAAACAGCAGGGGCCGTAACACCGACCCCCTCAGGATGAGATGGGGCGAGAGAGAAGGTTGAGGGATTACCGGTAAAATATTTTTGTGTCAGGGTCCATCATCGCCGGCCACTTTGCCCTCACCCGCTCATCACTGATGGCATCAGCCCGTAGCCACCTTACGTCACGCCGCCAGAGAAAAAGCTCCTTCAGGTTAGGCCGGATCAGGCCTTGAGCGCGTTGATCATTGGTTTCAGGTAGCCTTCATATTTCTTCCATTCGGCTGAGCTGCCCTTATAGATTTCGCCGCGAACCTGCGCCACTGATGCGGTCCGGACAGCGCG
>NTKX01000005.1 GCA_002457135.1 SAR116 cluster bacterium MED-G04
AGCAACTAATTATGCAATGGACAAAGGGTATATTTATTCACCCGATGACAAACATATTTGTTTGACGAAGAGAGATTAGTCTTGATGTCCTGCTATTTCTGCTATTTCTGAGCAAAAGGTACTTACTTTAGGTTGTTTGTACGGGTAATTCACGACCGCATAAGTTGCTTAGCAACAGAATTTTGAATTTTAGTTTCATTATTCACGGGAGATAAAAATGAATGCTTTTCTGGCGGAATTATTTGTACTTTAAATGCTGAAGGAATCCCAGACAACAAGGACTTCCTCCCATCGGATATGTCGAACTTAGATCCAAACAGTATGACTATGCTTCACGGTTTTTCAGGGCATATTTAGATGAAGGTGAAAAGCAACCTCTGGATAATGTAAACAGGTGAAGAGAATGTCTGAATTGACCGAATTTCAACTTCGCCAAAAAGCCAAGATTTATGATGACTTTGAAAAGGAATGTAATCGTATCCTGCATATGACTTTAAACGAGGTGCGGAAGGTATTTGAATTTGATGGGGACATGTTTGAGGAGTTTGACCAAGCATTTGAAGAGAGCGGGTCATCAATGATGTGGTTCCTGATGATGGTGTTGACTGCAACCCCACTAAAGTTAGTTTTTCAGTTGAAAACTGAGCAACAGACAATTTTTTTTTATAAATGATGCGGGTAGTTTTAATGACGTTGATTGCATATTAAAGGTAGTCGGAAATCATAAAACCAATTTAGTTGGCTTTGAGGAAAGGCTTTCAAGTGCAATCAAAACAAATGTTTTTTTCATAGGTAATCAATCAACATAAAACCGTCCTGTCCCGCTCGAAAGTGGCATAAAACAAGTATATCTCCTTAATAGGGTAAAAATCGTAACGGTTCAAACTAACAATTAAAATAAATCTCAATCTGGCTCAACGCTAGTAGATAGTTCGCAAGGTCTGCTGTACCAATCTGCACTATAAGAGTGCAGAATTAAGCAGTATGGTGCCTCTAACATCAATGGAACGTAAACGTTTTAGCTTTTTCCTAAACATTTTTAATTTGCAGACGTAATAAATTGGGACATCCCAAGTTGGACCGTCATCACCAAAATGGAACAAGAGAATTTTAGATGGATAAACCACTACATAAAATCAGGCTATTGCTGCATGACTTGGAAAAGTCTTACGGCCGTGTTGAACTAACTTCTACTGAGCGTGATGTGCTTTACGTGATTGAGAACTTGGCTGAGGAAAAGCCGATCATCGCATCACAAGATATATTGGCCCACGATCTGACCAATAAAATCTCACGTCAGACAATCTACAGGTCACTCAAAACCCTTCTTAAGAAAAACTTTATTGCTAAAAGCAATATTGCTGATCGTGGCTTTTTCACTATCAACTCTCAAACCTAAGGGGAGTTAGCTGAATGCTTTCTATTGGAACAAATGCTGGCGCCATAATGGCCCAATCTGCAGCTTATTCTGTCACTCGTGACATGGAGACAGCTATGCATCGGTTATCTACGGGTAAGCGGATTAATGCTGCAGCTGATGATGCTGCAGGGGTGGCAATCAGTTCTAGGCTGGACAGCAGTGTCAGAGGCTTAAACCAAAGCATCCGTAATGCTCTTGATGCACAGGCTCTGGTCGATACTGCAGAAGGAGCAATGCAGGAAATAGAATCCATTCTGCAAAGGATTAGGCAATTATCGATACAAGCTGCTAATGACACCAACTCTGCGGATGATCTGGCTAATTTGAATGCGGAGGCCCAAAGCCTCCTCACTGAAATTGATAGAATATCTTCCTCTACCACTTGGGCTGGCCAAAGCCTTTTGGATGGAACCTTCACCAATAAAAGCTTTCAGGTCAGTACGGGCGCTATATCTGATGGTCAACTGGTAACTTCTATTGCAGGTGCGTCCTCCGACCTTTTAAGTATAAAAAATATTAATCTAACGGAAAGTAATGAGGAAATAATTAACTTTGCGGCTACCGACTCTGTAGGCGTCACCGTTAAACTTGAAGCAGGTACCTACAAATTTGTGCCAATTGGGATTGCTGAAGGAGGACAATATGACGTCTATTCAGGTCATCCGAGCGATACAACCTTTTTCTATGAATATACTGTCACAGCTACAGAGCTAGGTGGGGCTAATCGAATTAATTTCCCCTCCACAAGGTACGCAAACCCAAGAGATGCAATAGATAATGCCCCAAGTTACGAATTTACATTAACTCAAGCTGGATCAGTTAACGTAAGCCGATATGATAACCCGAATGATTATGGAGACAACTCTGGAGGTTTATCGATAAAGTTAGTGAAGCCAACAGGCGCTAAGAACGCGATATCACTAATTGACACCGCCCTTCAAACTCTAAATTCGCAACGAGGTTTACTTGGTGCTATCTCAAATCGACTAGACCATATTGTAGCCAATAATACTAATGTTGCTAATAATATTGCCAAATCATTAGGTCGCATTCAGGACGCAGACTATGCTGCTGAAAGCACAAGCTTAGGGAAGAACCAAATTCTACTGAAAGCTTCAACTGCTATGCTGGCTCAAGCCAATGCTTCTAAGCAGAATATTCTCGAACTTCTGCAGAACTGAACAACACCTCTTCCTACCCAAAGACTAATCAGGCTACCCCAGCACCAGCCTCCACACCCCGTGGACTGATGAAGTAGCTGAAGAATATTTAAACACTGGCTGGAATGAAGGAATGTGACGAACATAATAGTAAACACCATCACGATTCATCATGTGTTCGGGGGCAATTTCATCAAAATTAAATATCACGGAAACGTTTTTGTAAAACTGCGTCTACATATTCATAGGTGTTGAATGCCCAAAGAAAACTTGCCCATCGCATCTCCCCGCGGTGGGCTTTTTGTTTGTTTAGAGGTTGCAGGCTAACTCATTGGCTGGTTACCCGGTCGTGGGGCATTTTTTGCAAAAAAAACTCATTATTGTAACATATTCGTATAATCAAGCCCTCAAATTATATACTCGTAATTCTAGAGAGGAGAACAACAATGCTTGGTGATAAAGTTGGTTCAATGACATTGCAGGAAACAAGTAAGCCAATTGAATCTGGTAAATTTGGTCTGCCTGCGATGGAAACTCATAATAAGGGGGGTGGAACACTGCTAGGCCACGATGTTCAGGCGCAAGCAGCATTTACAGCTCACATGCGACCAGATGGTTCTTGGTTGGGACATGCTCACGCTGGTGTTGTGATGTGCGCAGAAGGTATGGCCACATTCAAGTGTGACGGTGTTGGAAACATGACCGAAGAAGGGGGCGTTTCTTTCAGAGGCGGAGCCATATTCGAAACCACATCTGAAGCGTTTTCTGAACTGAACGGTAAGTATTTTATGTTTACCTACGAAGCCGATACAGACGGCAAAGCAGTTTGGGAGCTTTACCCCTGCAATTAGAGACTGAAGGCTCACCCTTTCAACCGGTGTTACATGCTAACCCTCACCGAACTTTTCCCGGTGGGGGTTGGTTTTTAAGTGGGCAATTCACAAAAAGGTAATATTTTTAAAATAAACGATTTTAATAGGTTTATTTATTGTGTTTGTTAGAGACCGATATGTCTGTCTATATGCTTGTTGACGTCGATGTACACAACAAAGAAGAATATAAAAAGTACATGGAAATTGTTAAACCTATGATCGAAGACTATGATGGCGTATTTCTGATTCGTGATGGAGAGATTGATGCTCTTGAAACAAGTTTATGGAGACCAACTAGAATTGTATTAGTTAGGTTTCCTAACAAAGAATTAGCATCGAATTGGTATAATAGTGAAGAATATAGACCCTATAAGAAATTAAGATTGGAAAAAGCTACATCTAACATTTTATTTATTGAAGGGTTATAATTTAAAGACTTAAAAACACAAAAATATCAGATATTTTTAATATTAAGCACTTTTAAATAAAACCTTGAATGCCCACACATAACTGGCTCATAGCACCCTTTTATAATTTTTTTAATATTTGAGAATTAGATGCACTATACTAGAGCTATAATAACTAACCCTCACCGAACTTTTCCCGGTGGGGGTTGGTTTTTATGTGGGTCAATTTCATAAAAATTAAATATCACGGAAACGTTTTTGTAAAACTGCGTCTACATCATAATTATCGTTCTGACCTTGAAAAAAACTTGTCCATCGCATCTCCCCGCGGTGGGCTTTTTGTTTGATTAGAGGCGCCCTTTTCTACACCAAAATTCTCCAGTGCCAACCGCACAGAAAAAGATTCTTGCGTCATATCTGACTATGAAACTAGTTTGGTAAGCACTTTTATGTGGTTCAGAGAGAATTTCGCCATTTGCCATTATCTCGTTTGCATTTTTTCCCACAATAATCATAACTTTGTCATGGCCATTACCCCAACTAGGGCTGGCGAACAGTATAACGGCGAGAGTAGTTAGAATTAGACGCATTATGTTACTCCTTCCGAACAGTAAGTTTGTTGAACCAATCTAGACCACCGACTTCAATCCAGCCCTTATATGCGTGACTTGGGTCGTGTTCATCTTCAAAGACTATGTCGAAAAACTCTTCCAGAAACCTTTGAAACTCACCTGAGAGCGTTTTGTTCTCCGGCTTTCTCTTAGTTGCTTTTAAATATGCATATGCGCCAGCGTGGACAGCTTGTAGTGCCTCAGGGTTCTTCTGGGTTTTGATCTTCTCATTAAGCAGCTTTTCCGGGTCATTAACTATTTCTTCCAGCGCTTCTAGATCCCCCATCAAATTTATGAAGCGGGGCATAATATTTGTCCCCGCCTCATTGGCAACTCTTCCACCGCGCTTCTTATCAAGTTCTACCATTATATCATTGCGAACTGATGGTAGAGAGCTTAAGGCACGCCTAGCCTTATAGATAAGGGTGTGGACAATTTTAATGTCATTAGCATCGTTTGAACGTGTTAAGTGTCTAGGGGGCCAAAATTTTCCATCCAGCTTTTCATTAATAAGTTTTATGTAGTCCGCACTCACAGGGTTTTTGCTAGACGAATAGCGTATCATCAGGTCTTCTATTGATTTCGTACGCTTTTCAATATCCTGTAATTTCCAATTAGCCATTGCTTTTCACACCTCTGAGGAAGTTATCCCATTTGGTCATCATTTCTTTGCGATGGTCGGATATAGAAGTGTCATGATTGTATCGAGCGCCGACACCCCGTTTTGATCTTGCGCTTTGTGCCTCTGACAGCTCATCGGGATAGTCGTGAGCAGATGCCCAAGTTTTAAACGTATGTCTAATTCCGTGGGCAACAGGCGTGTTATCAGAGTCTAGTCCACGCCAGTCATCAAGATGGCTCTTACCAATTACACGCTTTAGCGTTCTGGCAGGACTGTTGTGTTCAACGTGACCAGCTTTTGTCTCACTTGCAAATATAAACTTGCTACCGTCAGCTAATTCTTGTCTTTTGTTTAAAATGTCTTGAACTATTGGCGATATCCAGCATTCATACTTCTGGCGCTCATCTGGCCTTCCTTTCATTTTTCTGGCTGGTATAACCCACCTCTCATTTTCTAGGTCAAACTCAGACCACTCAGCTTCGCATGCATTCTCTGGTCGCACGGCTGTAGCAAGGATCAGCAAAAGGCATTGGTGGTGTATGTTATTCGAGTTGGCAAGTTTAGAATAAAGCTCTGGAGCGCGATCATAATCAAAGTATCCTCGTGGTTGCTCAAGATGCTTAGTATTCAATCCCTCAGCATCGAGACTTATCTCGGCGGGGTTATCATTTCGGATAGAATAACGTTCGCTTCGAGCAAGCGAAAATATCTGCTTGGTGTTACGAAGCACCTTTTTCATTGTGGGATGTTTGTTGTACCACTTGTCATCCCGCTTTAGCATTTCAATAACCTCAGTCGTTGTTATCTCTTCAACAGGTCTTCTGCCAAGGACTGGAAAAGCGTGATTTACTAAGTAGGACCAGTTTTGCTTTGCTACCTTTTCCTGTGACCACTCTTTATTCTTAGTTTTGTTTGCGTGCCACACTTCGGCAAATTCTTGAAAGGTTTGGCCAGATTTTGTGGCATTTGGGTTTGAGATGTTTTGTTTGGTTGTGGCAGGACTTTTATTGCCCTCAATTGCACTCTTAATCCTGTCTATAGAAAAACCCTGTTTGAAGTAGTCTTTGGCTTCTTGGTTGCGCAGTCTTGCTTGTGAAAGGGTAATCTCTGGGTAGAGACCAAGTGTTATTATCGAAACTTTTCCACTACTGTCTTTAAGTCTACTTCTAAAAGTTTTCTTTTTGGTAGAGGTCACTCGGAGTTGCAAATTGTTTCCGCAGGAATAGTCCTTGTATGAACTGCCACCACCACACTTGGCTGCACGCACTTGATTGTCTGTTTCGAGCCGCATAATGTTCGAATCCCTGTTTGGATGCTGGGTACCTAAGGGTACCTAAAGGTACCCTTTTCCGAGTAGCGGGTCAATTACAGACTGTTTCAGTTGGTTACTGGTAGTGGTAAGAATTCAGGTTAAAATACTGTTATTATTACTAAATAAAAGCTTAATATCTTATTTATCAGCTAGTTAAGAAACCTAGTTCGAATCCCCTACGGGATGCCATTTACTGATACTGGCCACTATCAAAATGGCCCTGAATAAAACCGCATCATTGATGCGGTTTTTGTTGTTTTGGGGCCTCACTCAGCGGCCAGGGTCGTTGCGCCATCGGGGTCGTTGAGCAGTTTCTGGCTGTCGGACTGGTTGGCCTGCCGCTTTTCCGGGGTCATTCTGGCCAGATTGCGGTAGGGCATGCCGAGCCTTGGGTTGCCCGACAGCGTTTCACTGTTGCGATCGAGGAAATCCCAGTACAGGTAGTTGAAGGGGCAGGCATCAGGCCCGTTCTTGAGGCTCACCTTATAGCGGCATGACCGGCAGTAATTCGACATCCGGTTGATATAGGCACCGCTTGCGGCATAGGGCTTGCTGGCCAGATAGCCGCCATCGGCAAACAGCGTCATGCCGCTGACATTGGGCAGCTCAACCCATTCATAGGCATCGGCATAGACCCCCAGGAACCAGGCATTGACCTCAGCCGGGTTGATCCCCGCCAGCAGCGCGAAATTCCCCAGCACCATCAGCCGCTGGATATGGTGGGCATAGGCATTGTCGCTGGTCTCACGCACGCATTGGCTGATGCAGTTCATGGCGGTGTTGCCGGTCCAGTAGAAATCGGGCAGGGGGCGCGTGGCCTCCAGGTGATTGAGCGCGGCGTATTCCGGCATCTTCATCCAGTAGATCCCGCGCACAAATTCACGCCAGCCCATGATCTGGCGAATGAAGCCCTCAACGGCGTTGAGCGGGGCGGTGCCATCCCGCCATGCGGCCTCGGCCTTGCTGATCGCTTCCATCGGCTGCAACAGCCCGGCATTGAGGTAAAGCCCGATATGGGCGTGGTACATCCACGGCTGGTCCTGAACCATGGCATCCTGCCAGGTGCCGAAATTGGGCAGCCGTTCATGGATAAACCGGTCAAGCACGGCAAGCGCGTCATCCCGCGTCACGGCGAAATGGAAATCATCAATGGACCCGAAATGATCCCCGAACAGGGTTGAGACATCGTTGATGACCTCCCTTGTGATCGCATCGGGTTCGCATCGGTGGGGGTCAGGCGGGGTCAGGCCCTGTTTCGGCGGTTGCCGGTTTTCCTGATCATAATTCCACTGCCCGCCGGCAGGGTCCTTGCCCTCCATCAGGATACCGTATCGCCGCCGTGCCTCACGATAGAAAAACTCCATGCGCAGGGATTTGCGGCCCTCTGCCCAGGCGGCGAAATCTTCATGGCTTGTCAGGAAGCGGGTGTCAGCCCTGATATCAACGGGCAGGCCAAGCCGTTCCTGCCATCCATCCATGATGTTGGTCAGCCGCCATTCCCCGGCCTCGGTCACCACGACGCGATCAGCGTTGTTGCGGCTGATGGCACGTTTTACCTCACCTTCCAGGCTGCCGCTATTGCCATCATCCGTGATCCTGATGTAATCCACGCTGATGCCCTCGGCCCTCAGGCTTTCCGCAAAATGCCGCATCGCTGAAAAGACGAAAACCAGCTTCTTTTTATGGTGATTGGCGTACCCGGCCTCATCCCTGACCTCGGCCATCAGCACCGTGTCACCGGGGGCGATATCCCCGAGGCTGGAGACATCGCGCGTCAGCTGATCCCCCAGAATGAGCCTTAATACAGGCATGGTTCTTCCTTTTCGACAGATAATGGCTTCACCAGCCGAGGTATGGCCCCGCCCGCTGTCTTCAAGCCCCGGGATGGCCCCTTTCCATGATTTTGGGGTGATCAGTTTTCTTGCGGGGGCATGGCATCTCTGCTAGGAACGTCCAAACCTTTTCAGGCGCATCGTAAAGGATGGATGAAATGACAAAAACCGCGTTTCTTTTCCCCGGTCAGGGTTCACAGGCAGTCGGCATGGGCCGTGCTGTTTTTGATGCATCGGCCGCTGCACGTGAGGTTCTTGAAACCGTCAACACCAGCCTTGATGAGGATCTGGGCGCGATCATGCTGGATGGACCCGAGGACAGCCTGCGGATGACCCGCAACGCCCAGCCCGCGCTGATGACAACCGCGCTGGCTTGCGTTCGTGAAATTGAAACCCGCCTCGGCCGCACCATTGATACAATCGGCGATGCGGCGGCTGGCCATTCGCTGGGTGAATACGCGGCACTGGCGGCGGTCAAATCGCTCGATATCGCCACAGCTGCCAGCCTGCTCAGGCTGCGCGGTGATGCCATGCAGAACGCTGTCCCCGTTGGTGAAGGCGCGATGGCAGCGCTGCTCGGCGTTAACCTTGATCAGGTTGAAGCGATGCTGGCCAGCCGTGACTGGATCGCGCTCGATATCGCCAATGACAATGCCCCGGGGCAGGTGGTGATCAGCGGATCGGTTGCCGATATTGACACCGCGCTGGAAATGGCAAAGGAAAACGGCATTCGCCGTGCCGTCAAACTGCCGGTCAGCGCACCTTTTCATTGCCGCCTGATGGCCCCCGCCGCCGATGCCATGGCTGAGGCACTGGCCGGCGTGACCCTGCATCCGCCCAGCCTGCCGGTCTGGTCCAACGTGACGGCCCGCCCTGTCGATGACCCGGCGGAGTTGCGTGAAAACCTGATCACCCAGGTGACGGGCATGGTGCGGTGGCGTGAAACGCTGGAAAACATGGCCGCTGATGGCATTACCCGTTTTGTTGAGATCGGCACTGGCAAGGTGCTGGCCGGGCTGGTCAAGCGGACCCTGCCTGATGCCGAGGCCATGTCGATCGAAGACCCGGAAGACGTTGACGGCTTTCTCAACAGCATTGCATAGTTGATTTCATCGCATCAATCATCCGGGCCTGATTGGTCAGGCCTGCCCTCTGGAGGAAACACCCCATGTTTGATTTGACCGGAAAAACAGCCCTTGTCACGGGCGCAAGCGGCGGCATTGGTTCCTGCATTGCCAGGGCTTTGCACGGTCAGGGCGCGCAGGTTGTGCTGACCGGCACAAGGCGTGAAGCCCTGGATGAACTGGCGGCCAGTCTGGGGGATGGCGCGTTCGTCATGACCGCCAATCTGTCCGATGCCGAGGAGGTTGCAGGCATTGCCGCCGCCGCCACCGAACTGGCGGGTGCGCCCATTGATATTCTGGTCAACAACGCCGGGATCACCCGTGACGGGCTGATGATGCGGATGAAGGATGAAGACTGGGATGCGGTCATGGATGTCAACCTGAAGGCGGCCATGATCCTGTCACGGTCGGTGATGCGCCCGATGATGAAAAACCGCTGGGGGCGGATTATCCAGATATCGTCAATCGTCGGCTATACCGGCAACCCGGGGCAGGCCAATTATGCCGCCGCCAAGGCTGGCATGGCCGGGTTTACCAAGGCCCTCGCGGCTGAGGTGGCATCACGCGGGATCACCGCCAACATGATCGCGCCCGGGTTTATCCGCACGCCGATGACCGATGCGCTCACGGATGACCAGAAAACAGCATTGCTGGGCAATGTTCCGGCTGACCGGCTGGGTGAGGCCGAAGAAATCGCCGCCGCCGTGGTCTACCTCGCCAGCCCGCAATCGGGTTACACCACCGGGGCGACAATGCATATCAACGGCGGGATGGCCATGCTCTAGTCAAGGCATGGCCTGGCCCCCTTATCACCCTGCTTCAAAAACTTGCAATACCAGCGCATTGATTATCTAGCCATGGCGTGAAAATTTTGGTATCACCACCCGATTAACGCCGTGTAGACTGCATGGCAACTAACCTGACCAACCCACCCAAGGGGAGACCGTAATGAGTGACATTGTTGTTCGCGTACAAAAGATTGTTGTTGAGCATCTTGGTGTAGATGAAGCCAAGGTTGTTGAAAGTGCCAGTTTCATCGATGATCTTGGTGCCGACAGTCTTGATACCGTCGAACTCGTCATGGCATTTGAAGAAGAATTCGGTTGCGAAATTCCTGACGATGCTGCCGAGAAAATTCAAACCGTCAAGGATGTGGTCGATTTTCTTTCTGAAAACGCCAGCTGATTAGATGATCGGGGCTAACTGCCCCTCTTTTCTGCCTATGAGACGCGTCGTCATCACCGGTATGGGCATTGTAAGCCCTCTTGGGGTTGGGCTTGACCACAACTGGTCGACCCTGCTTGCCGGAAATCACGGATTTGCCCCCATCACCCGTTTCAAGGTGGATGATCTGCCCTGCCAGATCGCCGCCTGTGTTCCGTTTGGTGATGGCACCAAGGGTTCGCTTGATCCTGATCAATGGGTTGAACCCAAGGATCAGCGCAAAATCGACCCTTTCATTCTCTTTGGACTTATTGCCAGCCAGATGGCTGTTCAGGATTCGGGCTATGTCGCCGAAACCGAGGAACAGCAGCACCGCACCGGTGTGATTGTCGGCTCCGGTATCGGCGGGCTTCAGACCATTGATGAAACCAGCCGGTTGCTGGAAGAACGCGGCCCTCGCCGGGTCAGTCCGTTTTTCATCCCGTCATCCCTTATCAACTTGATTTCAGGTCATGTTTCCATCAAATACGAGTTCAAGGGGCCGAACCATTCTGTGGTGACGGCCTGCGCCACCGGCACCCACGCCATCGGTGATGCCACCAGGCTGATCAAGTATGGTGATGCTGATGTGATGGTCGCTGGCGGGGCCGAGGCCGCGATCTGCCGCCTCGGGATTGCCGGTTTCGCCGCCGCAAGGGCGCTTTCCACCAGCTACAACGATGATCCGGGCAGTGCGTCACGCCCCTGGGATACAGGCCGTGACGGTTTTGTCATGGGTGAGGGGTCCGGCGTTGTCGTGCTGGAAGAACTGGAACACGCCCGCGCCCGCGGTGCCCGGATTTATGCTGAGGTCAAGGGCTATGGTCTTTCCGGCGATGCCCATCACATCACCGCGCCTGCCGAGGATGGCAATGGCGGCTTCAGGGCGATGGAGGCCGCGATGCGCGATTCAGGCCTCGCTGCTGATGAGATTGATCATATCAACGCGCATGGCACGTCAACCCCGCTGGGTGACCTGATTGAGGCCGGGGCCGTGCGCCGCCTCTTCGGCTCATCGGTTGAGGGCATTTCAATGTCTTCCACCAAGAGCGCGACCGGCCACCTGCTGGGTGCGGCGGGCGCGATTGAGGCAATCTATTCGGTGCAGTCGATCATCAACGGCGTGGTGCCGCCGACACGCAACCTGACCAGTCCTGCCGAAGAAGTGGCAGGGCTTGATCTCGTTCCGCATGAGCCAAAGGAAAGGCCTGTTCGTAACGCCATGTCCAATTCGTTTGGCTTTGGCGGGACCAATGCCAGCCTTGTCTTCGGCCAGATCGACTAGATCATGCCGGTTTCGGTATCATGACCGACCAGCCCCCCCAGGATGAGAGCGATCTTTCGGAAGAACCCCGGCCCGGGATAATTTCCCGCATCATATCGGGCGTGAAGAATGGCCTGATCAGCCTGCTGGGGCTGGTGGTCATCATCATGATCGCGGCTGGCCCGCTGTGGTATTATTCTGAGCTGCATCGCCCGGGTGTGCTGGGTGAAGACCAGCGCATCATCATTCCCGAAGGCGCAGGCCGCGTTGTCATCAGCGCCCGGGTCAACTCAGCCGGTATCCGCCACAGCGTCTGGGTCTACCGGCTGGAGGAATGGCGGCGGGGTGAGGATTACAGGCCCAAGGCCGGTGAATTTGCCCTGCCCGAAGGCACCAGCCTC
This sequence comes from SAR116 cluster bacterium MED-G04, assembly GCA_002457135.1. GTDB lineage: Bacteria > Pseudomonadota > Alphaproteobacteria > Puniceispirillales > UBA1172 > UBA1172. The sequence continues at coordinate 12,229 of NTKX01000005.1, forward strand.
GATCAGGCGCTATCCATCATTCACAAGGGCGATTCCATCCAGCATGCTTTCACCATCCCTCCGGGCCAGACGGCGGCTGAGTTCATCCTCGCGCTCAACAGTGATCGCCGGTTCAGCGGGGTTGTAACGCCGTTGCCATCCGAAGGCGATCTGATGCCGGAAACCTATTTCTTTACCCGGGGGACGGACCGCAACCGTTTCATCAATCGCGTCACTGGCTCGCGTGATGTCGCCCTCGCCAGCCTGTGGTCTGAACGCCAGGCCGATCTGCCTTACAAAACATTGGATGAGGCTGTGGTGATGGCCTCCATCATTGAAAAGGAAACTGCCCTCGCGGAGGAACGCGGCCTGGTGGCATCGGTCTTTGTCAACCGGCTGAGGAAGGGGATGAAACTGCAATCCGATCCAACGGTCCTCTATGGGCTTGTTCAGGATGGTCAGCCTGTCAAAATCCTCAAGCGGCGGCATCTGGACCATAACTCCCCCTGGAATACCTATCGCAACAAGGGCCTGCCCCCGACCCCGATCTGCAATCCCGGTTATGACAGCCTCAAGGCTGCGCTCAACCCTGAGGACAGTCTGTATTTCTATTTCGTGGCTGATGGCAAGGGCGGGCATGCCTTTGCCCGAACCCTCACCGAACACAACCGCAATGTTAAGGCATGGCGGGCGATCCGTGATCAGGCTGGCGGTGATGCAGGCAGCCAGTAACGGCAGCGCATCGGGCCGCATCAGCAAGGGGGATTACAGCCTGAAAGGGATTGCTTGTTGTGATGCCGCGATGCTGACGATAAACTGCCCCCAATGACGGGAGTGACGACAATGCAGGCCGAAAACAACCTCAATTCCATTGCCCACGGGATCAGCCGTCGCGGGCTGATGCTGGTGCTGTCCTCCCCGTCCGGGGCAGGCAAATCATCCATTTCAAGGCGGCTGCTTGCGTCTGAGGATAATCTGCATCTGTCGGTTTCGGCCACATCACGCAAACGCCGCCCGGGTGAGGTTGAGGGCGTTGATTATCAGTTCGTCAATAACGAAGACTTTCGCCTGATGATCAACAATGACGAATTTCTTGAATACGCCAAGGTGTTTGATCATTACTACGGCACCCCCCGCGCCCAGGTTGAGGGTAATCTGGCCAGCGGCAGGGACGTTCTGTTTGATATCGACTGGCAAGGCACCCAGCAGCTCAAGGCAAGCGCGCGTGAAGACCTGGTTTCGGTGTTTATCCTGCCGCCATCGGTAGCTGAACTGGAACGCCGCCTGATGAAGCGTGGTCAGGACACGGCAGAGGTCGTGGCCCGCCGCATGGCCGAGGCCTCATCCGAGATGTCGCATTACGCCGAATACGACTACATCATCATCAATGAAGACCTTGATGCCTCGGTTGAGCGGGTTGCCTCAATCCTGATGGCTGAACGGTTGAGGCGGGATCGCCAGACCGGCCTGACCGGGTTTGTCAAATCCCTGCGCGAAGGGCGTTAATCCCTCCCGGCTTTAAGCTCTCGAAGCTCTAGGTTCTCGCGGCTTTGACTGCCTCGGCAAGGCGGCAGAAATCCTCTATCTCCAGCCGTTCCGGGCGGCTCTGGCCATCAATGCCTGTCGCCTCCAGCAGATGGGCCGGGTCAATGGCCTTGCCCTTGACCTTCATCTGGCTGGCCAGGGTCTTGAGCGAAGCCCTCAACATCTTGCGACGCTGGCCGAACAGCACCCTTGTTACGTCTTCCAGCAGGGTCTTGTCGGCTTGCGCCAGCGGGTTTGGCCGGGGGATCAGCTGGACCACGCTTGACGTGACCTTTGGCGGCGGCACAAAGGCCTGGGGCGGGATATCGAACAGCATGACAGCCCGGCAAAGCCACTGGCACATGACGGCAAGCCGGCCAAATTCACCGCTGCCCGGGCTGGCGGTAATGCGTTGCCCGACTTCTTTCTGGAACATCAGCGTCATGGCGCTCAGATGATCGAGCTGGTCCAGCCAGTTGAGCAACAGCACGGTGGCGATATTATAGGGCAGGTTGGCAACGATCTGGCCCTTTGGCCCGACCAGACTGGCGATATCAACCTCCAGCGCGTCGCCCTCAATGATCCTGAGCCGTCCCGCCGCCGCATCAACCAGCGGGGCCAGCGCGTCAATGGCGCGGCGATCCTTTTCAATGGCGATGACATCCTCGGCGCCTTCCATCAGCAGCGCACGGGTCAGCCCGCCGGGGCCGGGGCCAATTTCAACCACGGTGGAGCTGAACGGAGCCGCACTGCGGGCAATCCGCCCCGTCAGGTTGAGGTCAAGCAGGAAGTTCTGGCCAAGGTTTTTCCGCGCATCCAGCCCGTTGGAACGGATGGTTTCACGCAAGGGCGGCAGGGACGCGATGGCATCGATGACAGCGTCAGTCACGGCTGCGTTGCCTGTTGGCGGCCATCCTTGCCGCCAGTTCGATGGATGCTATCAGCGATGCCGGGTTGGCGGTAAACGCACCGGCCTGATCCAGCGCCGTACCATGGTCAGGGCTGGTGCGAATGAAACTCAGCCCCAGGGTAGTGTTGACCCCGCCATGGAAATCCAGCGTCTTGACGGGGATCAGGGCCTGATCATGATACATGGCGATGACAGCATCATAGTCACCGCGGCGATCCTCATGGAACAATGTATCGGCGGAATACGGCCCGGTGATATGCATCCCCATCTGTTGCAGGCGTTGCAGGGCAGGGCGGATAATCTCCTCTTCCTCCCGGCCGAGCGTTCCATCCTCCCCGGCATGGGGGTTCAGCCCGGTGACAGCAATGCGGGGGTAATCCAGGCTGAAATCACGGCGCAGGGCATCATCAACGATGCTGGCGGTTGTTTCAATCCGCTCCCCGGTGATCAGCCCCGGCACCTGGGCCAGCGGCACATGGATGGTGAGCGGGACAATGCTCAGCATTTCGGAATAGAGCAGCATCACCGGATGGGCATTGTCACCATCCAGCTGGCCGAGGTATTCGGTATGGCCGGGGCAGTCAAAACCGGCGGCGTAGAGCGTTGCTTTCTGGATAGGGTTGGTCACGAGGGCCGCAGCATCACCATCACGGGCGAGGCAGGCGGCCCGGGTGATCGCATCAATAACGGTGCCGGCATTGGCATCGGATGGCTGGCCCGGTTGCGGGGCCTCGGGCCAGGACAGCGGCATGATGGCGAGGCAATCCGGCGCAAGGTTCAGGGCATCCTGCGGGGCCTCAATGACCGCTGATTTGAGGTTGATACCCATGGCGGCGGCCATACTGGCCAGCCGTTCCGGGTCATCAAGGGTGATCAGGCCGGTTGCACCAGCCTCAATCGCTTTCAGCAGGATTTCCCCCCCGATACCGGCGGGTTCACCAGGCGTGACAATCAGGCGTGGGGTCTGGGTCATCATCAGCCCCGATCACCCATCCTTGTATTCGATGATGGCCTTGCGCCGCAACTGTGCCAGATAGCGTGAAGACAGCACCGAAAAATGACGGTTGCGAATGCGCGTTTCGATTTCGCTCTGGGTCGGCAGGTTGAGCTTGGGAACAGCCTTGTCGCAGACCATGAAAACAACGATCCCTTCACTGTAATTGATCGGGTCCGACATTTCATTGATACCAAGCGGCAGCAGGATTTCACGCAATAACGGGGAGAATTCAGCCAGCTTGAATTCACCGAAATCGAAATCGGAGCTTGAACCATAACCTTCATGAATACGATTCAGGTCCTGACAGGTTTTGACCTCGGCAATAGCCCCGAAAACCGTGTTGGCAGCGGCCTTGCGGCTTTCCAGGTCCTCAGCCTCAACCGGCAGGATCATGCGGCCAACCCTGACAATGCTTTCCAGCGGGTCGGCATTGCCGTTCAGCCTGATGCCATTAACGCGATAGATCACCACCGCGCCGTCAATCTGGACAGGGTTGGCGACTGTCCCAGAGGGCAGGTTTTCCACAATGGCGCGGATATCATCAGGCAGGCGTTCTAACACCACCCAGCCGACATTGCCGCTTTCCTGGCTGGTTCCCGCCACTGAAAACTGCTGGGCAATGCGGCCGAAATCAGCGCCTTTCTTGATCGCGGCAACCATCTGATTGGCAACCTCGGCGGTCTGCTGCATGGTCCGGTTTGGCCCGGGAACCAGAACGATTTCATCCAGGTCAATCTGCGGTTTGCGGGCATTGGCCTTGACCCGTTCCAACTCCTTGACGGCTTCATTCTGGACATTGGCAAATTCTTCGGCAAAGCGCGTCTGAACGGTGGAGGCCCAGAGAACATCAGTGAAGAATTTCTGTTCGGCAAAGCTGCGGTCAATCCCCAGCCGTTTCAGCACATCGTTCGGGTTTTCGCCATGCTGGGAAAACGAGATATCGATAATCTCATCAGCGCGTTGGCGGGCCACCTCTTCCATGCCGCGGCCTATCCTCATCCCTTCTTCGCGCTTGATGATATCATCCACCAGCATCTGGAGCACATCCTTGTCGATCTGCTCACCGGTTTCAGCGTTATCCACAATACCCGTGGTCTTGATCAGGAAATTCCGCCGTTCCTCAAAATCGATATTGGTGATCGGGGTTCCGTTGACCACGGCCAGAACCGAAATGCTGGCGGCACCTGAATGCTGAACAACCCCGAGGGCAGCAAACACCATCAGCGCAGAGCCAATGATCCAGCGAATGGACAACATCCTGAAGATTTTGGAATAATTCATCGTGATCCTATCAGAGCAAAATTCTTGCGGTTCAATTTTCATCCGCCCGCATCAGCAGGATGACCCCCAAGCATACCATGATCACCCCGGGAGAAAAACCGGCAACAATAGGATGCAGCCGCCCCGATGTTCCCATGACATGCAGGAAATCTTTCACAAAATAGAAAATCAGCCCGCCAGCCAGGCTCAATACCACAAGATGAATCCAGCCCCCGCGATTACTGAAACCAAGCGTCAGCCTGGCGACAATCATCACCATGCCAATCAGCACAAAGGGCAACCCAAGCTGGGTGTAGAGATAAGAGGCATGGCCAAGGGTGGGCAGGCCGGTGCTTTCCAGCACCTTGATATAGTTCCACAGCTCAAACACCGGGATCGTTGCCGGGGGCTTGTTGGAATGGCTGAGATCGCGTTGCCTCAAATCGGTTTTGATATGGCGACCTTTCATGGGGATGACATTGCCGGCCTGATCCATGTAATTGCCGCCCCTCAAATCCCAATACCCCCGCTTCAGCACCATCTTTTCAGGGAAATAGCGTGCGATCACCTGATCATTGCGATCAAAGCTGTAAACCTCGGGGTTGATGATCGATGCCTCATTGAGGCCGATGGAATCGCCATGGATGATGAGCGAGACATTGCTGCCCTGATCACGCATCCAGATGCCTTCGGTCGAAACAGTCAGGTTGCGGGCATTGCTGCCGAAAATTTCGCTTTCCATGGTCTCATACCGCTTGGCGGTTGCCGAGGCGATCGGGTCAATGACCACCAGCATGAAGAGCGCCAGAACCAGGGCAAACACACTGGCGGGGATCACCAGCCTGATCTGCGACAGCCCGCTGGTCCGGGCAATGACAATCTCATTGCTGAGGCGCATTTTCTGAAAGCTGATGATGGAGCCGACCAGCACACCAAAGGGGATAAGTTCAGGGATCATGGATGGTATCTTGACGACTTCGAGGGACAGAACCGTCAGCACGCCGCTCCCCTGTTTTTCCGCAACCCGGCGATAGAGTTCGGCGATGTCGATGACCCCGACAATCGCGATGATGATTAAGGCCGCCATCAGCACCCGCATGGCAAGGTGCTGAAACATATAGCGAAACAGAATGGGGGAAATATTGATCCGGTTCATGATCCCGCAACCTTGTAAATCCGGGATGGCTGCCGCAACGTCCACAGCCCGGCCAGAATGGGGAACACGGCCACGGCGTATTGCCCCAGGTAAAGGCCGGGGTATTCAATGGTCAGGCTGCGCGTGATGATCAGGGCAATCTGGATAACGATGGCAGTGAACCCGCCAAGGGCTAACATCCTCCAGCTTGAGGCACGGACGTATTGCCGGCTCAAAATCGCGGCGGCACCGATGATCACCATGGCAAGGCCCAGCAACGGGCTGGCGAGGCGAAAATGACCCTCTGCCCACATTTCACGAATGTATTTCGGGTTTTTGTTGCGGCCCATCAGCAGGGTCTGGATGCCCATCTCGTTATAATCGAGCGCCCGCGCAACACCTGGCTTGAAATCCGAGGTCAGGTCGAGGGCATAGCGTTTGAAATTCAGCATCGCCGCCTTGGTGTCACCATCGGTGAGTTCCGACCGCGTCCCCCTGAAGAAAACCAGCTGGGGTGTCGGGTTGACCAGATCGAGGTAGCCGCTGTCAGCCACCACCTCGACTGTTTTTTCAGGGTTGCGGCGATCACTGACAAAGATGTTGTTGAACTGATAACGCCCCTTTTTTTCCTTGATGAAGACCGTCAGGCCATCGGTGATATCGGTGAAAACACCCTGTTGCAGAACAACGATCGGTGCCGCCGTCCGCAAATTGGACATCATCGATTTATAGCCGGAAAAGGTGAGGGGCAGGATCAGCGCCGAATTGACGTAGAGAAAAATGGTCATGGCCAGGCCCACCGCCAGCGGCCCCCGTATGATCACAAGGTTGCTCATCCCGATTGAACTGAGGGCCGTAATCTCCCTGTCCTGTTGCAGCTTGTTCAGCACCAGCATGGTGGCAATGAGGGCAGCCGTTGGCAGGATCACGATCAGCCAGAGCGGGATAGTGAGGATACTGAGCAGAACGAAATCAGTGAAATCAGCGCCTTTATTAACCAGCAATTCGATCAGCCGGAGCGTCTGCGACAGCCACACAATGCCGATCAGCGCAGCCGTGCTGATCACAATCCAGATCAGGATCTGCTTTGAAATATAGCGATAAAGAAGCATTCGCCAGTCAAGCCTCGGTCAGTGCGCTTTGGTTAATAAGTACGAAGAACCATATTTTCAGCATGGTTTCAATACCCTGCCTGCCTGATGTTATCCCGTATCGGCCCCGTGTTGGCCGCATATCAGCCCCGAAGTGGCCCCATACCAGCTGGGAATGATCATCCTTACGGTCTTGATCTTATCAGATCAAGCACCGATACTGCCAGTGGAAACCATCATCGCGGCCTTTCCGAGCAGCATCAACATAACCATCAACCGCCCCCAGGGAGCTGTCCCCCATGACATCGACACTTGATCTTTCTTTCGCGCCCCAGCCCACGAAACCGGCTTTTCCGATGCTGGCTTTTGCCTTTGCCTCAGGGGATGACAAAAAGCCGCCAATCCTTTCGGAAAGCGCGATCCAGGCCGATGCCGCTTGCGGGGGTGCCATCACCCAGGCGATCAAGGATACCGAATTCAAGGCATCGGCAGGGTCATCCCTCACGGTGCGCTGTGCTGATGGTGCCGTGGTGATCATTGGTGCGGGCAAGGCCTTCACCCCCGGCAAGGAGGCTGAGGATATCGGCGGCCATATCACCGCTGCCCTCGCCAAGAACAGCCTTATCAAGGCGACCCTGATGATCGACAGCGATGATGCCGCGATTATCAGCGGTATCGGCCTCGGTGCCGTGCTGGCGGCGTACAAGTTCAGTCATTATTTCACCAAGGGGGACAAGGCCAAGCCGAAACAGCGCAAGCTGACCATCACCTCACCCCTCGGGCGAAAGGCCTTGACAGCGTTCAAGGCTGAAAAGGAACTGGCCGAGGGCGTGTTCCTCGCCCGTGATCTCGTTTATGAGCCTGCCAACATGCTCTACCCTGAGAGTTTCGCAAAGCGCTGCAAGATGCTGGAGAATGAATGCGGGCTCAAGGTTGAGGTGCTGGACGAAAAGGCCATGAAAAAGGAAGGCATGGACCTGCTGCTATCGGTCGGCCAGGGCAGCACCAAGAAAAGCCAGATGGTGATCATGCGCTGGGATGGTGGCAAAAAGGGTGAAAAACCGCTTGCCCTCATTGGCAAGGGTGTCTGCTTTGATACCGGCGGTATCTCCATCAAGCCTGCTGGCGGGATGGAAGACATGAAATGGGATATGGGCGGTGCCGCCGCCGTGACCGGGGCCATGCGTTCCATCGCTGGCCGCAAGCTGAAGCGCAACGTCATCGGCCTGATCGGGCTGGTTGAAAACATGCCTGATGGCAATGCCACCCGCCCCGGTGATGTGGTGAAATCCATGTCAGGGCAAACCGTTGAAATCATTAACACCGATGCTGAGGGCAGGCTGGTGCTGGCTGATGTGCTGACCTATACATTGCGCCATTTCGAGCCTGAAAAGATGGTCAACCTGGCGACCCTGACCGGGGCGATTATCGTCTCACTTGGCAAGGAACACGCTGGCCTGTTCAGCAATGATGATGACCTTTCCGGTGCCATCACCGCAGCAGGGCTGGATACCGGCGAGAAGGCATGGCGGATGCCGCTGGGCAAGGACTATGATGATCTGCTCAAATCCCATATCGCTGATATGAAAAATATCGGTGGCCGCTGGGCCGGGTCGATCACCGCCGCCTGTTTCCTCGAACGTTTTGTTGAGGGCGTGCCATGGGCGCATATCGATATTGCCGGTATGGCCTGGGCCGATAAATCCCGGCCAACGGTTCCTTCCGGAGGGACGGGGTATGGTGTTCGCCTGCTGACCCGATTTGTTGAAAACGGTGCCTGATGACAGCAGTGGCGTTCTATCACCTGACGCGATCTAGCGCGGTTGAGGCGTTGCCCCTGTTGCTGGCAAAGACGCTTGATGCCGGTAAAACCGCGCTGGTCTGCTGTGATGATGCCCGTTTCAATCAGTTCAGCACGGCGATCTGGTCGCATCAGCCCAACAGCTGGTTGCCCCATGGCATTGCCGGGCGGGATGATGACGATGCCGGTATCTGCCCGATCTGGATCACCAACACCCCTGATCAGAACAGCAATGATGGCCGTTTCATCTTTTATCTTGACGGGCTTGAAGTGGATATTCCGCAAACCGCGGAGCGGGTTTTTGTCCTCTTTGACGGGCGTGATGATGCTGCTGTCGGGCATGCACGCCAGCAGTGGAAGGGCCTGCGTGACCATGGCCATGACCTGACCTACTGGCAACAGAACGACCGTGGCGGCTGGCAACAATCAGCCTGATGCCCTTATCGCTTGCCAAGCCGTAAAGCGGGTTCTATAAGGCCTTTACCGACCCATCCATAACCCACAGAGGATAGTGAGACCATGGCCCTCGAACGCACCTTTTCCATCATCAAGCCTGATGCCACCCGCCGCAACATTACCGGCCAGGTTGCTGCCCGCCTCGAAGACGGCGGCCTGCGCATCGTTGCCCAGAAACGCATCAACATGACCCGCGAACAGGCCGAAGGCTTCTACGCTGTTCACAAGGAACGCCCTTTTTATGGTGATCTTGTCGCGTTCATGACCTCCGGCCCTGTTGTGGTGCAGGTGCTTGAAGGCGAAAACGCTGTTGCCCGCAACCGTGAAATCATGGGGGCGACCAACCCTGCCGATGCCGATGAAGGCACGATCCGCAAGGATTTCGCCGAGAGCATTGAGGCCAATTCCGTGCATGGCTCCGACAGCCAGGAAAACGCCGCGATTGAGATCGCCTTTTTCTTCAGTGATGATGAAATTACCGGCTGATTGATCCCGGTCGCATTCAAGGGTAAAGGGCCGCAAATGCGGCCCTTTTCATATCTTGCCCCTTGATGGCGGGATGATGAGCGTTGTTCCGCTGCTAGAGCAGGAAAGTCGCCATCAGGATCAGCACAACGGCAATCGCCACGGCTGAAACCATCATGAAACTCATGAACCCGTTATAGAAGTTCAGATGCTGCTTCGACTGGCTGTCAAAATCTTCTGTATCCATTATTACCCCCTTAAATACTCCTTCACTTTTATGACCCAAACCCCGGCTTTTTTCAAGCCTGCCATGTTAGGGGGGAGGGCAGGTCCGTGATCACCCCGGGCAGGGGGCCGGAGCGGTGTTCAACCGTCTCTCCCTTGAGGGTAATCAGCCCTTCGGCCATCGCCCCCAGCACCAGCGGGTAGAGCTGGTGTTCCAGCCCCAGAACACGCCCGGCCAGACTGTCCGCTGTATCATCAGCATGGACAGCCAACTGGCGTTGCGCGATGACCGGGCCATCATCCATCCCGGCCGTGACGAAATGCACGCTGCATCCATGCACCGCATCCCCGGCATCAATCGCTTTCTGGTGAGTATCCAGCCCTTTATGGAGCGGTAACAGGGACGGGTGAATATTGATCATCCGTCCCTCGAAATCCCGGCAGAAATCAGCCGATAGCAGACGCATGTATCCCGCCAGGCAGATCAGTTCAACCCCGCCCTTGGTGAGCGCATCCGTGGTGAGCGCATCCTTGATGGCGGCTTCATGATCGCGGCGTGATGCGAAATCCGGCCGTGGCAGGGCAAGGGTTTTGATGCCGTGACGGGCGGCGATATCCAGCCCCGGGGCCGGGCCATCCGCCACCACCAGCACGATTTCAGGGCGGGTTTCCGGCTGGGTGGCATAATCCAGGAGGGCGGCCATGTTGCTGCCACGGCCTGAGATCATCACCGCGGTTTTCACGTCCTCAATCCCATGCTGATAATGCGTTAAACTGAACCCGGTCATCGCCGCCGGGCCGATCAGCCAGATGCCCTGCAACCCAGGATGAATACCCGGCAGCGTTGAGCGCATCAATCGCCGCCCCGGCATCATCAGCATCAACATAGAGCATCAGTCCGATACCGCAGTTAAAGACCCTGGCGCATTCCATGGCATCGATCTGCCCGACTTCCCTAAGCCAGCGGAACACGGCCGGAAGCTCCCATGAGGCGGCATCCAGCTCCAGCTTCAGGTCATCACGGAAGGCGCGGGGCGGGTTTTCAACCAGCCCGCCGCCGGTGATATGGGCCAGCCCGTGAATACGCTCAACCGCCCCCAGCTTCTCCAGCACGGCGGCGTAGGCCCTGATATAAAGCCGCGTTGGCTCCAGCAGTGCCTCCCCCAGACTTTTACCGGGCGTCTTTCCGGGCGTCTTTCCGGGACTGAAAGGCGCCTCTTCCTCAAGGCCGACCCTTGAGCGTTCAATCACCTTGCGGATCAGGGAATAGCCGTTGGAATGCGGGCCTGAGGACGCAACAGCAATGGCCACGTCACCAGCCATGGTGCGGGACGGGTCAATATGCTGGCCGCGTTCAACCGCCCCGACACAGAACCCCGCCAGATCATAGCCCCCGGCCGGATACACCCCGGGCATTTCAGCGGTCTCGCCGCCAATCAGCGCGCATCCTGCCTCAACGCAGCCATCGGCAATCCCGGCAACAACATCAGCGGCAACCCCCTGTTCGAGTTTTCCGGTGGCAAAATAATCAAGAAAGAACAGCGGCATGGCACCCTGGGCCAGCACATCATTGGCGCACATCGCCACCAGATCAATGCCCAGCCCGCGATGCCTGCCGGTGGCGCGGGCCAGTTCCAGCTTGGTGCCGACACCATCGGTGCCGGCGACCAGAACAGGGTCATCAAAGCCAGCGGCCCTGAGGTCAAACGCGCCGCCAAACCCGCCCAGCGAGACTGCAGCCCCGGGCCGGCTCGTCCTGGCGGCATCATCGCCGATCGCCTCAATAAAAGCATCGCCAGCGTCGATATCAACGCCGGCATCAGCATAAGTCAGCGGAGTGTCTTCTTTGTTTCCCATTGATATGTTAGCCTCCGGTTATACGTCGATGCCTGTTGGTGATGGTTAATGTTCACTCGTGGAATGTACACTTTTTTTGGGCTGTTTTGCATCAGTCTTTTAGGGCTGAACCCGGTTTCGGCGAATACCGGTGAAACCTGTCCCCATCAGGCCTTTCATGTGAAGGAGGTTGAGGTATCGGCCAGCGCCAACAGTGGCAGCGAGGCCCGCACCATCGCCACCGCCGAGGGGCTCAATCAAGCCTGGCAACAATTGAAAAGCAGGCTCCTGGTCGATGAGCTTGGCAATGAAAACAAGGGCGGCAATGATGATAAGAAGCCCGCCGCGAACGAAACAGTAACAGGCGAAGAAGGCATCGGCGACCTGCTGGATCATGTTCGCATCGTCCGTGAAACCGTTCTGCCGAAACGTTATATCGCGGCCTTTGATTACTGCTTTGACCGCGCCAAGACACGGCAATATTTCGCTGAAAAAAAGGTTCGCCACGCTGAGCTGGTTTCCGCCCCGATGCTGATCCTGCCTGTCTGGAACGCGGGTGGGAAGCCGCGCATCTGGCGGCAACCCAACCCGTGGGTAGGGGCGTGGGAGGATATCCTGAAGGCCCGCAACGGGCTGGTGACCCTGCGCCTGCCTGAGAGCCTGGCCACCGAAAGGGCGATTGCCCCGCAGGCCATCATCGACAGGGACCGGAAGGCGATTGCGAGGGCCGCAAGGCTGGAGAATGCTGAAAAAGTCATCGTCACGGTCATCACGCCTGAAATCGCTGATGACATCATGACGGTGACGGTTTCCGCCAGCCTGTTCACGCGGCAAGGACTAATCGAGTCTGAATTCTACACCTCTGATGAGCTGTCATTCCCGGTCAACTCAACGGGTGAAACAACGGCCTGGCTGGCCACCGAAATCGAAAACGGCATTGAACGGGTGTGGCGCACCGTCAACGCCATCGTGGTTGACGAAAAAGATGAGATCATGGTTTCGATACCGGCTGACAGCATTGCCGAATGGCGCGCCCACCTCAGGGCCTTGCGCGGCCTGCCGACGATTGACCGGGTCAGGGTGATGCAACTGTCGCGTGAAGGCGGGGTGGTTCAGCTCAATCTGTCGGCATCAATGCAATCGCTGCTCTACGCGCTGGAGGCCACCGGGCTTGCTATCGAAAGAAAGGTCGGCGAAAATGGCGTTGTGACCCTGATGCTGGTCACCCGCAATGGTTGACCCTTGCTTGAGAAAACGCCCGAATGCCTGAACAGATCAGTCTCCGATTTGACCGTGAACCGAATTACGCCCGAAAGGATTTCGTGCTGGGGTCGTGCAATGCCATGGCAGCGGACTGGATTGATCGCTGGCCCGACTGGCCGGGGCGTATCAAGGGGCTGGTGATCCACGGCCTGCCGGATTCGGGGAAATCGCATCTGGGCGCAATCTGGGCTGAGATCAGCGGTGCCAGCATGGTGACCAGGCTGGATGACCAGACCCTCCAGACCCTCGCCGATAACCCTCATATCCTGCTGGATCATCCGGCAAGCGGCGACGACTGGCCCGAAGAAATCTTCTTTCACCTGCTTAACAGGCTGATTGAGCTGGACGGAACGGTGCTGATCCTGTCCCGGCAGCCTGTTTCTGCGCAATCATGGGGCCTGGCTGATCTGTCATCGCGGCTGGCTGGCCTGATGTCGGCTGAAATCGGGGTGCCTGATGATACCGTGCTGATGGCGGTGATGCAGAAAATCGCTGATGATCTGGGGCTTGCCCTGTCACCGGAAATCCTTTCCTATACCATCGCACGCATGGAACGGAGCTTTACGGCAGCGCGCCAGACTGTTGAAATGATTGACAGCATTGCCCTTGCACGCAAAAAGAAAGCCAGCCTTGCCATGGTCAGGGAAATCATGGACAGCATGGAACCAAGGCTGCTTTAGGCATGAAATGTCATCATTGTGTGGGTTTACCCTGCCATATTGGGTATAAGGAACAGGCAGGATTAAAGAATAACAGCGAACAGGAACGTAAAGGATCAGCAAATGGATTTGGGTATCAAGGGTCGTCTGGCCATCGTCTGTGCATCGAGCAAGGGGCTTGGCTTTGGCTGCGCCGAGGAATTGGCGGCAAACGGGGTCAACCTTGTCATGAACGCCCGCAGTGAAGAGCTGCTGAAATCATCGGCGGCTCACCTGCGTGACACCTACGGGGTTGAGGTTACGGCGGTGGCAACGGATATCACCACCCCTGAAGGCCGCGCCGCCGTGCTGGATGGCGCTGCTGGCAGAACCGTGGATATTCTCGTCAACAATGCCGGTGGCCCGCCCCCCGGTGATTTCCGTGACTGGGAACGCGAAGACTGGATGGGGGCGGTCAATTCCAACATGCTGACCCCGATTGAGCTGATCAAGGCGGTGATCGACCCCATGATCGACCAGCGTTTCGGGCGCATTGTCAATATTACCTCGGGTTCGGTTCGTAACCCGATCCCCCAGCTTGGCATGTCAAACGGGGCGCGGGCCGGGTTGACCGGTTTTGTCGCCGGGCTGGCGCGTCAGGTTGCCCAGCATAACGTCACCATCAACAACCTCCTGCCGGGCCAGTTCGATACTGACCGTATCTCCTCCCTCTTTGAAGCCGCCGCCAGTAAGGCGGGCAAGGAAGCGGCTGAAATCCGCGCTGCGGCCGAGGCAGCCAATCCATGCCACCGGATCGGCCATATCAAGGAGTTTGGCCATGCCTGCGCCTATCTGTGCAGCGCCCATTCCGGTTATATGGTCGGCCAGAACCTGCTGATTGACGGCGGGGTATTCAACTCCAGTTTCTAGTTTTATCGCAAGCCGGGGGTGGCGGCGGCCATCCCCCCCTGTGAAGGAGTTAAAAACGGTGAGGGAGTTAAAAATGAACAGTATTGATACAGCCAGTCTGCCTGAAGGTCATGATGAATTGATCAGTACACCGCCAATTCCGCCGATTGGCCGGGAGGCTGAATGCCAACTGATCAACCGGGAAATTTCCTGGCTTGCGTTTAATGAACGGGTCCTGGCTGAGGCTGAAAACAGCCGCCATCCCCTGCTTGAGCGGCTCCGTTTTGTTGCGATTTCGGCCAATAACCTCGATGAATTCATGATGGTGCGGGTTGCCGGGGTCAAGCATCAGGTGGCCCGCGGCCTCCATGACAGTGAGGCCAGCCCCGCCCACCCTGCCGATGTGCTGAACAGCATCAATAACCGTGTTGCCGCCCTCATGGCCCGCCAGCAGACAGTGCTGCCGAAACTGCTTGATGCGCTGTCAGGGGCAGGGGTTTCGCTTGTCGGGCAGGATGATCTCAATGCCGAAGAAACGGCCTTTGTGGAAGAGTATTTCGAACGTGAAATCCTGCCGGTGATCGCGCCCATGACCATCGACCCGGCGCATCCTTTCCCGTTCATCGCGAACCGGGGTTTCGGGGTCTATCTGGTGCTGAAGAACCCCAAGGGCAGTGAGAGCAACGCCGTCATCCTGCTGTCGAGCAACATGAAACGTTTCATCAACCTGCCGGGTGAGGGCAACCGCGTCATCGCGCTTGAAGATTGCGTCATCCTCAACATGAATTCGATCTTCCCTGATCATGAGCTGGTTGAACATTTCGCCTTCAGGGTCCTGCGTGACAGCGAACTGGAAGTCGATGAAGAGGCTGAAGACCTGGTGGCAACCTTTGAGACCGCGCTCAAGGCCCGCCGCCGTGGCAACGTGATCGCCCTGCAAATTTCATCATCCCGGTCGGATAAGGCCATTCGCGGATTGTGTGAGGCGATGGACGTTGAGGAAGAGGGCGTGGCGCTGATCGGCGGCATGATCGGGCTGTCTGACCTCAGCCAGTTGTGTTCGCTGGGTGATGAAAGCCTCCGTTTCCCGTCCTACAAGGCGCGATTCCCTGAACGCATTCGTGATTTCGGCGGGGACTGTTTCGCGGCCATCAGCTCAAAAGACATTCTCGTTCACCACCCTTATGAGAGCTTTGATGTGGTGTTGCAGTTTCTGCGGCAGGCAGCCGAAGACCCCAAGGTTGTGTCCATTCGCCAGACTCTGTACCGGACCATGCCGGATTCGCCGATTGTGCGGGCGCTGATTTCAGCCGCCGAAAGCGGCAAGTCGGTCACCGCCATGGTGGAAATCAAGGCCCGGTTTGATGAAGAACTGAATATCCGCCTTGCCCGTGATCTGGAACGCGCCGGGGTTCAGGTGGTGTACGGGTTTGTTGACCTCAAAACCCATGCCAAACTTTCCCTGGTTGTGCGTCAGGAAGAAACCGGGCTGAAATCCTATGCCCATTGCGGCACCGGCAATTATCATCCGATCACGGCGAAAATCTACACCGACCTGTCCTTTTTCACCTCGGACCAGGATATCTGTTCTGATATTGTGCGCATTTTCAATTACATGACCAGTTATGTCGAACCCAAGAACCTGAACAAGGTCGGCTATGCCCCGGTGACAGCGCGGAGCATCCTGACCGATGGCATCGACCATGAAATCAGCGCTGCCCGGGCTGGCAAGCCCTGCGGTATCTGGATCAAGCTGAATTCGCTGGTGGATCAGCCCATTATCGAAAAGCTGTATGAGGCATCACAGGCGGGTGTGCCTATCCATATCGTTGTGCGGGGGATCTGTTGCCTGAGGCCGGGGGTAGAGGGCCTGTCTGAGAATATCCGCGTGACCTCCCTCATTGGCCGTTTTCTGGAACATGCGCGGATTTATATCTTCGCCAATGGCAAGACCCTGCCTTCGGCAAACGCAAGGGTGTATATCTCTTCGGCTGATCTGATGCCGCGCAACCTCAATCGCCGGGTTGAAATCATGCTGCCGATTGAGAACCCGACGGTGCATCGCCAGATCATTGATCAGGTGATGATGGCGAATATCGATGATATCGCCAACAGCTGGCAGCTCCAGCCTGATGGCAGTTATGTCCGCCTTGCCCGGGCTGATGATGAGGATGCCTTTTCAGCGCACCATTTCTTTATGACCAACCCCAGCCTTTCCGGTCGCGGGTCGGCGCTGACAAAAGATGTGAAACCCGGCCGCAAGGCCTGAATCAACCCGGCCGCAAGGCCTGAACCTACACGGCCATGAGGCCTGACGATAAAGACAGACGAATGGCAACAGCAGTCGAATTGACATCCTTCCAGCCCGAAACCCTCTATGGCGACAAGAAAGTTGGCCTTGTTGATATCGGGTCCAGTTCGATCCGGCTGGTGATCTATCGTGCCGGGGGCAGGTTGCCGCATCCACAATTCAATGAACGCGAAGTCTGCCGTCTGGGGGCTGGCCTGGGTGAAACAGGCCAGCTTGACCCTGACCGCATCGCCCATGCGCTGGAAACCCTGTCACGGTTTTCGATCATCGCCCGGTTCAGCAATCTTGACCGGCTGGATGTTTTCGCGACTGAGGCCGTGCGCAAGGCCAGCAATCAGGCTGATTTCATCAAACCGGCTGAGGCATTGCTGGGGTGCGGTATCCGTATTCTTGACGGGGTTGAAGAGGCCCGTTACGCCGCGCTCGGGGTGATCAGCGGTTTTGTCGAGGTTGACGGGGTGGCGGCTGATCTGGGGGGCGGCAGTCTTGAGCTTCAGCCCATCCGGCACAGCCAGCTGATGCCTGTTCCAAAGGGCGAAAGCAGCCTGCCCATTGGCCACCTCAACCCGCTTGAAACAAAGACTGTCAGGGGTGCCGTGGCCACTCTCGGCTGGCTGGATGATTTCAGGGGCAGGAATCTCTACGCGGTGGGCGGCACCTGGCGTGCCATCGCAACGGCGTTTTCAACCCAGTCCAAAAAGCGGCTGGATATCGTCCATGGCATGACCCTCACCATCCCCAAGCTGGAATTGATGATGGAACGCATTGATGAGGCCAACGGCGAGGTTGACGGTATTCCCCCGGCGCGGCGTTCCAGCATGCGTCAGGCCATCAAGGTGCTGCGCTGCCTGATTGATGCGCTTGAACCCGAAGCCGTGGTGTTTTCCGGCTATGGCGCGCGGGAAGGCATACTCTATGAACAGCTGGATGCCACCAATGCCGATATTGACCCGCTGATTGCAGGGGTCAGGGAATACGCCGGCATGTGGCAGCGTTATGACGGCATGGGTGATGCGCTGATGGATGTGATGGAACCGTTCATCAGTTTCCTGCCAAAGCCGATGCATCGACTGGCGCGGAGCTGCGCCCTGTTGGCTGATCTGTCATGGCTGGATTTTCCGGATTATCGCGGGTCACTGTCGGCCGAAAAAATCCTTGGACTGTCGGTGGTTGGTATTACCCACCCTGAACGCATCTGGATGGCGGCTGTACTCTATATCCGGTACCATGGCCGCTTTCCTGATCGCGGGCTGTTCAGGGGCAAGCTGACCCGCAAGGAACGCCAGATGGCGAGCTACACAGGCCTGGTCTTGCGAATGCTGATGAACCTGACGGGCGGCTTGCCACGGCTGCTTGGCGGTATTTCCGCTGATCGGGAAAAGAGATCCATCTATCTCAGCTTCCCTGATGACATGCGGGGACTGATCACGCCACTGTTCAAACGCCGTGTCGATGCGGTGGCCAGGTTCAGCCCGGCGAAAATCATCGTCCGCCAGCCCTAATCTTTTTCCAGCCTGTGCAGATGAACCTTGCGGCCCCGGGTGGATAGCGCAATCCGGCCTTCGGCAAGATCAATGGCATCCTTGCCAAACAACTGGCCGCGCCAGCCGGTGAGGGCATTGACACCGTCACGCTCACCGAGGGCGATCCGGTCCAGCTCATCACTGCTGGCAATCAGCCTCGGGGCAACGCCGGCATCCTCCGCGCAATGTTTCAGCAACACGCGCAGCAGATCAGCCGCAGCCTGGGGCGGCGGGGTCCGGTATTCGCGGGAAACTTTCGGCCAGTCATCCTTTTGGACATCATTGGCCTTTTTCAGGATTTTCAGCGCCGGTTCAACCAGCTTGCTTGATGCGCCGCCGGGAAAACCCCTGATGCGGTCAAACCCGGCCTTGTTCGACGGGTTGACATCAGCCAGTGCCAGCAGGGTTTCATCCTTGATCAGGCGACTTTTCGGCATGTTGCGCCGCCTTGCCTCCTCCTCACGCCAGGCCGCCAGATAGCGCAGCCGGTTGAGGTTCATGGGCTTGTTGCCGCGTTGCTTGACCTTCATCCATGCGTCCATCGGGTCAATCTGGTAGATCGCCGGGTTGGCCAGATTGTTGATTTCCTCAACCACCCAGTCGGTGCGGTTGGCGGTTTCAATCTCATCCCTGATGATCGGGTAAATTGACGCCAGATGGATCACGTCATCGAGGGCATAGCGCAACTGCCTGTCGGAAAGCGGACGCTGGGCCCAGTCCGTGAAACGCGGGCCTTTATCCAGGATGATATCGAGAACGCCCTTGACCAGTCTGTCATAGCCGACCTGCTCACCATAACCACAGACCATGGCGGCGATCTGGGTGTCATAGATCGGTGCGGGCAGGCAATTCATCAGGGTAAAGAAAATCTCAAGGTCCTGCCGTCCGGCATGAAAGACCTTCATGATCGCCTCATTCTTCAGCACTTCGAAAAGCGGGGTGAGGTCAATCCCCGGGGCGAGGGGGTCAATAGCGGCGATGCTGTCCCCCGCGGCCACCTGGATCAGGCAAAGCTGGGAATAATAGGTGTTCTCTCTCAGAAACTCTGTATCAATCGCGATGAATTCCTCAGCCGACAGTGCATCGCACAATGTCCTGAGCGTTTCGGTATCCTTGATCAGGGGCGGTAGATCGGTCATCGGTTTCCTGTCAATCCGCTGATAAGCAAAAAGGAGGGTGAAAACCCCTTGCATGCGGCCAGATTTGGAACACATTATAGTATTACTATCCTATCACAACCTTTAATGATTTTGTGATCCCAATGCTAAAACAACTTTTCTCGCTCAGCTTGATGATTGGTCTGGCTTTCCCGGCTTTTGCCAAGCATGACACGGTATCCCATCGCGCGATCTATGATCTGAAAATCAACAAGTCGCTATCATCAGCGGCGGTCAAATCCATTATCGGGCGAACCGTTTTCACGATGCAACGCCATTGCGATGGCTGGCAGACGATTGAGGATTACGCCATTGCGTTCGGGCTTGAACAGGGCCAGACCAGTTTCATTTCGCATTACGAAACGTGGGAGGCGATGAACGGCAGCGCGTTTTCCTTCACCGTGCATGAGAACGACAGTGCAAACGATTTCAATCACTTCAGCGGGTTTGCCCATAGCAATGACGGCGTTACCGAGGCGTATTTCATCAATGGTGAGGATAAAACCATGACCCTGCCCGAAGGCACGGTTTTCCCCATGAGGCACATGCAGTCCCTGCTCCAATCAGCCCGTGACGGGGAGAAGTTTCAGCACGCTGTTGTTTTTCTTGGCGGTGATGAGGAAGATGCCTTCTATCAAGTGTCATCCGTGATCGGCAATCGCCAGCTTACGGATGACAGCACCATCAATTTTGGCCAGTTATCAGAAGATGGCTACTGGCCGATGCGGCTGGCCTATTTCACCCCCGGTGCGCTGGAAAGCGAGCCTGAATACGAGATTGAGTTCGACATGCAGGATAACGGTGTCATCCGGTCCTATCTGGTTGATTATGGTGATTTTTCCATGCGTGGATCGCTGAAAAATATCGTCCCCCTGCTGGAACCCGATTGCTGATCACCTCCGGCCGGATTACTTCCCGGTTTCATCACCATCCAGGCCTAACCGTCTGCCCTTGATGATCTTGTCGCCGCCGTGACGATCACGAACCTTGTCCATGGCCTGTTCCAGACGGTGCCGCCTGTCCCGGTCAGGATCAGCCAGATCAGGCGGGTCCGCACCCTCCAGATCAGTGAGCGTTTCAACCCCGATACCGATCAGTCGCCAGCGTTTGCCCCGGCCAATTTCTTTTTCGAGCAGGGTGCTACCATGGCTGAAAATCTGCTCACTCATGCGGGTGGGGGCCATCAGCGTGACCGACCGGGTGATGAGCTTGAAATCCGCTGTCTTGAGCTTTAGTACCACCCGCTTGCCGGCCAGCTCCTTTTGCTTGAGCCGGGATGAAACCTTTTCCGACAGGGTGAGCAGCCAGGCCAGCAGACGTTCACGATCCTCAATATCCACATCAAAGGTTGTTTCGGATGAAATGCTCTTGGCGGCTTCATCAGGGATGACCTTTCGGTGGTCAATTCCGGCGGCGCGTTCCTGCAATCTGGGGCCGATCTCACCCGCCAGCATCATCACCGTGCGCGCATCAGCCGCCGCCAGCTCGCCGCAGGTTCTGAGGCCATTGTCATTCAGCTTCCGCACCAGGGCCTTGCCTGCCCCGTAGAGGATGGATACAGGCTTTTCCGCCAGCCATGCCGCCGCCTCATCCCCGCCGATAATGTGAAATCCGTTGGGCTTGTCCTGATCGGATGCAATCTTGGCCATGGATTTATTGGCGGCCAGACCGATGGAGATGGTCACGCCGATGTCCCGCTTAACGCGATGCGCCAGATCAGCCAGGCTGGCCGCCGGATGCTTGCCATGCAGGCGTTCCGTTCCCGTCATGTCCAGAAAGGCCTCATCAATCGACAGCGGTTCCACCAGGGGGGTCAGCTCCCGCATCAGGGTTCTGATCCGCATACCGGCATCACGATAGACCTGCATTCTGGGTTTGATCACCACGGCATCGGGGCAGAGCGCCAGTGCCTTGAACATCGGCATCGCGGACCGGACACCGTTGATCCGCGCCACATAGCATGCGGTGGCAACAACCCCGCGCTTGCCGCCGCCAACGATCACCGGCTTGTGCAGCAGATCAGGGTTATCGCGTTTTTCGATGCTGGCGTAGAAGGCATCACAATCGATATGCGCCAGTGAAAGCCGGGCCAGTTCGGGGTGCTGAATAATCCGGTGACTGCCGCAATCAGGGCAGGTTTCCCTGATCGGCAGGCTTGCGGTCAGCCCGCAGTCACGGCATAGGGTATCACGCTGTGCCATCGCCCCAGAGCCAGGCAGCGCCACGGACACCGCTTGAGTCCCCATATTTCGGTTTCAGGAGAGGGGTTTTGACCGGGGAAGAGGAAAAAACGAATGACGAAAACTTGCGCGGTACATTCGTGTAGATCCGGTCAAGATTGGATAGCCCGCCCCCGAGAACAATAGCATCAGGGTCAATCAGGGTGATCATCTGGCTGAGGGCGCGGGCCAGCCTGTCTTCAAACGCCTGCAATACGCATTGCGCGGCCAGATCAAGATGGGCATTGGCGGCGATTTCCTGAACCGTCATGGCCTTGCCGCTGAGTTTCTCATATTCGGCTGAAACCGCAGGCCCGGCCAGATAGGTTTCAAGGCAACCCCTCATCCCGCACCAGCAGTCATGGTCAACGTATTCATCGTCAATCGGCCAGGGCAGGGGAGTATGCCCCCATTCACCGGTGATGTTGTGCTGGCCACTGATAACCTTGCCGCCATGGACGAACCCGCCGCCGCAGCCTGTGCCGAGGATCGCGCCAAAGACAACATTATGACCAGACGCCGCGCCATCACTGGCTTCGGACAGGACAAAGCAGTTGGCATCATTCTCAAGCCGGAAGTCACGCCCGGTTGCCGCCTCACAATCGGTTTTCAGGTTCTGCCCGTTCAGCACCTGGGTGCTGGCCCCGTGGACCGTGCCATCAGACGGGTTGATGCTGCCGGGAATACCCATACCGACAGGGCCGGTAAATCCGGTCTCATCGGCAGCATCGGTGATGAGCTGGCTGATGGAGGTGATGATGGCTTTATAGTCGAGCTGGGGGGTGGGCTGGCGTTTGCGCCAAATAATAGAGCCGTCATCACCGAGGATGACGGCTTCGGTTTTGGTGCCCCCTAGATCAATACCAAGTCGCATGGCCTATTCCTCAGAATAACCAAGTTTACTTGATTTTGGCCTCACGGAAAAGAACGTGCTTTCGGGCGCGAGGATCGTATTTTTTCAGTTCAAGCTTTTCCGGCTTGGTGCGCGGGTTTTTCTTGGTCACATAGTAGTAACCGGTGTCAGCGGTGCTGACCAGCTTGATCTGAAGGGTTGCCGGCTTTGCCATGACAGAACTCCATCAACAGCGCCAGATGGCGCATTCCATAGGCGCGGAAAATCGCCTATCCACCGGGGAATGTCAAGCCTTAACGGGGCTGTTTTTTGCCCTTTTTCGAAGCCCGCCCTTTTGAGCCGACACCTTTACCAGCGCCTTTACCGGCACCTTTGCGGGCTGATGGACGGTTCCGGCCGGATGCGCCGCGCCGCCCGGGCCTGCCGCCATGGGATGCGCCGCGCTCAACCGGCTTGCCATCATCAACATAGGTCAGCCCCACCATGGCCTTGAGCGGGGAGACATCCTCAATCATGATGGTGATGCTGTCGCCTGTGCGCAGGGTCAGCCCGCTCTGGCGACCCTTGATGATGCCTTCCACCGCATCAGCCTCATAGTAGTCCTGGGGCAGTCGGCCAAGGGGGAGCAGGCCTTCAACCCCGCTGTGATCGATTTCAACAAACGCCCCGAATGAGGTGATCGTGTTGATCTTGCCTTCGACCATCTGGCCGATGCGATGCTGCATCAGGCTGGCGGCGAAACGGTCAATGGTGCGGCGTTCGGCAGCCGCAGCCTGGCGTTCGGTTTCGGAAATCGACGTGGCGGTTTCAGCGGCCTTGACGGTATCGGTATCAGGGTCGCGGTTTTCCAGCAGCGCGATGATCTGGCGATGCACCATCAGATCGGCGTATCGCCGGATCGGTGAGGTGAAATGCGCGTATTGCAACAGGGCAAGCCCGAAATGCCCGGGGTTGGTGATGCGATAATCCGCCTGGGACTGGCTCCTCAAAACGGTTTCGTTGAGGAGCGCAAACCCTGCCGGATCATCTTTCTTTTGGGCAGCCTGGAGCAGGGTGTTGAAATGCCGGGGCCGGATAACCTGACCCTTGGGGAAAGACAACTCCATGCTGCGGGCCAGCAGATGCAATGCATCCACCTTTTCCGGGGCAGGCGGTTCATGCGCACGAAAAACGCAGAGCCGGTTGTTGCTCTCCAGCGTTTCAGCCGCGGAAACATTGGCCAGGATCATGAACTCTTCGATTAGTTTCTGGCTGATCGTTTGCCTCTTGCGATCAATCGCAACGGCCTTGCCGTCATCATCAAAGCGGACCCGTTTTTCCGGCAGATCAAGTTCCAGCGCACCGCGTTCCCGGCGACTGGCGGCAAGGCATTCATAGGCATCCAGCATGGTGTTGATGACCGATGCCTCCAGCCCGGCGGGGGGGTCGGTATCATGGCCAAGCCTGAATTCTTCAACCGCATCATAGGTCAGCCTGGCATGCGACAGCATCAGCCCGCGCATGAACCGGTGCTTTGTCTTATGGCCGTTTGCATCAATCATCATCTCAACGGCGAGGCAGGCCCTTTCCTCACCCGGGACGAGGGAACACAGACCATTGGACAGAACCTCCGGCAGCATCGGGATGACGCGATCAGGCAGATAAACCGAATTGCCGCGCTGGATGGCCTCACGATCAAGGGCGCTGTCTTCTGCCACATAATGGGCCACATCGGCGATGGCGACCACCACCCTGAACCCGCCCCCGGGCAGGGGTTCGGCACAAACGGCATCATCAAAATCACGGGCATCTGCCCCGTCAATGGTCACCAGCTTGAGGTCGCGTAAATCCTCCCGCTCACCCAGAACAGGTTTTTTTGCCTTGTCGGCTTCAATCAGGGCCTCTTCGGGGAAAGCGTGCCTGATGCCGTATTCCGCCACCGCCAGGGCCGAATACGCCCCGGGCTGATCGGCGGGGCCAAGGTTGCGGGTGACCCTTGCCTTTTTGTTGGCGTAACCCGAAGAACGCAAAACCTCTGCCTCAATCAGGTCACCATCCGCAAAGGGTATCTTGTCTTCGGGGGGCAGCAGGTCCAGCGGGCTGCGTGCGTTGCGTTCCACCGGCTCCAGCATAAAACCGTTGCGGGCTGATATCACCAGCCCGAACATGACCGGGCGATGACGATCGAGCTTGCGGATTATCCGCGCCTCGTATTCATCAGGGCCGACCAGGGTCAGCTTGGCCAGAACCCGCTCACCCTTGCCAAAGGCCTTGCCGCGTCTCCGGTCAGGGACCACCAGTATCCTGGCGTTGTGATCCAGCCTGTCTTCAACCGGCGCGGCGATGCCTTCACCATCATGGTTGATCTCAACAATATCCAGCACAGCCACCGGCGGCAGCCGTTCCGGTGCGGCCATCCTGCGGCCATCAATGCTCTTGAGCTGGCCCGTTTCGGCGAGATGCCGCAGATGACGGCGCAATTCAGCCCGTTTATCCGCCCTGATGTTAAAGGCACGGGCGATTTCCTTGACCTTGGGCGGTTCGGGCTGTTCGGTGATAAAGGCAATCAGGCTGGCATCATCGGGAAGTGCGTCCTCAGCGGGAATATCATCTTCATCCCTCTCATGATCATCAGCATCAGCCATGATCTGCCCCCTAGCTCTTTTTACTGGCGGGAGATTTTTTTGCTGATGCTTTCTTTTTGGCCGGTGACTTTTTGGCAGCGGTTTTCTTTTTGCTGCTGCCTTTGGGGGCTTTCTTGCGCGATGGGCCCTTGGCTTTCTTTTCGGTGATCAGCCTGATGGCTTCTTCCAGCGTCAGGGTTTCCGGGTCCATGGCTTTGGGGATCGTGGCCCGGATGCTGTCCTGTTCGACATAAGGCCCGAAACGGCCGGATTTGATGCGGATTTCGGCCCCGCCCTCAGGCTGGCCCAGGCTGCGGGCCGGGGTCTTGCCGGACTGGTCGATCAGCTCAACCGCATGGTTGATCCCGATGGTGATCACGGTGTCATCGGCGGGCAGGCTGACGTAATTGCCGGCATAACGCAGGAACGGGCCATAGCGGCCGATCCCGGCCTCAATCATCTCATTTGTATTGGGGTGCGCGCCGATATCACGCGGCAGCTCCAGAAGCGACAGCGCGATGCCGAGGTCGATGCTGGTATGCGTCATGTCCTTGGGCAGGCTGCAACGTTTCGGTTTTTTCACGTCAGCCCCGCCAAGCTGGACGTAAAGCCCGTATGGCCCTTTCTTGAGCCAGACTTCCATGCCGCTTTCAGGATCGGAGCCGAGCTGCTTTTCACCATCGGCGAAACTGTCATGGCCAGCGTCGCTTTCATCGGAATCGAGCTGGCGGGTGTATTTGCATTCGGGGTAGTTTGAACAGCCGATAAACGCACCATAGCGGCCCAGCTGAAGCCCGAGGATACCATCAGCGCAATGATTGCATTTGCGCATCGGTTTGCCGTCATCACCGGTGGGGAAGAAATGCTGTTCCAGCAGCATATCGACCTTTTCCAGCACATCACCCCGGCTGAGATCGGTCATGCCATCAATCTGGGCCTTGAAATCCTTCCAGAAGGAGGCAAGCAGCTCTTTCCAGTCGACCTTGCCATCGGAAACACGGTCCAGGTCTTCCTCCAGCCGAGCGGTGAAGCCGTATTCGACATAGCGGGCAAAGAAGCTCTCAAGGAAGGCGGAAACTATCCGGCCGGTGTCTTCGGGAATGAAACGGCCACGGTCCTTGATGACGTATTCACGGTCCTGCAACACCGAAATGATGCTCGAATAGGTTGACGGGCGGCCAATGCCCAGTTCTTCCATCTTCTTGACCAGGCTGGCATCGGTGTAGCGCGGTGGCGGCTGGGTGAAATGCTGTTCGGCCTTGCTGTCCTTCAGGCCCAGCGGCTCACCACTCGCCAGTGGCGGCAGGAATTTGCGGTCATCATCATCACCTTTACCCCCAGCCGGGCCGGGGCCGTTGGCATCATCCCGGCTTTCCCGATAGATTGACAGGAAGCCTTCAAACACGATGACAGAACCACTGGCCCGCAACGTCACCTTGCCGGCACGGTCAACGATATCAGCACCGGTCTGGTCGATTTCGGCGGATTGCATCTGGCTGGCCATGGTGCGCCGCCAGACAAGGTCATAGAGCTTGCGCTGGTCATCATCGAGGAAACGGGCGATATCTTCGGGCCTGCGGCTGATATCGGTTGGCCTGATCGCTTCATGGGCCTCCTGCGCGTTGGCGGCACGGGATTTATAGACCCGTGGTGTGGTCGGCACAAAGCGATCCCCCTTGAGGGTTGAGATCGCCTTCCGGATATCGCCGATGGCTTCCTGGCTGAGCTGAACCCCGTCGGTCCGCATATAGGTGATCAGCCCTGTAGTCTCGGCACCGATATTGATGCCTTCATAGAGTTTCTGGGCCACGCGCATGGTCCGTGATGCCGAAAAGCCGAGCTTGCGGCTGGCTTCCTGCTGCATGGTTGAGGTGGTGAAGGGCGGTTGCGGGTTGCGCTTGACGCGGCGGGTTTCGACTTCCTCGACTTCGAGCGTGGATGCCTTGACCGCCTCCACCGCGGCCAGTGCCATGGTTTCATTGGACAGATCAAGCTTGCCCAGTTTCTTGCGGTCAAGATGGGTCAGCCTGACGACCAGATCGCTGCCATCCTCTTTGGTGACGACAGCTTCGACTGACCAGTATTCATCAGCGTTGAAGGCCTCAATTTCGGCTTCACGCTCACAGATCAGCTTGAGGGCGACCGACTGGACCCGCCCTGCCGAGCGCGCCCCGGGCAGTTTGCGCCACAGCAGGGGGGAAATCCCGAACCCGACCAGATAATCGAGCGCCCGCCGGGCCAGATAGGCCTCAACCAGTTCACTGTTGATCTGGCGGGGTTTCTGCATGGCATCGAGAATGGCGTTCTTGGTAATCTCATTGAACACGACCCGTTCAACCGGCATGGAACCGATGGCCTTTTTCTCATTCATGACTTCGAGAACATGCCAGGATATCGCCTCACCCTCACGGTCAGGGTCAGTGGCGAGGATCAGCTTGGTGGCCCCTTTGAGGGCGCTGCGAATATCACCGATGGGCGTGTTGCTGCGGGCCGAGACCTCCCATTTCATGGCAAAATCACGGTCGGGGTCAACCGATCCGTCTTTCCGGGGCAGATCACGGATATGCCCGACCGAGGCCAGCACCTTGTAGCCGTCACCCAGATACTTGTTGATGGTTTTTGCTTTGGCTGGTGATTCGACAACAACAACTTTCATTCGATTTCATACCTGCCGTTATCAGTAGACGCGAAAATAGTTCTGTATTCAATTTGTTATCAGCTCTCGTAAACGCGAGATACACGATTGCCGAAATGCCGCATCACCTCGCCCGCCAGTTCCATTTCCAGCAAGGCACTGTGAGTGACAGCAGGTGACAAATGACATTGACGGATCAATTCGTCAACCTCGGTTGCCTCATATCCGAGAAATTCCTTCAGTTTGTCGCGGGCTTTGGTGATATCCGCCGGGGCTGAGGTATCATCATTGGCCGATTGGGCGGACCACGGCTTGCTGGGCGGAATGCTCAATTCAGGCTGACGCAGGTTTTCGATCACATCACGCGCCGATACCACCAGCGTTGCGCCATCACGGATCAGGCTGTTGCAGCCAAGCGAGCGCGGATCAAGCGGTGATCCCGGCACGGCCATAACCTCACGACCCCGATCAGAGGCCTCACGGGCGGTGATGAGCGAACCTGATCGCATGCCCGCCTCCACCACCACAACACCACTGCTGAGGGAGGCGATAAGGCGGTTACGGATCGGGAAATGCCGCGCCAGCGGTTGCATCCCGAACGGCATTTCGGCAATCAGCAGCCCCTGATCCGCGATCGCGTGATAGAGCTTTTCGTTTTCCCTCGGGTAAGTCTGGTCAATACCGCCCGCCACCACCGCGATGGTTCCATGGGCCAGGCTGCCGCGATGCGCCGCCGCATCAATCCCCCGGGCGAGGCCCGATACCACCACCAGGCCTTCCTGCCCCAGGTCATCAGCAATCTTTTCGGAAAAGGTCACGGCATTGACCGAACAGTTGCGGGAGCCGACCATCGCCACCGCCGGTTTTTCCAGCAGCACCGAATGCCCCCGCATGGTGATCGCCCCCGGGGCATCATCCAGCATGTCGAGAATAGGGGGGTAGCCATCCTCACCGCGAACGATGATCCTGCCGCCGTATTTCTCCACCCTGGCGATTTCATCCTCGATGCTGGTCATGCTGACCAGCTCCGGCTTGACCCCTGAACGCCGCGCCAGTTCAGGAATAGCCTTAACCGCGTCGATGCCGCTACCGTAACGGGCCAGCAGGATGCCAAAGGTGATGGGGCCGATTTTGCTGCTACGGATCAGTTGCAGCCGGGCAAGTTTTTCCAGTGCTTTCATGGCGATCAGTATAAAGAGCGATCCTTAAGGAAGGCTTAAGCGCCAAGGAAAAAATCAGCGGCCTATTTTTGGCTCCCGCCCTGCAAGGATACGCCCGATATTACTGCGATGCTGCCACCACGATACCAGCGCGATGACAACGCCAGCCGCACCAAAGGCCTTGCCCGCATCAGCAGTGGCCAGCAGCATCAGGGCAACAGGGCAGACCGCATAGGCAATCAGCGCCGAGAGGGAGGATATACGGCTGATCCCGGCAACCACCAGCCAGGTCAGGATCATGGTCAGCCCGGCCAGCGGGGCCATCGCCAGCACCACGCCGATGCCGGTGGCAACGCCCTTGCCGCCCCTGAAGCCGAGCCAGACCGAAAAGCAATGGCCAACCACGCTCATCACCGCAGCGGCAGCTATGGCAAGCGGCATCTGGGTGAGGGATGCTGCAACCAGCACCGCCATCGCGCCCTTGCCGCTATCCATCACCAGCGTCAGAAAGGCGGCCAGCTTGTTGCCGGT
>NTKX01000050.1 GCA_002457135.1 SAR116 cluster bacterium MED-G04
CCAGTCCAAATCGTGACAGCGTCATTTCCATGACACGCTCCCGTTATTCTGGGGTTCAAAAAAATGACCCCCGCTGATGGTTGACCGTGAATTCAGCTGCATGATTTCTACCTTGCTGTATTCATTAACGAATATTAATGTTTCTTCGGTGATGCCCCGGGCTGCTGCACAGGGCCTCCCGTCAATAAGGCAAATACCGTGCCAGCCCCGGGGGTGAGGCCGTCATGACTTTCCCCCGATGGCCTGTTTTTGGGGATCCGATCTTAAAAACCGTTCCTTATAAAGGGGTTGGTAATATTAGGGCCGGGGTCAGGTACAGTGCCGTGGTGCCTCATGGGAATGGTGATGAAAAAAATAATGCCGCTATCCCTCCTCTGGCACAGATCATGCAGTTGCCTGGCACTACGTTCATTCACTTTTGTCGTGATGGGAGTCTGATAATGACCGTTAAACTGAAGCACTATTTCGCTGTTGTCATCTGCATGACCCTGTTAGCAGGCTGCCAGCATGTCACGTCGGGTTACATGGCCGAGACCGAGCAGGCTGTTCCCCAGCCATCGCTGATGGCCGTCAAGGAAGTGCTGGATGCCACCGCTGAAACCATTCCGACGCTGACAGCGATCGGGTATGCGGTTGTTTCCAACCAGCCTGGCCAGAGCAACGCCCAGAAGAGACTGATGGCAATCCGCGCAGCCCGCATGGCGGCGATGCGCGATCTGGCCGAACAGATCCACGGGCTCAAGGTTGATGGCAGCACCACGGTGATTGACCTGATGGTTCAGAACGATACCTTCCGGGGTGTTGTTTCCGGCACCATCCGGGGCGCTCGCACGGTCCGGATCAACCCGACCGGCAGCGACACCTATGAAATTGTCCTCGAAATCGACCGTGATATCGTCACCCGCCTGATGTCAGCGGCGCGGACCTACAGCTAGTCACCATGGTCATTCAGCATCACCGCATTGATAAGTCAGGCATCAGCCCCGGCCGCCCCCTGAAAGGGCGCCTGGGCCTGATGTCTTTGCTTGTGGTGCTGATGATGCTGGTTTTTGCCGGGACCGGTTACGCCGAGCCGTTCCGTTTTGTTGATGTGACCGGGCGTGCAACCCTGCCGCAATCGGGTGATACCGACACGGCACGCAGGCTGGCCCTCGAAGATGCGCTCTATCAGGCCGCCCTTGAGGGCGGGGCCGATATTGTCGGCTATCAGGCCAGCGTCAGGGACCAGATGGTCAGTGACGAGCTGGTGGTCAGGCCGTCAGGGTCAATCCTCAACTACACCATTGTCGAGGAAGCGGAGAGGGGGGAGCATTACATTGTTTCCATCCGTGCCGCTGTCGGGTCGCTGCCTGAAATTACCTGCCAGAACAGGCCTTTCAGCAAGGCCATGATCTTTGCGCCTGAAATTGCGGTCAGCCCCGCCGTGCCAGCCAGTATTGCAGCCCAGGTGCCGGTGATGCTGAACCATCTGGCTGAGGTGTTGCAGCAGCAGAAAACGCTCGGCGTCACGCTTGCCATGAACACGCCCTATCAGTCCGCGGGTGATTTTTCGCTTCCCTCCAGTTTCGATTACAAGGCGATCACCGAAGGGCGGCGTTCTGTTGATCAGGGTGATTTCGCCGTTATCCCGGTTCTGGAAATCCTGCATCGCAAGAGCAATACAGCCCTTTTCAAAAAGGAAGAGGCTATCGCGATCCTGAGGCTGAAAGTCCTCGAAGGCGGTGCCGAAACCGCTGATCTGGATTTGCATGAAACGGTTGTAATGCCGCTCGGGACAGAAGGCCCGATCCGCAGCCTGTCGGTACTGAGCCGCCCGCGCCGGGCTGATGTCACGGCCCGCTTTCTGGCCCCGATCCCGCCGCTGGTTGACCGGTTGACGAAAGCGATCAATTGTCGAACACTGAAATCCACGCTGCGGATTGATCAGGGAGAGCTGTTTATCCCCATCGGCAGCAACCAGGGATTGCGGGTGGATGCCATGGGGGTGCTTGACGATCCGGCGAAACCGGTTCAGTTCCTGAGCATTGCAAGGCTGGAGCCATCGCGCACCGTGCTGGCCCCGCTCGACCCCTATTTGCCGGCTTCATCACTGGTCGGCCGAACGATTGAGTTTCTGGAGTTCAAGCCATGATTGTTAAACCCGGTTATAACCCGTTAATCCTTTTTGGTCTGGCCGTATGCCTCGCCGGTTTTGGCGGTATCAGGGATGCGCGGGCCGAAGCGCTGGTTGTGCTGGAATACCCCGGTTTTTCCGGCGGCAACAGCAGCAGCAATGAATTTGCCCGCAACCCGAACCACAAAGCCCGCCACAAAATCGAAAAGGATGAAACGCTCAGCGAAATCCTGCACCGGTATTATGGTGACAGCGGGCTGAACATGAAATTCATCGAACTGGCGGTGGTCAGCATCAACCGGTCGGCGTTTGTTCGCGGCAACCCCAATTTCATGTTTGCCGGGAAAAACCTGCACCTGCCATCACTGACTGAAATCGATCAGTTGCTGCGTGGCCAGAACGGGTCAGGCGGGGCCGTATCGACAGGGGATAACAGGGATGAGATCTTTTTCATCGGCGGTTAAATTCTTTGGCCTCCTGATCCCGATTATCGCTGCCCCGGCATTTGCCAGCGGCTTGATTAGCGGTCAGGAGCTCGATACACAAATTCGGCAAAAGCTTGAAACGATTGGTCTTTCCGGTACACCTGCGGTTAACCCTAAACGCCAGTTTGCGGCGTGCAGCTCTGATCTTGAAATCAGCCCGTTGTTTGGAAACTGGAAAACCGTATCGGTTCGCTGCCCCGATGAAGGGGGCTGGCAGATCGCGGTCCGGACCAGGATAGAGGCGGCCGAACCAGCAGCCGGAAACAAAGCGGCAAAACCCGGGCAGAAGTCCCGCAAGGTTGGACTGGCCAACCCACCCCGGGGCGGGGCCACCCAGGATGAAGCGAAAGCAATGCTCCATGTAGCTGCCCTGTCGCGTCCGTTCAAACGGGACGAGGTTATCACCCCCGATGATATCATCATGATCAGTGTCAAAAAGGCGAATGCCAGCGGCATGTTCCCGCAAGCTGATGACCTGATCGGCCGAAAAGTTAAGAAATCCATTTCCGCCTATCGCCCGGTCTATGCCCGCCAGCTGTTCATGCCCTGGATGATCACCGCCGGACAGGAAGTCCAGATTGAGGTTGAAATCGCAGGGATTGCGGTATCAGTGCTTGGAATTGCTGAAGAAAACGGGCAATATCTGGATTGGATTAACGTTCGAAATGCGCGTAGTGGAAAACGGGTCAATGCACAGGTAGCAGGCCCAAAAAAATTAACAATTTCGACTAAGAAATACTGAACCCGGGTCGTTAAGACTTCTAAGGAGGCTAGACAAATGGTCGAGTCAGTTAAACATACCGTGAATCGTATTGAGGTTCAGCGCGGTCAGGACCGGAAGGCAAATGCGTCTGCTAACAACAGCGCATCCAGCCCGAAGCCTGCCGTACCCGGTGTAGACGCTGCTGAAGTCAGCAAGGCTGCTGCCCCAAAAATGGTGGCCATGCTTGCTGACAAGCCGCCAGTTGACACCGCTGCTGTCGAACGGATCAAGACTGCTATCAAGCAGGGCCGTTATCCGATCGACCTGGATTCGATTTCCGACGCGTTGATGGATGCTTATAGGGATTTGAAAGGCTGATCTTGAAAAGGTTTAGCCTTCAGGGATGAACGAGCAGGCAAACATTGACTATATCCTGAACACTGCGCATCAGCTTGTGCGCAGTGCGTCTTCTTGTGTGCGCAATACTCACGAATTTGAACAGGCGATGGCATCGCTTGAAACCTTCCTCGCTGACCATATTGGTGATGGCAAGACAGTGCAGGCTGATCAGCTGGATGATGATCATCGCCAGCGTCTGGTCAGCCTCATCACCGCCATTGCCAGACTCGAAGTTGATGTTACCGCCCGTCTGGCCTGGCTTGACAGCCTCAATCAGCACTTGATTGACAGCCTTGAAAAGAATACCCCAGAATAACATCGCGCTGATATTTGTTGCTTTATCGTCAGTGGCCCGAGAGAAAATTGATGTTTGAGAAAATTGATGTTTGAGAAAATTGATGTTTATTGAAATCCTGATCGTGATCCTGATCCTGGCCGGTTTTTTCGTGCTGCACCTTGAGGGCAAGGACCGGAAGCAGCAACAGGACAGGATGATCGAATTCCTTGAGGAACAGCATCACCTGATCAGCCGGTTGCGCCATGAAATGCAGGAAAGCATGGAAAAAATGCGCAAGGCCAATGCTGATGACAGTACCGTGCTGACAAAAGAGATCAACGAAATCAGCCGTGAATTGCTCAGGCTGTCGGATGAAATCCGCGGTGACAGCCTGATGAGCAAGGCCATCGACATGGCCCGTTCAGGTTCTGATGTGGACGGGGTTGTTGAGGCCACGGGCATCACCCGTGAAGAGGCACTGGCGCTGGTTGCCTTTCACGGCCCGAAGCGGGGCTGACCCCTACATCGTGAAGATGCTGACCTCACACTGCATGGTGTGAAAGCGGTTCTTGCGAATGAGTTTAAGCGAGCCGGTTTCACGATTGGCGTGAATGAACAAATCGTCCGCCACCAGATTGATCTCTTTCTGGCTGCTATCCTGAATGGTGAGCGTCTTTTCACCATTGATGGTCAGCATCTTGGCGGTATCGCCCTTTTTCGATGAATTGATGATGATCTCACCGATACCGTAAGGGTTCATGGGGCATAGATACTGTTCATGCCGGAAGCGGGTGAAATCATCACACCCCGCCAGCACCAGCAGCATGGATGCAGCGATACCCCGGGTAAGTATGGCCCTATTTGGCATCGGGGTTGGTATCCTCGTCAGCCGCCTCTGTATCCGTTGGCGATGCATCGGGGTCACCCTCTTCCATATCTTGTGGGGCTTCCATGGCTTGCGGGGCTTCCATACCTTCTGGGGCCTCTGCATCACCGGTTTCTGAAGCGTCCATGGCTTCGGTGTCTTCTGCCTCACCGGCATCCCGGACATCCGCAAACGGATCAGGTTCCTCTTCCTTGCCGGCTTCAGGTGCAACAATCTCGGCGCGGCCGCTTTCGATCAGCTTGTTTGCGTCAACGACACGAACATCAACGATGATGCCCTCGAAAAAGCGCATGCCGTTCATTTCGGCCTGCTCAAGCATACGAACCCGGACCCATTCATCGGATCCTGCATCATCATCATCATCCGCAAGGGAAGCATCACCGGCTTCGTGGCCCATACCGCCCAGTGCCGAGGCTGCCAGCTGGTCGGTATCAGCGGCATCGTCCTTGATATTCATGATGCGATGGCGCAGCAGAAACAGCCGCGCCGCCAGCATGCCCAGTCTTTTTATAGGGTCGGTTTCAACACTCAGGACTTTTTTGGCCAGCTCGTTGATCTCGCTGATCGGCTTGTCCTTGAAGTTCTGAATGATGGCATCGCGGATGCGAATGGTTTCCGGGTCCAGCCTGGTTTGTGAACCTGGCCCTGAAAGCAGGTAATCCTGATCTGAAATATCATTGGCGCTCATTTTTTTCTCCAACTTCGGGTTTGGCATCGAATTTGCAAAATTCAGACCAAATGGCCGGTGTCGAAGACCAAAAATCACGATAACGGCAATGTTTTAAATGTAACACAAACCAGTGGGTTTTGGCGATGAAGTCGATAGAAGGATATCTTGGATTGCATGCAAAGGCACTCGCCCTGCGCTCGCAACGCAATGAGATTCTGGCATCAAACATTGCCAATGCAGCAACGCCTGATTTTAAAGCGCGGGACATTGATTTTGAGACAGAGCTCAAGCGTGCCCAGGGCATGAGCAGCATGATGACCACGCATAATGAGCATATTCCGGTGGCCCGGACCAATGCCGGCGGGGTTGAGATGCGCTACCGCGTTCCGCTGAACCCGTCGCTTGACGGCAATACTGTTGAGACTGCTGTTGAGCAGATCCAGTTTTCCGAAAACGTGATGCGTTACCAGAGCTCATTGAGCTTCCTTAATAATCGTATTACCGGGCTGATGTCAGCCATCAAGGGTGAATAGGAGCGGATTGATGACGTCACCGAAAAACATCTTTGACATTTCCGGCCGCGCCATGGCCGCACAGATGGTCAGGCTCAACACGATTGCATCCAATATTGCAAACGTGGGTGGCCTTGCCGGTTCCGAAGACGAGGCCTATCGCCCGCTTCGCCCGGTTTTTGAAACAGAATACGCCGATAGTCTCCGCCAGTCGGGGGTTTCATCCGCCCGGGTTGTCAACGTGGTGGAGCTGAACAAGCAGCCGGAACGCCTGCACATGCCCGAACACCCCAGCGCCGATGAGGCAGGCTATGTGTATTCGGCGGCGGTCAATATCGAACAGGAATACGTCGATATGCTGGAGGCAAGCCGACAGTATCAGAACAATATCGAGGTTGTCACAACCATGCGCAAACTGATGATGCGCACGATCAACATGGGCCGCTAAAGACACGATTAATTCAACGGCCCGATTAATGAAATTGGCACAGGCATTGCCAGGAGAATGAAATGAGCACAATCAACACTGCATCTCAGAACCAGCTGGACACGATCCTGAAAAAACTGGGCGTGGATAACGAAAAGACTGAAAAGTCCAACGGCAAGGATACCCTTGGCCAAAAGGATTTTCTGACGCTGATGACCACTCAGCTCCAGAACCAGGATCCGTTTGCGCCGATGGAAAACGCTGAATTCATTGCCCAGATGGCACAGTTTTCCACGGTGACAGGCATCACCGAGATCAGTGAAACGCTGAAATCCATGACTGATCAGATGGGTCAGTTCCGCATTGCCACGGCGGCCAACCTGCTGGGCAGCTCGGTGCTGGTTCCCGGCAACACCGCCCGCATTGACAGCGATGGTGAAATTCATGGCCTGCTTGATCTGCCATCAGCATCAGCCAACACCAACCTGTTGTTCCTTGATGAGGCTGGCGAAATTCTCCATTCCCAGGAACTGGGGTCACAGCCTGCTGGTCTTGTTGGCTTCGCATGGAAAGATATTCCAGATGAAATCAAACAGAAACATCCGAAAATCCGCGTTGATGCCTTTGCCGATATGGGCGGCGGCATGGAAAGCCTGACACCATCAGTATTCGCTGATGTGATGGCAGCCGCCGTCAGCACAACGGAAAATGCCGTCATGCTGGATGTTGAAGATTATGGCCAGGTCCGTGCCGACCAGGTGATGAAGTTCCGCAAGTAGGAACTGGATGCGTAACCGAAGATACTTTAGTCAGACAGGGGAATAAGCAATGTCATTTTATACCGCTCTTACTGGGCTTAATGGCTCCCAGGCCGATATTTCGGCTACTTCAAACAACATCGCCAACGTCGGCACCACGGGCTTCAAACGAAGTCGAGTTGAATTTGGTGATATCTTCGCAACCTCACCATTGCAGAACTCATCGTCATCGATCGGTTCCGGTACCATCCTGAAGGGGATCAAGCAGCAGTTCACCCAGGGTAACATTGCTTCATCCCTGAACGCGCTTGATCTGGCGATTTCAGGTCAGGGGTTTTTTGCATTGAAACCGTCGCTGACCTCGGCGCAGACGGTTTATACACGAAACGGTTCCCTTAACGTTAACAACGACCGTTATGTTGTCGACTCCGCGGGTCAGTATCTGCTGGTTTACCCGGTGAACGATGATGGTTCGGTGACAGCCAAGGATCTGGACAGCGCGGTTCCGTTGCAGTTGCCGGTTACATCCGGTGACCCGCAGGCTACCAGTAACATCGGGCTGGGCGTGAACGTTCCGGCGGCATCCGAAGTGGTGACCGAAAAACCCCAGTTCGCTGATGGTTATACGTTTGACCCCAACAATTCGGATACATTTACCAACTCAACCTCGATCACGATCTTCGATGACCTTGGTAACCCGACTATTGCCACCGTCTATTTCATCAAGACACAGGCCGCATCCGCAGAAGACCCCACCAACAAATACGATACCCGTCTAGTGATCAACGACACGATCATTGATCCTGATCTGGTGAGCGCGGTGGATGATGCCGGCAACCAGATTTTCATTGACCGTTTCGGCCGTCAGACCACGACTGTCCCGGATGATAACTACTTCCTGGAAGGGAAGGGCTCCCCGCTCTACAAGCTGGATGACCTGCAAAACCTCATCCCGTCCCAGCCCGCCAGCATCCAGAGTGAGCAGACCTCATTCGACTTTGGTGAAGAGGGCGACAAGCTGGTTGAGATTGTCACCGATCCGATGCAGTTCAACGCAACCCGTGAAGCCGGTGCAGCCAGTGATGTTTACTGGGGCAAGGATTTCCTGCTCGTCAATGTTGATGACAGTGACCAGCCCGTCAGTATCGATATCCGCCCCGGTTTCTACAACGCAACCCAGCTGGCGGAGGAAGTGGAACGCTCCATCAACGTTGCCTATGGTGATGACCGTAAAATCCAGGTTGTCCAGAACGTTGATGATGAGATCAATATTGATCTGTTCCGCCTGAATGCAGATGGGTCAACAACCGGCCTTGATACACCGATTTCGGTACCATTGCTTGGCACAGACAGTTTCGTTACTGAAAACATTGAAGATTTTGATATTTCTGGTGCCTCACCCGATTTCACGCGGGAAGAATTTCTGGCCCATACCCAGGTCCGCCTGAACAAGTCGCTCAATGAATATGCCCGCACCGATGCGGGTAAGGCTGCCCTCGGTGTCCAGAACGTCCTGTTCAACCGTTCGGTTGGTGAAAAGCTCAACACTGTTTATGAGCATAACCAGGTTGTCAGCCTTGATCGTCTTGGCACATCAACGGCGCTGACGATCGTACCGGGAACATTGACCACAGCGCATGACTTCCAGCTCACCCTTTCTTCTCAAGGTGAGGCCGATGTTGTCATCAGCAGCGGCGCCCTGACAGCAGCGTCTACAGCAACAGACATTGCAACAGCTCTGGCTAGCGATACTGATGTCAACACTGCCAATGGCAAATACACGGTCACGTCCAACGCTGGTGTATTGAACATTACTAGGGCTGATGGTGCTACCTTCACGGTGACCAAAACAGGTACAGCTTTCCCGGCTGATGCAACCATCACCGGCGGCGCTGTCAATATTCTCAATAACGGTACGCCAACCATTACCGTTGCGGATGATAACCGCGGCACCGAATTCATGGTTTATTCCTATTTTGCATCACGGCCTTCATTGAGTGTTTACACCACGAGGGAGCAGCTGACGGCGGGTGCGGGTGAAAATTTCATCGAATACACCGCCACCCAGAACAAGCTGAAGATTTTCATGGGGGATACAGCGAATTTTGCAATCGGTGACAACATCCGTCTGTCGGGTAACTTCACCGACAATGACCCCAATGGTGCACTGCTGAATGGCCGTGAATTTGAAATCATTACGACCGGCACTGCCAATGGTCGAAACTTCATTGAGGTCAGCACGTCGGGTCTGTCACTGTCCGACAACAACTTCGAAATCGACCAGGATAACAACCTTGATATCTTCGCGCTTACCAACGAATCGACTTCGGTTGAGGCGTTTTTTGAAGGTGAGAATTCTGTCTATGAAGGGTCAACCGAAAACTACAACAGCAAGAGAATTGTTATCCGGGAAATCACCAGCGATAATGTCACGCTTGGCGGGTTTGTCGCCTCGGCTGTTGCCTTTGCCAATGTGGGCGCAAATGTCAACGATGGCCAGGATATCCAGGCTCTTGGCCTGTCAAAGCTCTCGGTCGCCAATACAACAGCCAACTCAACGGTTGACTGGGTTGATGAGAAAGACCCGCCCATCAAGGTTGGCTTTGATGCGGTTAACCAGCGGCTTCAGTTCACTGTTGACCGGACGGTTCTCGGCTCGGGGACGGACAGTAACTTTAACTCGTTCCAGATTTACGGTGCCTCCACCGCTGAAGAAACCAACAATATCGGTTTCCAGTCGCGTGATGATGCCCCCGAAGTCCTGATTCGTGGTGGTGAGGTTCTTTATGGTGAAAGCTTCATCGCCGATGGTGAAGAAGTCCAGACCAACGACAAGCGCTATGGTATCGATGTCAACTACAACTCGGATACCAAGACTTTTAGCTTTGCCAGTGGTACCACCGGTGAAAGGATCGCAGCGGATGGTGCCCTCGGGGTGGCGGACCCGCAAAAAAGTTCAAACATCCAGATTGGCCGTTATAACATCAACCCAGTTGATGGTACCGCCTTCAAGAACTTCAACCTTGTTGGCAACATCATTGGTAACGGTGACAACCAGCTGATGGGTGTGGGTACAACCAAGACCGATATCATCTTTAATGCCGGTCGCGGTCTTGCATCCCAGCCAGCGGTGGCCACAGGCGCAACCGCCAAGGAACCCCTTTCCAACGTCTTCAGGCTGTCGGCCCAGACTGGCGAGAATATTTTCAACATCTCGGTTAATGGTGTGAACGGTATTATTGAGGTTCCGGCCGGTTCCTACGTTGGTTCAACCCTCGCCGAGGCGCTGGAAACACGGATCAACCAGATTTCCGATCCTGTCACAGGTGAGGCCATTGGTGGTGTGACCGTCCGTTACAGTGCAAGCAACAATAACCTGACGTTCACCACAGGGACTTCAGGTGCGGATTCAACAATCAAGGTGAAAGGCGCATCCCGCCTCGGTCTTGATGATGTTCCACTTGGTGTGGGGTCGGTCCCCGAGATTTATAACCTCGTCCAGGCCACCAATTCTGAAGGCGCCGCATTGTTTGTTGACCCGGAAGGCCGGGTGGTTGAATCGCCGCCGGAAAACCTGGTTGAGGGCTATTATCCTCTCTACATTGATGAAGGCGAACTTACCTTTGATAAAACAGGTAAGCTGATCAGCCCTAAAAACCTTGTCCATTATGAAAAGCAGGAAGAAGGTTTCTCAATTTCGCTTGATGTGAACTTCTCCTCCTCAACCCAGTTTGCCCAGCCGTTCTCGGTGCTGTCGGTTGAACAGGATGGTTTCACCTCCGGCCGACTGGATGGTCTGGAAATTGACAGTTCCGGTACGATCCGCGCCAACTACACCAACGGTCAGAACAACCCGCTTGGTAAGATCGTGGTGGCGAACTTTAACAACCAGAACGGTCTGAAACAGATTGGTAACGCCACCTACGTTGAAACAGCGGTTTCGGGTAAACCGCAGGTCGGTGAAGCTGGCTCGGAAGGCTTTGGTAACATTCTTTCCGGTTCGCTTGAACGTTCCAACGTGGATATCACCGAAGAACTGGTGAACCTGATTACCGCGCAGCGGAACTTCCAGGCATCGGCGAAAGCGATTGAAACAACCACCGGTCTGACCCAGACCATCATTAACATCCGGATGTAATCAAGGCCGGGGAAGACCATCAGCGGGAGTGTCCTATCATGGATAAATATATCCATACCGTCCTGAACTCGATCAACAATCTTTACGAGAACAGGTTTATTCAGGCGCAGAATCTGGCCAACGTATCGGTGCCGGGTTACCGCAAGGATATTTCCGTCAAGCCAACCGGCAGTGTATTCCTCGATCTTGAAGGAAGCCTGCCCAGCCGGGCGCTCGCGCTCAGGGAAGACCGTAACAAGTTTGACGGCACACCTGGTGCCATTGACCGAACCGATAATGATCTCGACGTTGCTGTCCGCGGCCAGGGGTATATGTATGGTCAGGTCGGGGATACCCCGTTTCTGACCCGCCGGGGTGACCTGTCGGTAAGTGCCCAGGGCCAGCTGGTCAACGGGGCAGGGCAGAATATCCTCAATGCTGAACTCAACCCAATCGACATTCCCCCCAACCGCAAGATCAAGATTTCCGAGGACGGCCAGATTTTTATCACGCCCATCGGTGCTGAAGACGGTGTCGAGCAGCAGGTTGATACCATCGGGCTGACCCTTGCCACGGGTGCATTACTGAAAAAATCGCCTGATGGTCAGATACGCACCCTGGAGGGCGGGGTTCCGCCGGTTGATCAGCAGGCCTCGGTTGTGCAGGGTTTTGTCGAACTGGCCAACGTCAACGTTGTCGAAGAGCTGGTCAATTCCATTGAAAACCAGCGGCATTATGAGATCAACATCAAGATGATCGTCACCGCCAAGGACATGGACGAAAGCAGCACGTCTTTATTGAGCCTGCCCAGTTGACTTGGCACACCTCTTGCAAATTTCCTTTATCGGAAAAGCGCAGTGAGGAGATAGTTCCATGTCCACCAGTTCCATGCATGTTGCCAAGACAGGCCTGACCGCCCAGCAGGACAGAATGCAGGTGATCGCCAACAACCTGGCCAATGTTAACACCACCGGGTTCAAGCGCGACCGAGCCAATTTTGAAACCCTCCTTTATCAGGTCCGCCGGTCTGCGGGTGAACAGACTTCGGGTGAAACGAACCTGAACTCTGCCTTTGCCGTTGGTACCGGGGTGCGCATCGTCAACGCGCAGAAATCATTCTCCCAGGGTTCCCTGATCAACACCGATAACGCGCTGGATGTTGCCATCGAAGGCAGCGGCTTTTTCCAGATCCTGCTCCCCAACGGGCAGATCGGCTACACCAGGAACGGTACTTTCTCCCGCAATGCCGAGGGTATCCTCAGCACGTCAAGCGGGTATGTTCTCCAGCCTGAAATTGCTATCCCCGAGGGCGCAACCCAGATCAACATTTCCTCTGATGGTATTGTCAGTGTCGGCATTGATGGCCAGACCGAGGCCGAAGAAGTCGGCCAGATTGTCATGGCTGATTTTGTCAACCGCCGCGGTTTGCAGCCGATTGGCGAGAGCTTCCTGATTGAAACCGTGGCCAGCGGCGGGCCGATCAACGCCAACCCGCTGGAACAGGGTTTCGGTAAACTGGTTCAGGGTTCGCTTGAGGCATCGAACGTCAATGTCGTTCAGGAGCTGGTCAACATGATTGAAACCCAGCGTGCCTATGAAGTCAGCTCAAAATCGATCAGCTCTGTAGATGAGATGATGCGGTTCATTTCCAATAACCTCTAGTCATTGAGTTAGGATAGGCTGATGAAAACGTCTTCCCGATGGGCTGTCATTGTTCTGCCGGTACTGATGCTGGGCCTCACCAGTTGCAGCACCTATGTGGAAAATCAGGCATCACAGGAATTCATGCCTATCTATAAAACCGAGCTGGCTGAAGAAACCCGCGTGCGCCCGAATGGCGGTATCTACAAGACCGGCAAGGGCGGGCTGTTTGCCACTGACCGCCGCGCCCGTCACATTGGTGATATCCTGACCGTGCAGCTCAGCGAGGCGTTCAATGCAACCAAGGCGCAGGCCGCCACCTCAGCCAAAACTGATAATTTCGATGTCACCCTGCCAATTGGTGTCCCCAACGTCCTGACAGGCGGTTT
The DNA here is from genome assembly GCA_002457135.1 of SAR116 cluster bacterium MED-G04. Lineage (GTDB taxonomy): Bacteria > Pseudomonadota > Alphaproteobacteria > Puniceispirillales > UBA1172 > UBA1172. Next base: position 13,378 of record NTKX01000050.1, read on the forward strand.
CGGCGCGGGCCAGCTGACCAGCGGAACCAGCAGGGATTTCAGCGGCAGTGGCACGGCATCACAATCCAATTCACTGTCGGGTTTTCTGTCGGTTACCGTTGTTCAGGTCATGGATAACGGCAACATGGAAATTCTCGGCCAGAAAAAGCTGAACCTTAATAATGGTGATGAGTATATCCGGATTTCAGGTATCGTCAGGCCTGAGGATATTTCCGCTAGCAACCTGATTGCATCCAACCGTATCGCCGATGCCCAGATCACCTATGTGGGTGCCGGTGAGGTCGCTGACAGCTCCCGACAGGGTTGGCTGTCACGGTTGATGCGTCAGGTGTCGCCATTCTAATGAGAGGGTTATCTGGTGGACCAGCATTATAAGCCAAGTTTCAACTTTCGATGGGTGTTCCAGGTCTGTCTTGTCTGGATCATCCTTGCTGTATCCACGTCCCTTGCCTTTGCTGATCGCATCAAGGACCTTGCCTCTGTTGCCGGTGTTCGCAGCAACCAGCTTGTCGGTTACGGGGTGGTGGTCGGTCTGGCCGGAACCGGTGACGGTACATCCGCGCTGACAACCCAGTCGCTTCAATCCATGATCGCCCAGTTCGGGCTGGTCACCGATGCCGCCAACCTGTCGGCGAAAAACGCGGCTGC
>NTKX01000051.1 GCA_002457135.1 SAR116 cluster bacterium MED-G04
GTCAATGCTTTCAGGTTTCTGGCCGACCATCGCCTGCATGATCGCGTTGTGTTCGGAATCCATCGGCAGCAGAACCGCCCCTGATTTTTTAGCCGCCTCAAGGATCAGCGCACCGGCGGTGACGATGGATTCCTTGTTGGCAATCGCCACCACGCCGCCACGTTCAACCGCGTTCAGCACCGGCATCAACCCGGCCATGCCCGTGATCGCCGCCACCGTCAGGTCCGCATCAATGCGGGCGAGATCGGCAATCGCGGCATCCCCGCCATGCACCTCAATTCCCTCACTGGCCCCCTCACTGGCCCCCTCAGTGGCCCCCTCACTGGCAAGATTATCCCGCAATTCGGGGAGCAGTTTTTCATCAGCGATGGCAACATGATCAGGACGGAACCTGAGCGCAAGCTGGCTGAGCAACTTGACGTTGCGGCCCCCCGTCAGGATGGAGACCCGGAACCGTTCAGGATGCCGCAGCACCAGATCAAGCGTGGAGCTGCCGATGGAGCCTGTCGCCCCGAAAAGCGCGACTGTTTTCTGCCCCTCAGCCATGGAGCCACCCCATGACAAGCGCGAGATGGGCCGCCGGTACCGCCAGCAGATAGCCATCACAGCGATCCAGAATACCGCCATGCCCGGGCAGGATTTTACCTGAATCTTTCACCCCATGGGCGCGTTTGAAGAAGGATTCGAGCAAATCCCCCCCGATCGACAGATCAGCAATAATCAGCCCGAACAGGGCCATGAACAGGACAGGCGCACCGAACACAGCCCCGGCGATACCCCCTGCCAGCGCACCGCCCAGCAGCCCACCGATTGCACCGCTCCATGTCTTGGAGGGGCTGATCGAAGGCGCGAGCTTTGGTCCGCCGATCCTCCGCCCAACGAAAAAAGCCATGCTGTCCGCGGCGGTCACCACCAGCGCGATCATCAGCATCCATGAGATACCGCCTTCATCAAGGGCGAGGACCGCTGTTCCGTGGATAGTCAGCATCAGGAAGACGATCACTAACGCCATGACCAGTGACCGTGATAGCATCGCCAGCCCGGATGCCGCCACCACCAGGAAAACGATGGTATCGACAAACCCGGCCAGCATCAGCAGGGTCGGGGCCATGACCAGCACCGAAAGCGCAATCCCGCGAGGGGAGATCAGCCTGACACCCGAAATGGTCAGTGTTTCCATCAGCATGATCCCGCCCATGACCAGCGCAATACCCACCAGGGGCCAGCTGCCACCCCAGACAATCACCAGCAGAGGCAGAATGAAAAGCGCCGTCATGATACGTTGTGCGGTATCGGAAATCGGCCTGTTATCATCCCCGGCCATGGTTTCAGGATTGCCCTGAGAATCTCTTGGTCAATCCAAGCGAACTGGCATCACCGCCAAAACGGCGGTCACGGTGGCAGTAATCATCAATCAGCCGCGCCATTTCATGCGTATCAAAATCAGGCCATAGCGTTTCCGAAAAGGCCAGCTCGGCATAGGCCATATCCCAGAGCAGGAAATTGGATACGCGCTTTTCACGGCCGGTGCGGATCAAAAGATCAACATCAGGCAGATCAGCCGTGCCGAGATGCTGTTTCATCAGGGTTTCATCAACATCATCAGGCTGCACCTGGCCGCTTGCCACCTTTTGCGCGATCTGCCTTGCCGCCTGGACCATGTCAGCCTTGCCGCCATAGCCGAGCGCGATGGTCAGGTTAAGGCCATCATTACTGGCTGTGCGGTCGCAGGCAATATTCAGGTTTTCGATGATATCAGGGGCAAAACGGTCAAGGTCACCGATCACCCTCAGATGAATGTTCTTTTCAACAAGGCGGTCAATGCGGGTGATCAGAAAATGCCTGAACACCGTCATGATAGCGGTAATTTCAACGCTTGAGCGTTTCCAGTTCTCCGTTGAGAAGGCAAACAGTGTCAGCCATTTCACCCCATGATCATGGACGGTTTCGGCAATATCTTCCACGATCCCGGCACCCTGATGGTGGCCTGAATAGCCGGACTTGCCCCGTTCGGAAGCCCATCGCCGGTTGCCATCCATGATGATGGCAATATGATCGGGTGTTTTGCGTTCAGCCATGAGCCACTACACGGTTTTAATATCAGTTTCTTTACTTGCCAACATGGTGTCGATTTCGGCGATGGCATCATCGGTCATTTTCTGGATCCGGGCTTCAAGGCTGTGGCGTTCATCTTCGCCAAAATCGCCATCCTTTTCCATTTTCCGAACCATATCAATGCCATCACGGCGAACATTACGAACAGCAACCCTGGCCTGTTCGGCGTATTTACCGGCAACCTTGGCCAGTTCCACCCGGCGTTCAGCCGACAGATCAGGGATAGGCAGGCGGATCAGCGCGCCTTCGGTCTGGGGGTTGAGGCCGAGGTCGCTTTCACGCAGGGCCTTTTCAACAGCGGCAACCATGGTCTGATCCCATACCTGAACCGTCAAGAGGCGCGATTCCGGTGCCGAAATATTGCCCAGCTGGTTGATCGGCATCTTGGAGCCGTAAGCATCAACCTGAACAGGATCAAGCATGGCGGTGGAAGCCCGCCCGGTTCGCAACCCGGCAAAATCAGTTTCAAGGGATGATACAGCCCCCTTCATGCGGCGGGTAATATCAGTAAGATCAGCACTCAATGGTCTACTCCTTTACGAAGCCTTTTCCGTTATCAGGACGGTCTGCTAGCAGGTTGGTCTGTTATCAGGGTGAATTTGCCTTCATGCCGCAACACTTTCTCAAAACCGCCTGTCTTCTCGATAGAAAAGACAATCATCGGGATAGTGTTTTCCCGGGCAAGGGAAATGGCAGAGGCATCCATGACCTTAAGGTCACGGGAAAGAACATCCATGTAGGTCAGCTGGCTGTAATGTTCGGCATCGGCATCCTTTTCGGGATCGGCCGAATAAACACCGTCAACCCGGGTTCCCTTCAGGATGGCTTCACAATTCATTTCGGTTGCCCTGAGGGCAGCGGCGGTATCGGTTGTGAAGAAAGGATTGCCGGTCCCGGCGGCGAAGATCACCACCCTGCCCTTTTCCATGTGCCGCTTGGCACGGCGGCGGATATACGGCTCACAGACAGCGGAAATTGGCAGGGCAGAAAGAACACGGGTATGAACATCCGCATCCTCAAGCGCGTTCTGCATGGCAAGGGCATTCATGACCGTGGCCAGCATGCCCATGTAATCCCCGGTGGCCCGCTCCATCCCTGAGGCGGCACCGGAAATGCCCCGGAAGATATTGCCGCCGCCGATGACGAGGCAAACCTCAACCCCCTGGGAGGTGACGGCTTTGACCTCTTCGGCGACGCGGGCAACCATTTCAGGGTCAATGCCGTAAGCCAGTTTACCCATCAGGGATTCACCGGAGATTTTCAGCAGCACCCGCTTGTAAATAAAGGGGTTGGTGGAATGAGCGGCGGTTTGATTACCCATGGCTCGGGCCCTAAAAATTTATGCTGATAGAGCATACACGAAAATTAACGCCCATGCTCTACGCTTTTTTCGCTGATTACTTGTTCAGCTGGGCTGCAACCTCGGCCGCAAAGTCGCTTTCTTCCTTCTCGATGCCTTCACCAAGATTAAAGCGGGAAAATGACTTCAGTGTGATCGGGGTGCCTGCATCCTTGGCGGCATTTTCAATGACCTTGGAAACCTCGGTTTCACCATCAATCACAAAGGTCTGTTCCAGGAGAACAACTTCCTTGCGGAATTTCTTCATGCGGCCTTCGACCATCTTTTCAGCGATCTCAGGGGGCTTGCCCGACTGGACAGCCTGATCAATCAGAATCTGGCGTTCCTTTTCAACAATGGCGGGGTCCAGATCATCGGCACTCAGGCTGGCCGGGGCAGTGGCGGCAACATGCATGGCCAGCTGCTTGCCAAGGGCGGTGAGTGTATCGGCAGGGGCCGCGCTTTCCAGCGCAACCAGCACACCGATGCGGCCCATGCCATCAGACGCGGCGTTATGGACGTAGGAGACAACCTCGCCTTCACCGACCGAGATTTTGTCCATGCGGCGAATGTTCATGTTCTCACCGATGGTTGCAATCTTGTGGGTCAGCTCTTCACTGACGGTGCGGCCTGTGCCGGGGTAATCCATGCCGGAAAGCGCCTCAAGCGAGCTGGCTTCGGCAGCAAGCCCGGTCAGTTCACGAACGAATTGCTGAAAGTCTTCGTTGCGGGAAACGAAATCGGTTTCGGAGTTGACCTCAATCAAGGCACCGGTTGTACCGCTGCCCATGACACCAACCAGCCCCTCACTGGCAACACGGCTGGCTTTCTTGGCGGCTGCGGACAGGCCTTTTTTGCGGAGCCAGTCAATAGCGGCATCAAGATCGCCACCGGTTTCATTCAGTGCCTTTTTGCAATCCATCATGCCGGCGCCGGTGGATTCGCGGAGTTCTTTAACGAGGGATGCGGTAATGGTCATCGGTCCTGTCCTTATCCTTTACTCAATTTCGTTTGGTGGGGTGCGGTTAAAAAAGGGCCTGTTGGCAAATGCCCCGACCAGGGCCGGGGCAATGTGTCAGGCTTGTGTCGGGGCTTCCTCTGCCGGTGTTTCCGCCGGAGCTTCAACCGGTGCTTCGGCCGGTGCTTCAACCGGGGCTTCCGCTGGAGTTTCTGCGGCAGCTTCGGCCGGGGCTTCGGCTACAGCTTCTTCCATCGGGGCTTCTTCAGAGCCAATATCAACACCTTCGCGGATCATCTCAGTTTTCAGGCCATCCAGAACGGCACCGGAAACGAGATCACAGTAAAGCGTAATGGCACGGAGCGCATCATCATTGCCGGGGACAGGGTAATCAACACCATCAGGGCTGGCGTTGCTGTCAACAACCGCGATGACGGGAATGCCAAGGGTGTTGGCTTCCTGAACAGCGATGGATTCCTTGTTGGTATCAATGATGAAAACCAGATCAGGCAGGCCACCCATTTCCTTGATCCCGCCAAGGGTGCGTTCGAGCTTTTCCAGCTCACGGGTGAGCTGGAGCGTTTCCTTTTTCGTCAGGGACTGGACTTCCTCACCACCGAGGCGATCTTCCAGGGTACGAAGACGGCGGATCGACTGTGACACGGTGTTCCAGTTGGTCATCATGCCGCCGAGCCAGCGGTGGTTGACGAAATACTGGCCGCAGGAACGCGCCGCATCAGCGACCGACTGGGCCGCAGCAGGCTTGGTGCCAACGAACAGGATCCGGCCACCACGGGCGGCGGTCTGGCTGATCACGTTCAGCGCCTGATAGAGCATTGGCACAGTCTGTTGCAGATCGAGAATATGAATGTTGTTGCGGGTGCCGAAAATGAAACGTTCCATCTTCGGATTCCAGCGGCGGGTATGGTGACCAAAATGAACACCAGCTTCGAGCAGCTGGCGCATGGTAAAGCTTGGAAGAGGCATAGAAAGACTCCTTCTTTTCCGGTTAAGCCTCCATGAAGGGATGGGAGTTTCCTCCACCGGATGGGTACCCTGCCTTGACGCAACGGCACCCTGCCTTCATGTGTGAATTCCTGAACAATTCAGGTTGGTGACTTCATACAAGCAAACTTGGCTGATATCAAGCCCCAGTGAGATCAAAGTGATGTCAAAGTAAGATCAAAGTGAGATCAAACCCCGTGGGGATCAGCCAATTTCCCGCATGGCGGCAACACCGGGGATGGATTTTAGCATCTGCCTGAGCGATGACGACAGCCGATACCGGCCCGGCAGATCAATAATGACCTCATTATCCTCGGCCGGAACCATGATCCGCAACCGGACCGTTCCCGCGCCATCACGGTCCAGCCCCTCAGCCACACCCTTGAGCGCATCCCTGTGTGTCAGGCGCAATTCCACCGCCTTGCTCTTGCGGCTGGCCACACCTTCGAGCAATTCGAACCCGGCGGCCATGAGCCGCGGGGTACCATCCTCAATGCGGGCATCGGCACGGACCAGCAACGGCTGATCAGCATCAAGCAGCCCCTGGCTGGAGGCGAGGGTTTCAGAAAACACCGTGACTTCAAACAGCCCCGCCTGATCAGTCAGCTGAACAAAGGCAAAACGGTTGCCCTTTTTGGACTGGCGGATCTGTTTTGCCGTCACCACCCCGGCCAGATTGATCCGGCACCCGTTGCCCTTGCGGGTGACTTCGGTTTCAATTTCAGCAGAGGAGATCACCTCAAAACTGGCGAGCTGCTGGGCGAAATCATCAAGCGGATGCGCCGAGATATAAAGCCCGAGGGCATCCAGCTCATTATCCAGTTTCTCCCGGCTGACCATCTCATGCACCATGGGCAATTCCAGCGCAAAACCATGGCCGCCACTGTCACCGCCAAACAGGTTGGTCTGGGCGCTTTCCTGTTCGCGCCGCAGTGATGCGCCATGGGCGATGATCAGGTCCAGCCCGGACATGAGCCGGTTGCGGTTCGGTTCGATCTGATCCAGCGCACCGGCCTTGACCAGATTTTCAAGGAACCGCTTTGACATCACCCCGGCAAGCCGGGTGGTGAAGTCATCCACCGAGGCAAAAGGCCCGTTTGCCTTGCGTTCATTGACGAGCTGGCGCATCGCCTCCATCCCGACATTCCGGATCGCCCCGAGGGCATAGCGGATCGCCAGACTGCCGTCTTTTTCCTCAACCGAGAAAACCGCTTCGGATGCATTGACATCAGGCGGCAGAACAGTGATCCCGTTGGTCTGGCAATCCTGCTTGAAGACCGACAGCTTATCGGTATTGCCGGCATCGAGCGTCATGGATGCGGCGAGGAAATCAGCCGGATAATGCGCCTTCATCCAGGCCGTCTGCCAGGCGATCAGCGCATAGGCGGCGGCGTGGGATTTGTTGAACCCGTACCCGGCAAAAGACGAAATCTGATCAAAGATAAGGCCTGAGAGATTTTCATCAATATCGTTATCGGCTGATCCTTTGACAAAAGTTTCACGCTGGGCATCCATTTCAGCCTGAATTTTCTTGCCCATGGCACGGCGCAGGATATCAGCCCCGCCGAGGGTATAGCCAGCCAGCCGCTGGGCCGCCTGCTGAACCTGTTCCTGATAGATCATGATGCCGTAGGTTTCTTCCAGCACGGGTTCCAGCGCAGGGTGCATGTACTGCACCGGCTCCCGGCCATGTTTACGGGCAACGTAATTGGGGATGTTTTCCATCGGTCCCGGGCGATACAGCGCCACCACCGCGATGATATCCTCAAACCGGTCAGGTTTCAGGCCCCTCAGTACATCGCGCATGCCGCTGGATTCCAGCTGGAAGATACCAACCGTGTCACCGCGCGACAGCATCGAGAAGGTTTTTTCATCCTCAAGCGGGATATCATCCAGTGTCAGGGCAATGCCGCGACGGGTGATCAGCTCCAGCGTCTGTTGCAGCACGGTCAGGGTTTTCAGCCCGAGGAAATCAAATTTCACCAGCCCGGCGTTTTCAACCCATTTCATGTTGAACTGGGTCACCGGCATGTCCGAGCGCGGATCACGGTAGAGCGGCACCAGCTCAGGCAGGGGGCGGTCACCGATCACCAGCCCGGCAGCGTGGGTGGAGGCATGGCGATACAGCCCCTCCAGCTCACAGGCAATGCTGATCATGCTCGCCGCTGCCTCATCACTGTCACGCTCACGCCTCAACTCAGGCTCGTTTGCAAGGGCCTGACTTAACGTCACCGGATTGGCCGGGTTGCTGGGAACAAGTTTGGCGATACGGTCAACCTGACCATGGGGCAGGGCCAGCGCACGCCCGACATCACGCAGCGCAGCCCGCGCCTGCAACGACCCGAAGGTGATGATCTGGGCAACCCGGTCCGTGCCGTATTTCTGCTGCACATAGGTGATGACCTCATCACGCCTGTCCTGACAGAAATCGATATCGAAATCGGGCATCGACACACGTTCAGGGTTAAGGAAGCGTTCAAACAGAAGCCCCCACCGGATCGGGTCAAGATCGGTGATGGTGAGCGCATAGGCCACCAGCGACCCGGCACCGGACCCGCGCCCCGGCCCCACCGGAATACCCTGGGCCTTGGCCCAGGCGATGAAATCCGCCACGATCAGGAAATAGCCCGGGAAACCCATCTGGATGATGATTTCCAGTTCCAGGTTGAGCCGGTCTTCGTATTGCTGCCGCAATCCGGGATCATCACGGATGGCATCAAAGGCCGGATTGCGGAAACGTTCCTCAAGCCCCTCGTTGGTTTTGAGGCGCAGAAATTCAGGTTCCGTCATGCCGTCGGGTGTGGGGAAGGCAGGCAGGATAGGCTTGCGGGTGGGAACCCGGTAGGCGCAGCGTTGGGCGATCACCACGGTGTTGCTGATCGCCTCAGGCAAGTCCGAGAAAAGACTGGCCATCTCGGCACTGCTTTTGAGGTAATGGGCATCGGTTTCCTGCCTGCGGGCGGCATCATCAATCGTCGTGCTTTGCGAGATACAAAGCAGGATATCATGCGCGGCGGCGGATTTGCTGTCCCTGAAATAGCAGTCATTGGTGGCGACCAGCGGCAGATCCATTTCATAGGCCAGATTGATCAGCCCGGCTTCAGCCTGACGTTCCCTCGCCATGCCATGACGCTGGATTTCAATATAGATACGGCCATCAAAGAGCGGCATCAGGGTTTCCAGCCTGCCCCTGGCCAACGGGTCCTGCCCTTCAGCCACAGGGGCCGCGATATACCCGGACCGGGTGCCGCCGGTGAGGAGGATCAGGCCATCCGATCGCCCCTCAAGCGCAGCGAACGGGATCATCGGCGGGTCACCGCCATCAAGGAGAGCATCCGAGATCAGGCGGGAAAGGTTCTGCCAGCCGGTTTCATTCTGGACCAGGAGGGCTACCTCACCGCCTTTTTCATCACGGCTGTCACCCAGCGTGACCTGCGCCCCGATGATCGGCTGGATACCCATATCAGCCGCCTTTTCCGAAAATTCGAGGGCGGCAAAGGTGTTGAAACTGTCGGTGACCGCAACCGCGGGCTGGCCATGATCGCGCACAGCCTCAACCAGCGGGCCGACCTTGAGCATGCTTTCGGCCAGCGAATAGGCAGAATGGGTGCGGAGATGAACAAAAAGCGGGGTATCGGACATGGCCTATATTGACCAGTAGCGGGGACAGTTTTCAAGCACCCGCATCAAAGCGCAAGCGGTGACTGGACTAGCACCCTTCCGGTGCTGGCTGATCACCCTTCGGTCAGGGCGCCTGAACGAATCATCAGCACCCTGTCCATCTGTTTGGCGAGGTCAGTGTTATGGGTGACGATGAGCGCGGCCGTCCCGGTTGAGCGGATAATCGCCGACAGGTGCCGGAACACATCATTGGCGGTTTCAGGGTCAAGATTGCCGGTTGGCTCATCAGCCAGCAGAATGCTGGGCGCGTTGGAAACCGCCCGGGCAATGGCCACACGCTGTTGTTCACCGCCCGACAACTCACCCGGGCGATGGCTCTTGCGATCCTCAAGCCCTACCATGCCAAGCAGCTGATCACCCCGCTCACTGGCGATCTTGCGGTCCAGCCCGGCCAGCATCTGGGGGATGATGATGTTTTCCTGCGCGCTGAATTCAGGCAACAGACGATGGAACTGAAAGACGAAACCGATTTTCTTTCGCCTCAACCGCGCCCGTTCCTTGCCGGACAGGCGGGCGGTATTCTGGCCATCCAGATTGATCGTGCCGTGATCAGGTTCCTCCAGCAGGCCAGCGATATTAAGCAGGGTTGATTTACCCGAACCACTCGGCCCCAGCAGCGCCACCATCTCACCCGGGTTGAGCGACAGGCTGGCGCCTTGCAGCACATGCAGCCGACGTTCACCCTGATGAAACGATTTTTCGATTTCATGCAGGTGCAGCGCGGGGGCTGTATCGGTCATGGCATTATTCATAGCATCATTCATGGCATCATTCATACCGCAGGGCCTCCGCCGGGGCGATGCGTGATGCTCGCCAGGCCGGGTAGACGCTGGCCAGAAACGACAGCATCAGGGCCATGGCGATGATCATTCCCACCTCGGCCGGATCAACCTTGGCGGGCAGGCGGGACAGAAAATAAATCTCGGCGGCGAAAAACTCGGTGCCGGTCAACTTTTCCAGCATTTCCTTGATGGCATCAATGTTCCAGCAGAAACCAAGGCCGATAACCACCCCGGTTGCCGTCCCGACAATCCCGATGCTGGCCCCGGTCATGAAAAACACCCGCATCACCGCGCCGCCGGATGCACCCATCGCCCTCAGTACCGCGATATCGCTGTTTTTGCTGCGCACCAGCATGATCATCGATGAGATGATATTGAACGCCGCCACCAGAATGATCAGCGTCAGGATCAGGAACATGACGTTGCGTTCAACCGCCAGTGCATTAAGGAAACTGCGGTTGCGGTCCCGCCAGTCATTAACGCCGGTATCATCACCCAGGATCTGGGAAATATTGGCCCTCACCGGGTCCGTCAGGTTCAGATCGCCGGTGTAAATCTCAAGCCCTGTCACACGGCCATCACTGCCGAAAAAGGACTGGGCCGGTTTCAGCGGCATGAAGATAAAGGCCTTGTCGTATTCAAACATGCCAACATCAAAAAGCCCGGCAATCTTGAAGGTACGGCGTTGCGGCAGGGTTCCGAACGGTGTTGTCCGCCCCTTGGCCCCGACCAGGGTCACGCTGTCGCCCTCCTTGAGGCCGAGCGATTGCGCCAGCCGATGCCCCATCAGAATGCCCTTGCCTTCCTTGAAGCGGGTAATGGCGCCTTCATCAAGCGCATCCCAGAGCGGCTTGCGGGCCGCCAGATCAGCCCAGCGCACACCGCGGATCACCGCCCCGCTGGTATTGCCCCTGGTGGAGACCATGACCTGGCCTTCGATCTGCGGGGTCACGGCAATAACGCCGGGAATACCGGCAATCCGGACAGCCAGATTATCGAAATCGCCAACCCCGCGAGTGCTGGTTGAATAAACCGCAAGGTGACCGTTCAGCCCCAGTATCCGGCCAACCAGTTCAGCCCTGAACCCGTTCATCACCGACATCACGATGATCAGCGTTGCAACGCCAAGCGCAATCCCGAGCAGCGAGAACCAGGCGATGACCGAAATAAACCCCTCAGACCGGCGGGAGCGCATGTAACGCATCGCCAGCAGTCGTTCAACAGGGGTGAAGATGGCAAACACCATCAGCCTCCAACCAGCGCATTCATGGCGGCATCGGGGGAAATGTTGCTGGTTTCACCCGAACGGCGCTGTTTCCATTCCACCATGCCCTCAGCCGCAATCCGGGGGCCAATGATGATCTGCTGCGGTATCCCGATCAGGTCGGCAGCCGCCATCTTGGCCCCGGGGCGATCATCGCTGTCATCCAGCAGCACATCCTTGCCCGCCGTGGTCAGCCGCTGGTAGAGATCCTCTGCAATGGCATCACAGGTTGCATCCCCGGGTTTGAGGTTGACCACCACGACATCAAACGGGGCCACGGGTTCAGGCCAGATGATCCCCTTGTCATCGTGGCTGGCCTCAATAATACCGCCGACAAGGCGCGACACGCCAATGCCATAAGACCCCATGTGAACCGGAACGAGGTTGCCGCTGGCATCAGCGACACTGGCCCCCATCGGTTCCGAATACTTGCTGCCGAAATAGAAGATATGGCCAACCTCAATCCCCCGGGTCGTGATCATGTCTTGAGGCGCAACACCGCAGGCATCAGGATCATGCTTGTCATCTGTTGCTGCATAGAGATTGGTGAAACGGTCAACAATCGGTTGCAGGTCACGGCTGTAATCCACCTCACCCGCATCGAGGCTGCGGCCGATCCAGTCCTTGTGGCAGAAGACCTCGCTTTCGCCGGTTTCAGCCAGGATGATGAACTCATGGCTCATGTCCCCGCCGATGGGGCCGGTGTCGGCTTCCATCGGGATTGCGGTCAGGCCAAGACGCTGAAACGTCAAGAGGTAGGATACAAACATCTTGTTGTATTCGGACCGCGCCTGTTCAGCATCAATGGCAAAGGAATAGGCATCTTTCATGAGGAATTCGCGCCCCCGCATAATGCCGAAACGGGGCCGAACCTCATCACGGAATTTCCACTGGATATGATAGAGGTTGAGCGGCAGGGCCCGGTAGCTTTTGACATGGGACCTGAAAATATCCGTGACCTGTTCTTCATTGGTCGGGCCGTAGAGCATATCGCGTTCATGGCGGTCACTTATGCGGAGCATTTCCAGACCATAATCATCATAGCGGCCTGATTCCTGCCACAGCTCGGCTGGCTGGATCGTCGGCATCAGGATTTCATTGGCCCCGGCGCGGTTCTGTTCTTCACGGACAATCTGGCCGATCTTGTTCATGACTTTCAGCCCCAGCGGCAACCAGGAATAGATCCCGGCACTCGATTGCTGGATCATCCCGGCACGCAGCATCAGGCGGTGAGACACGATCTGCGCCTCTTTCGGGGTTTCTTTCATGACTGGCAAAAAATACTGGCTCAGGCGCATCATGCTTTTCCTTTTGTTGATACCGATGCTTCGGGGATTGCTAGAACAGGGGCATCCTCAGGGGTGACTATAGCCTCAACCATGGCCCCGGTCACGCCACTTAGACTTGCGGGCTGCCAGGCCGGGGCATTGTCCTTGTCGATCAGCAAGGCCCGGACACCTTCAACAAAATCAGGATGACGGATCATCCGCAGGGCCAGCGCATAATCCTGACGAATAGCATCAACAATAGTGGCCGGTTCCATCTGAGGATCAGTCAACAGCCGGTGCGCCACCGCAATCGACAGCGGGCAGCGGGTATCCAGCGCATGACGGGTTTTTTCCGCCATCGGGTGATCACCCCCCTCCAGCCCGGCGCGGATCGACACCGGATCAGGCTTGCTGAAATGCCGGGTGATCCACTCCTCCTCGTCCACCAGCGGCTTTTCATCAACTTCACAACGGAAGCCATCAAGCACGGCATCAATCCCGCCAGTATCAGGGGTGTTGATCACGGCCCTGATCAGCGCATCATGGCTGTCAGCATCGATGACCCGGGGGGCGATGCCGTAATGCGCCATATCACCGGCACCGATACGCCACCCCGTCATGCCGAGAAAAGCCGCCACCGCCGGGGGAGCCTTGCGCAAAAAGATGGAGGCACCAACATCAGGAAACAGCCCGATGGCGGTTTCAGGCATGGCAAAATCCATCGCCGTTGTGATCACCGGATGCGATGCGTTGAGCAGCACTCCTGCCCCGCCCCCCATGGTCAGCCCGTTGGCGACAACCACCACCGGTTTCGGAAACAGATGGATCAACAGATCAAGCTGGTATTCGGTCAGGAAATAGGCATCACCGGCAGCGATATCAGCACGGATATCAGGGGCAATGGCACGCACATCACCGCCCGCGCAGAACGCCCGGCCCGGGGTTGCGCTGATGATAACACGGTCAATCGCGGGATCATCGGCCCATGCCCTCAGCGCGGTGGCAAGAGCATCACACATGTCAAGCGACAGGGCATTGAGGGCTTTCGGGCGGTCGAGAATAATGCAGCCAGTACTGGCTTCGGTGCCTATATTGAGGTAGGGATTGTTGATCATTCGAAACTTATACTGTATCCAGTTGCGGTCGAGAAGAGGGGAAACCCTTTAGAAGTTGCGATTCCCCCATGTTATGAGCGAAAATAAAAGCATGATTAAGGCACCATCCACCAACGAGGCATTTCCAGCAACACGACTGCGCCGCACCCGCGCCGAGGACTGGTCCCGCCGCATGGTCCGCGAAACCACGCTGAGGCCCGATAACCTGATCTGGCCGCTGTTCGTGCGTGAAGGCGATGGCACGCCTGAACCCGTTGCATCCCTGCCGGGGGTCAACCGGTTGTCGATCAATGATGTGGTTGACCATGCCCGCCAAGCGGTTGACCTCAACATTCCGGCCATTGCGCTGTTCCCCCGGATTGATCCTGCCAACAAAACCGATGATGGCAGCCATGCCCATGATCCGGGCAACCTGATCTGCCGCTGCATCAGCGCGGTCAGGGACAATGTTCCCGGGCTGGG
>NTKX01000052.1 GCA_002457135.1 SAR116 cluster bacterium MED-G04
CCCCAGTATCGCCAGCGCAAGCATCCAGAACCAGTCAAACCCCACCATCGGGTCCCAGAAAAACGGCCCGATGAAGCTGACCGTGACAGCACCGCCTATGCCGGTCCAGAAAAAGCTGGTCTGTGGTGTATCAAACCGGGACACATAACGGGTCAGGATGTGATAGAAGGCGAACATCAGCGCCGTCAGGCAGGGGATGAGTGAAATCGGGGAAAATACCGATGACCCCGGTTGCAGGATGATCACCACCCCGGCAAACCCGGCAAAGATCGCCAGCCAGCGTTGCCAGCCGACGGTTTCTTTCAGGAACGGGACCGATAATGCCGTCACCAGCAACGGGAAGGCGGCGAAGATGACATGCGTGCTGATCAGCCCGATATTGGCAAAGCTCCAGATAATGACGCAGATCTGCAACACCAGCAGCATGCCCCGGAAAAATTGCAGCCCTATGACCTGGGATCGTGCCACGGCGGCGATACCGCCTTCACCCCTCGAGCTCATGACCAGCACAAAGGCCGCAAACGCCCAGTAGCGCAGCATCACGACAAAGAAAACGTTGTACTGGGTGGCCATGTATTTGGAAATGCCGTCCTGGAGGGAAAACACCAGCGCCGCCGCAATGGCGAAAATGATGCCAAGCGATGTTGCGGTCAGAACCCTTTTCCGGTTCTGATCCGTGATCTGATCATCTTCCGGGGTTTTATCGTCGGGATGGTTATTGGCCATTGGTCGTCAAATCCTCAACCGTAATGTCGGATTTGACCCCGCAAAGCGGGCAGTGGAACGTTTTGCCGCTGATATCTTCACTGATATTCATGGTCGGATAGGTCCAGTAGTAATGGCATGACCCGCAGGTCAGGTGCCAGATAACCTCACGGCTGGCACGGATAGGCTTTTGATCCCCGGTCATGGCCCTGTCTTTCCGTCAGTCTCAACGCTGGTCTGGGCTTTTTTACGGGCAATAACCTGTATCGTGGCGGCGATACCCTGATGGCGTGGCCCCTCGGTGAGGTGCCGGCGTATTTCCTGCATGAACGCGATATCATAGGCGGCAAGGTCAGCCCTGACCCGATCAGGGGTCAGCAGCATTTCCGGTTTTTTCGGGCCGCCTGAGGTCAGCGGGATCTGATCAACCGTGTAGTTTTCCATGACCAGCAGACCGCCGGGTTTGAGGCATTGCCGTATCTTGCCCATGAAAACATCATGATCATCAGGCATGAAATGCATGAAACAGACCACCACCAGATCGTAATGATTTTCAGGCCAGTCTTCCTCCAGCATGTCACCGGCCCTTGCGTTGAGCGTAACGCCTGCGCTTTCGGCAAGGGCAAAGGCCTTATCCACCGCCAGGTTTGAGGCATCAATGCTGCTGACCTCATACCCCAGCCGGGCCAGATGCACGCCGTTCCGCCCCTCACCATCAGCGGGGGCAAAGGCCCGCATACCCGGCGCGGCAACAGGGGTGACGGCGCGGATGAAATCATTGGCCTCGGTACCAAAGAGATAATCTTCGCGCTGGTAACGCTCATTCCAGAAACTGGCCGGATCAGCCATGGTTTTTATCCTTCAACTGTGGGGCGTTTATCCCCATGCAAAATACTGACACCGATATAACACCAATAGTCATGGGGGCGGCAACCATTTCAGTAGGGGGCAATGCCCATGAACGCGGTTGATGACCGGGAAGGGTTACTGACCCGGCATTATCAGGGGCGGTAAATTCAACCCATGGCATCGCATGATCCGGTGTCACAAATGGTTCAGGAGGGGGTTTTGATGCAAGGCGTGAAGCTGTTCTTTCTGGGTATGATTGCCCTGTCCCTCACCGGAATGGCATCGGTTGAGCTTGGGCTGATCACCCCTGCCCATGCCCTCAGCCTCAATGCCGTGATGCGGGAGCTGAAAGAAACCATCCTCGGCACCGAAGACCGCATCCTGAAAGCGGTTGAAAATCAGTGCGGGCCAGCGGTTCCATCAGGGGAGGGGGATGCCGACCCCTGATCCGTCAATGCTAGCGGTGGTTTCGCATCCGCTCAAACCCCGCCTCGATATCCCTCAGCAGGTCGGCCTGATCCTCAAGCCCGGCGTAAATTCGGACCAGATGCCCCTCCGGTTCCGGGGTGACGGTGCGCTTGTAATGGCCTTCATGGATCAGGCTTTCATGACCACCCCATGAGGCCCCGATCCCGAAAAATTCCATGTGATCAGCCATGGCATCCACCGCCGCAACTGGGATGGCGGGGTCAAGCATGAAACTGAACAACCCGCAGGAACCGGTGAAATCACGTTGCCAGAGCGCATGCTGGGGGTGGCTGGGCAGGCCGGGATGGCGCATGCCGATAATCTCGGGCTGCTGTTCGATCCAGCGCGCCAGGGCCAGCCCGTTCTGTTCGGACTGGCGCAGCCTCAACGGCAGGGTCCGCATACCGCGCAGGGCAAGGTAATGATCATCAGGGGCAACACACAGCCCCATGTTGATGGCATAGGCCCTGACCTTTTTCGCGGTTTCACCCACCGCGGCAACAAACCCGATGCTGACATCGGAATGGCCGCTGATATACTTGGTCCCAGCCTCAATAATGACATCAATGCCGTGGCCGACCGCATCGAAATAGAGCGGTGTTCCCCAGGTGTTGTCACAGGCCGTGAGGCACCCCTTGCGGCGGGCCAGATCAACAATCGCCCTGGTATCCTGTACCTCAAAGGTCTGGCTGCCCGGGGTTTCGATATAGATCAGGCTGGTGTTGTCATCCATCTGCGCTTCCAGCTCATCAGCCGTGGCGAGCGGATCATAGAATAGTGGCGTAACGCCCGCTGCTGGCAGGACGACCTCGGCAAACCGCCGCGCCGAGCCATAGAGGCTATCCGGAAAAAGCACGTTATCGCCGCTGCGGACCACCGCCATGACCCCGGTTGTGACCGATGCCAGCCCCGATGGAACCGCGACTGCATCATCCGCGCCGTAGAGCGCGGCAACAGAACTTTCCAGCGCAACGGTTGTCGGTGTTCCCATGCGGCCGTAATCATATTGAAACTGTTTCTTGCGCTCCTCGGCGAAACTGCCCCTCAGGATGGTGGATACATGATAGACGGGCGGGTTCGGGATACCGTGGTTTTCATCAGGTTTCATCCCTGCGTGGACAGCAATAGTATGCTTGCTGGGTGTTTTTTTCATTCCGGTTTTCCTTTGATGCGAGAATGCCTAGAATTCTGAAACTAAATACATTTCCTAATTTTTCAAATTTTTTTGATGGTTAAGCACTTTATTGTTGTTATTTGACCTTGAGGCTTTTAGATTTTTCACTAACTAGATTATAAACTGTCTAATCATCATAGAGGGAAGACAAATGATCAAAATCACATCTGCTATTGCTGGTGTTGCAACTGCTATTCTTGCAACCAGCGCTTTTGCTGGTGCTCACGGTGACACGACGCTCGGACAGGTCCAAGCCAAGGGCTTTGTTCAGTGCGGTGTTTCCCAGGGCCTCCCAGGTTTCTCCAACGCTGACGATGCTGGCAACTGGGCCGGGATCGACGTTGACCTTTGCCGCGCTGTTGCCGCTGCCGTATTCGGTGATGCCAGCAAGGTAAAGTTCACCCCGCTTTCAGCCAAGCAGCGTTTCACCGCGCTCAGCTCTGGTGAAATCGACATCCTGTCCCGTAACACCACCTGGACCATGACCCGTGACACCCAGCTGGGCCTGAACTTCGCTGGCGTCAACTATTATGATGGCCAGGGCATGATGGTTCCTGCCGGTCTCGGTGCCAAATCCGCTCTCGAACTGGATGGCGCAAACATCTGCACCAACACCGGTACCACGACTGAGCTGAACATCACCGATTACTTCCGTGCCAACAACATGAGCTTTAACCTTGTTGCCTATGAAAAGGCTGACGAAGTTGTTGCTGCCTACGATGCTGGCCGTTGTGATGTTTACACCACTGACCGTTCCGGCCTAGCTGCCCAGCGCACCAAGCTGACCAGCCCGGATGCCCACGTTGTTCTGCCGGAAATCATTTCCAAGGAGCCACTTGGCCCGGTCGTTCGTCAGGGTGACGACAACTGGTTCAACATTGTTCGCTGGTCGCTCAATGCCATGATCAACGCTGAAGAGCTTGGCATCACTGCTGCCAACGCTGCCTCAATGGCCAACGACAACAACCCGTCGGTCAAGCGTCTGCTCGGCACAGAAGGCAACTTCGGTGAAGAGCTTGGCCTCAGCAACGACTGGGCGATGAACATTGTCACCCAGGTTGGTAACTACGGCGAAAGCTATGAGCGCCATGTCGGCCTCAACACCCCGATCAAACTTGCTCGTGGTGTCAACAACCTGTGGTCACAGGGCGGCATTCTCTACGCTGCTCCGATCCGCTAAGCGATCTGACCTTCATGATACCGCCTGGCTATATGGCCGGGCGGTATTATTCTAGGCCATTCGAATAAAACGAGTGCTGCCATGAATTCCGGAAGTTCTTTTATACTATCTGTTATCAACGATACGCGATCACGCAGCCTTATTTTTCAGGCACTGATGCTCGGGTCCATCGTCTTCGGTCTCTGGTGGATTGTTGAAAACACGGTAACGAACCTCGCCACCCAGAATAAGTCTGTTGGCTTTGGCTTTCTGTCACAATCCGCCGGTTTCCAGATCAGCACAACGCTGGGAACATGGCTGTTTGATTATGAGGCCGGATCATCAACCTACCTTGATGTTTACTATATCGGCATCGTCAACACGTTCGTGGTGGCGTTTTTTGGTATTTTTGCGGCCACTGCCCTTGGCTTCACGCTGGGCATCATGCGCCTGTCGCAGAATTTTGTTCTGCGCGCGTTTTCGACCGCTTACATTGAAATAACCCGTAATGTCCCGCTCCTGCTCCAGCTGTTTTTCTGGTATTTCGCCGTTCTCCGCTCCCTGCCGAACCGGCGCGGCAAGATCGAAATTTTCGAAGGCGCGGCGGGGATCAACATTACCGGGCTGTATCTGCCTGCCCCGATCCCTGCTGAGGGGTTTTCCGCCACCATGATTGCCCTTGCCATCGCCATTGCGATCACCATGGGGATCAACCGTTTTGCGCGTATCCGCCAACATGAAACAGGCAAGCCTTTCCCGGTTTTCTGGGTCGGGACGGGTGTGCTGGTGCTGATACCGCTGGCTGTGTTTCTGGTAACGGGCAGCCCGCTTTCGTGGGAATTTCCTGAATTCCGTGAAACCGGCCCGATCCTGCGCCGTGGTTATCAGGATGGCATGGGCATGCTCATCATCCCTGAGATGATGTCGGTCTGGCTCGCCCTGACGCTGTATACCGCCGCTTTTATCGCTGAAATCGTCCGGGCCGGTATTCTTGCCGTCAACAAGGGCCAGACTGAGGCTGCCCTTTCGCTTGGTCTCAAGCAGGGCAAGGTGCTGCAACTGGTGATCATTCCCCAGGCCATGCGGATCATCATTCCGCCCCTGACCTCGCAATACCTCAACCTGACCAAGAACTCATCGCTGGCGGTTGCCATTGCCTACCCTGAACTGGTTTCGGTTTTTGCCGGTACCGCGCTCAATCAGGTTGGCAAGGAAATTGAGATGATCTTCATGATGATGTCGGTTTACCTGACTTTCTCTATTGTCACGGCCCTGTTCATGAACTGGTTTAATTCCAAAGTTAAGCTGGTGGAGAGGTAAGATGGCCAAAAAACCCACCAGCAACAGGCCAACCAGGGCGAGACCCGGCAAGGCGCAACCGGATAAAGGCTATGTCCGCACCGAGGATGCCCCGGTTCTGCCGCCGCCACCATCCGAAGCAGGGATCAGCGGCTGGCTCTGGCACAATGTCCTGGCATCATGCTCTGATTTCACCTCCATCGGCTCTGCTGTCCGTTCCATCGTGATGGCGTTTTTCACTGTTTTTGTTGGCTGGCTGACGATTTCAACAGCCTGGGGGCTGTTTGATTTTGCCGTATTATCCGCTGTGTGGAGCGATCCTGACGGCATCAAGCGTGAGGCGTGTTTCACCATCGATCAGGGCGGGCAACTCCCCTCAGGCTGGCACGGGGCATGCTGGCCCTTTGTTGCCGCCAAGATGAAATTCATGATGTACGGGCCTTATGATATTGATCAGCTGTGGCGGGTCAATCTGGCCGGGATCATCGGCCTTATCGGCCTGGCCTGGGTGATGATCGAACCCCTGCCATACCGGCGTTATGTTGGTATCTTCCTGCTGACGGTCTATCCGCTGTTGACGATTATCCTGCTCTACGGGGGCGGGTTTGATGTCAGCCTCATGACGCTGAGCATTATTTTCATGATCGGGCTGGCCCTGATTACCTTTGGCCGGCTGGCCGGTCGCGGGCTGCTGGGTGAGACCATGGCGGCCTTTGCCTCGGCTGGCGGTATTGGCGGCTGGCTCCTGGTCGGTTACGCCGTGGTGATGCTGATCCTCGGGGTTGATTACGGTCTTCGCACGATTGACACCAATCAATGGGGCGGGCTGCTGATCACGCTGGTGGTGGCCATCACCGGCATTGTCGCGTCATTGCCGCTGGGGATTGTGCTGGCCCTTGGTCGCCGTTCCTCCATGCCGATAGCGCGTATCCTTTCGATTGTCTTCATTGAATTCTGGCGCGGGGTGCCGCTGATCACGGTTTTGTTCATGGCATCGGTCATGCTGCCGCTGTTCCTGCCTGAAGGCGTGAATTTTGATAACCTGTTGCGCGCCCTGATCGGGGTCATGCTGTTCTCGGCCGCCTATATGGCTGAGGTGATCCGCGGCGGATTGCAGGCCATGGACAAGGGCCAGTACGAGGGCGCGGACGCATTGGGGCTTTCGTATTGGGAAAAAATGCGCCTGATCATCCTGCCCCAGGCACTGACCCACGTTATCCCGGGGATTGTGAATACCTTTATCGGTCTGTTCAAGGATACCACGCTGGTCAGCATCATCGGCCTGTTTGATCTGCTTGGCGCGGCCCAGTCCGCGATTTCCGATGTGGCATGGGCAACCCCGGTGCAGGCGCATACGGGGTATTTATTTGTAGCGGCGGTGTTCTTCGTCTTTTGTTTCGGGATGTCGCGCTATTCGATTTACATGGAAAACAAACTCAGCCGCGGGCGCAAGCACTAGGCTAAGGGGGTTCTGATGAACAAGCAAAATGACGTCGATCGCACCAAGATGACCGTTGAAGATGAAGTCATTGTTGCCATGGAAGGGGTCAATAAATGGTTTGGCCAGTTCCACGTCCTGCGGGATATCAACCTGCAGGTCAAAAAGGGTGAACGCATTGTCGTTTGCGGCCCGTCCGGTTCTGGCAAATCCACCCTGATCCGATGCCTCAACCGGCTGGAGGCGCACCAGCGCGGTATCATCAACGTCCACGGGATTGAGCTGAACAGCGATCTGAAGAATATTGAATTCATCCGGCGTGAGGTCGGCATGGTGTTCCAGCATTTCAACCTGTTCCCGCATCTGTCGATCCTGGAAAACTGCACGCTGGCCCCGATCTGGGTTCGCAAGATGCCCAAAAAGGAAGCCGAGGACATTGCCATGCGCTTCCTTGAAATCGTCAAAATCCCCGAACAGGCGCATAAATACCCCGGCCAGCTTTCGGGTGGTCAGCAGCAGCGTGTGGCGATTGCCCGGGCGCTCTGCATGCAGCCTCAACTGATGCTGTTTGATGAGCCGACCTCCGCGCTGGACCCTGAAATGATCAAGGAAGTGCTGGATACCATGGTCGCCCTC
Source organism: SAR116 cluster bacterium MED-G04 (assembly GCA_002457135.1). GTDB lineage: Bacteria > Pseudomonadota > Alphaproteobacteria > Puniceispirillales > UBA1172 > UBA1172. Next base: position 7,729 of record NTKX01000052.1, read on the forward strand.
GCCGAGGATGGCATGACGATGATCTGCGTCACCCATGAGATGGGTTTCGCCCGCAAGGTCGCCAACCGCGTGATCTTCATGGATGAAGGCCAGATTGTTGAGGAAAATGAACCCGAAGCGTTCTTCAACACGCCAAAGAATGACCGGACCAAGCTGTTCCTCAGCCAGATCCTCAATCACTAGGGTCTGTTTCGCGCCCAAACAGGAATGGTCAGGTGGCGGCTAGCCCGTGGCAATCGGGCAATCCGCACGGGAACCCCATTCGCTCCATGAGCCGTCATAGACTGTAATCCCGTCAACCCCGATGATGTTGAGGCCAAGGGCAAGCCCGCACGCCGTCACCCCCGAACCGCAGGTGGTGATAATGGGTTTTGCAGGGTCAATGCCCTTGAAAATCGCCTCCAGCTCATCTTTTTCCTTCAGATAGCCGTTATCAGGGTTGATCAGGCTGCCGATGGGGATATTCACCGCCCCAGGCATGTGACCAGCCCTCAACCCGGGGCGGGGTTCAGCCGCCTCACCCTTGAAGCGGCCTGCGGCACGGGCATCAATGACCTGAAATGACCGCTGATCATCGGGCATGCCGATAATCGATTTCATGTCGTCAATCAGGATGATGGCGTTATCGCCAAGACTGGCAGACGCGGTGAAATTGCCCTTCGGTAACGGGGCAGGGGTGGCGGTAGAAACCGGGCCACCGGCATCACGCCAGGCATCAAAACCGCCGTTCAGCACGCGTACCTCGGCATGACCAAACAAACGCAGCATGTACCAGGCCCTCGCACCCGAATAAAAAATTGAGCGGTCATAGACAATCACCAGATCACCCTTATTGATGCCCAGCCCCCTCATATGCACCTCAAAGGTGGCGGCATCAGGCATGGTGTGCGGCTGGTCGCTGTCGGGGGCGACAATCGTATCAATATTGAAAAAAACCGCCCCATCAATGCGTTCCTGATTGTATTCTTCGAGCGCATTGCGCCCGGCGGTGGGCAGATGGAAGGTGGCATCGGCAAAGACAGTGCCGGATTTGCCATGCAGGGCCACGGCCTCGGCGGCGGTAATAATCGGGTTAATCGTCATGATGGTAACTCACTGGTCAAGCCAAGATGGAACAGGCAGGTTTTTTTCTTTGAGGAACACCGGGTTCCAGATTTTGGATTGATAGCGCTGGCCGCTATCACAGAGAATGGTCACAATGGTATGCCCGGGGCCGAGGTCACGGGCCAGGCGGATGGCACCGGCGACGTTGATGGCGCTCGATCCCCCCAGCAACAGCCCCTCATTCAGCAGCAGGTCATAGATCAGGGGCAATGCCTCCTCATCACTGATGCGGTATTGCGTTTCAATCGGGGCGAGGGCGAGGTTGCCGGTAATCCGGCCCTGACCAATCCCCTCTGAAACCGAATTGCCCTCGGCCTTCATCTCACCATGGGCGTAATGGTTGTAGAGCGCGGACCCTTCAGGGTCGCTCAGTGCAATGGTGATATCGGGGTTCTGATCCTTCAGGTAACGGCCAATGCCCGCGATGGTCCCTCCTGACCCGACCGAGCAGGTGAAGCCATCGATTTTGCCATCGGTCGCTTCCCAGATTTCGGGGCCGGTGGTGGTGTAATGCCCGTTCTGGTTCGCGGTATTGTCGAACTGGTTGGCCCAGATCACCCCGCCATCATGGGTTTCGCGCAGCTCATCAGCCAGCCTTTCGGAATAGCGGATGTAGTTACCCGGGTTTTTATAGGGAACCGCGGGAACCAGCCTCAGATCAGCACCGAGCAGGCGCAGCATGTCCTTTTTTTCCTGGCTCTGGGTTTCCGCCATGACGATCACCGAACGGTAGCCCCGGGCATTGGCGGCCATGGCCAGGCTGATGCCGGTATTGCCCGCCGTGCCCTCGACAATCAGCCCGCCGGGTTTCAGCATCCCTGATGCTTCCGCTTCGGTAATGATCCCGAGGGCAGCGCGATCCTTGACGGAACCGCCAGGGTTCATGAACTCAGCCTTGCCATAAATATCACAGCCTGTTTCCTCACTCGCCCTGGCGAGCCGGATCAGCGGTGTGTTGCCGATGGATTCAAGAAAGCCGGATTTCATTCCTGTCCCGGATTGTATGCCAGTCATTATTTTCACCAGTCTTTGATTACGATTAAGCATTCCTGCAACCACTATAATGCCTGAACGAAAACTTGCCAGCCTGATATTGTTGAATAAAGCGGTTGTAAAATGGTTAACAAGGCGTTCAAATGATCTTTTGAACCTGAAGGGTAGACCCATGGCACGATTATTGGTGCTGCGTCACGGCAAGACGGAAATCGTCTCCAAAAGCGGTGAGGATTTTGACCGCGAACTGGTTTCGAGGGGAATCCGGAACTCAACAGACATGGGCGCGCTGCTCCGCCGACACATGCCAAGGCCTGAAATGGTGATGGTCTCACCCGCCAAACGGACGCGCCAGACAGCCCATCATGTTCTGTCAACGCTGGCCCCTGATATCGAGCCCGTCATTGATGACCGCATCTATAACGCCTCGGGTGATACGCTGTTTGAGGTGCTGACGGATTACGCCCATGACTGCAAAACGGCCATGTTCGTGGGGCATAACCCGGGCATGATCCTGCTGATCCAGATGATGCTGGCGGCTGAGGATGAACATCTCTTTGCCTCGGTGGCGGATTACCCGACCTGCACCCTGACCGATCTGGTTTTTGATGCCGATACCATCGGGGATATCAAGCCGGGTCAGGGCAAGCTGCTCTCGCTCCTGAGGCCAAGGGAAATCGGCTTCAACCCGGCTTGAGTTTCAACCCTGCCTGATTTAAGCAATGTTCGATTTATGCGCCGGTGAAGGCCTGCAACCCTGTCTGCGCCCGGCCCAGGATCAGGGCATGGATATCATGGGTGCCTTCATAGGTGTTCACGGTTTCAAGGTTCGCCATGTGGCGCATGACATGATATTCCTCGGAAATTCCGTTGCCGCCGTGCATATCGCGGGCCATGCGGGCGATATCGAGCGCCTTGCCGCATGAATTCCGCTTGATGAGCGAAATCACCTCAGGGGCGGCGGTGCCATCATCCAGCATCCGGCCAACCCGCAGGCAGGATTGAAGCCCGAGGGTGATTTCAGTCTGCATATTGGCCAGTTTGAGCTGCACCAGTTGATTGGCAGCAAGCGGCCGACCGAACTGCTTGCGATCCAGCGTGTATTGCCGCGCCGCATGCCAGCAGAATTCAGCCGCCCCGAGCGTTCCCCAGGCAATTCCGTATCTCGCCTTGTTGAGGCATGAGAACGGGCCTTTCAGCCCGCTCACATCAGGCAGCAGGTTTTCTTCAGGCACAAAGGCACCATCCATCATGATGGAACCGGTCATGGATGCCCTCAAGGACAGCTTGCCCTTGATCATGGGGGTGTCAAACCCGTCACCGGCATTGCCGCGCTCAATGATAAAGCCGCGAATAACGCCATCCAGTTTTGCCCAGACAACGGCAATATCAGCCACCGGGGCGTTTGAGATCCACATTTTCGATCCGGTCAGCCTGTAGCCGCCATCGGTTTTTTCAGCGCGGGTCACCAAAGCCCCGGCATCCGATCCGTAATCGGGTTCGGTCAACCCGAAACAGCCGACCATCTTGCCGCTGGCAAGCCCGGGCAGAAAGCGCTGTTTCTGATCCTCATTACCAAAGGCGCTGATAGGGTACATGACCAGCGATGACTGCACGCTCATGGCGGAACGATAGCCGCTGTCGATGCGTTCGATTTCCCGTGCGGCGAGACCGTAGCAGACATGGTTCATCCCGCCGCCGCCATAGGCAGCCTCAATGGTGGTGCCGAGCAGCCCCATTTCCCCCATCGCCTCCATGATCGAGCGGTCAAAGCTTTCTTCGCGATAATCGCTGATCACCCGGGGCATTAAGACATCACTGGCAAATCGCCTCGCGCTGTCACACACCATGCGCTCATCATCGCTGAGCTGCTGGTCAATAAGAAACGGGTCTTCCCAACTGAATGCGGCTTTTGGCATTACATTCTCCCTCACAGGTGGACAGATTATCCATGGCTGGACAGGGATGCAATATGTTGCGACAATAAATACACCCCCATATGAGATGATTGATGCAGCATTTTTTCAGGTTATTTTTTGTATTTTTCATGGTGATCGTCACCAGCCCTGTGCTGGCATCAGGAAACGTGCGTATTGGTGAGGCTGTTATCAATTTTCAGTCCGGCTCGATTGATCCCGAAACCCTGAACGGTGAGATATCGGGCATCACGATTAATATGGCTGATGGCAGAACCAGCTATGCCGACAGGCTGACCATTTATTCAACCAGCGATGGCGATACCCTGACGCTGGATCAGCTGACCATCATCAACATGATCATGGAAGATTATGATGGCAGCCTTGCCATGAGCCAGCTTGACTGGCGCGGGCTGGTCATCACAGGCGGTGCAGACAATATAGGGGTCATTTTCAGCGAAGATTTCAACCCTGAAAATATCGCCGTCACGGGTGAGGTGATCATCAAGGGGGTCGGGTTCGGGAATAATAACGGCGAGTCTGTTTCGATTGATGAAATCCTCGTGAACTCCATCCCTGTTTCGGTTGATGCCATGCCTGATGTGCCGTTGCAGGAAGGCGAAATCCAGATCAATAACCTCGTCTTTGTTCCCGCCGCCGATGTTGATTATCGCCCTGAATATGACGCTTTTCTGAGGCAGATCGGCCGGGAGGCCATTTCATCCAGCCTCACCATCAGGGGGCAGATTGATGAACGCCCTGACCGTGTGAACTCCTCATCCGATGTGCTTCTGGATGTTGATGGCATGGGGCAAGTCAGCCTCGAACTTGATATCGGGATGCCGAACGCCACGCTCCAGCTGCTGAATTCCATGGTTGGTCTGCAATCCGCCAATCAGGAAGAATACATGACCGTGCTGTTGACGGGGCTGTTGTTCAATCAGTCCTCCATCGTGCTGCGTGACAACGGGTTGCTGGATGTCATCATGCTATACCAGCAGTCGCAAACCGGCATGAGCAAGGACAGCATGGTGAACATCATCATGGACCAGTTGGCCATGACGCTCGGGCTGTACGCACCACAGACCTATGCCATGGCCTCAAGGCCCATTCGGTCTTTCCTCCAGGACGGGGGGACCCTTTCGATTGAAATGCGCCCGGCATCCCCGGTACCGGCAACCAGCTTTCTCGGCTTTGCCGCCGTCCCTGATATGGCCATGTCCGTGCTGGGCATAGACGTTCGCCATCAGCCCTCGAATTAAAGGCAGGTTATAATTAAATTATAGGATAATAAACCCCCCGGAACAGATTGTATTATATGGTATTTTGAGTACATGGATGGGTTAAATGATGCGTGTTCTTCTTATACTGTTGATGATTTTTGGTGCAGAATACGGTTCAGCGTATGCAGGAACATGTATTCAAGATTGTGATGATGGTCCTGAAGAAAATTCAGCCACAGAGAAAATTAAACCGTTCAAATTAAGTTATGCAAATTCGGCATTTGACAAAAAATTTTCTTTGGGAAAAGACATCGGGTTTGGTCTTCGGTTCAGTCATAGTTTGCAGAAGAATTTTCAAAAATGGGGAGTTGTCGTTTCAGAAGACATTGTGAGGCTTGGGGAGAAGGCTATTAAATTTGAAACCAGGGAAAGCTTTTGTGGCTTTGATAAAAATAATAAATGGAATGATTGCAAAAACGGCAGAAACAGACACGAATTTTCATCACGGTACAAAGATGGAAAATCAGTTTTCCCGCTAAACAGGGATTTCTGGCATGCGTTGAGCATATACATTCCCGGTGAGCCAAAATTTGCAATTCCTGTGGAAACCGGGGTCTTTCAATTTCATGGCAA